>NZ_CP026377.1:3923924-4225764 GCF_002953195.1 Mixta gaviniae | reverse complement strand
TGAAAACCCTGGGCCTGAGCGACAACCTGCTGGAAACCGGCAACCTTGACCAGGATCCGCTGGCGCAGCCGCTGAGCCTGCGCGACGGCGCCAGCTGGACGCGGTTGCTGAGCTGGACCGAAAACGGTCAGCTGCGTTCCGGCGTCGCCATCTCCCGCTTCAGCCGCGATAACGATACGGTACTGACGCTGGCCGGAAAGCGCGTCGCCTGCCGCGTCTGGCATGAAGAGGTGGCTATCGACGCCGTCGGCGCCCGCTGGCAAAACACCTTCTGGCTTGACGCCATCAGCGGCGAAGTGCGCCAGAGCGCGCAAAGCATTGGCGCGGGAACGCTGCCGGTCGATATCACCATTCTGAAGCCTGCCAAATCATGAAAAAAACGCTTTTTTTAGCGGGCCTTGCAGCCTGCCTCTCACTGAATGCGCTGGCGGATAGCCAGGTGACCATTTACTACCCCGGCAGCCAGCAGCAGGCGGTGGTCAGCCATGCCCGGGATCTGGCGCAGCTGGTGGCCAGCCCGGCGCTGGCGCAGCGCACCTGGTGGCCCGGTACGGTGATCGCGGAGCCGCTGGCGAGCGCCGCGGCGGAGCGGGATTATCAGCAAACGCTGGCGCGCCTGCGCGCCTGGGCAGCGAGCGAAGAGGGCGATCGCGCGGCAGCGATCGCGACAGTAGCACAGCAGCTCGCCACGGTGCGGGTGACCGGAAGGCAATTCACCTCGCTCGATCCCGACTGGATAAGCGTGCGTCCGGAGGCGAACCGCCGCCTCGAAGGGGACTACCGCGTCTATACCCTGCAACGCCCCGACACCGTTACGCTGGCCGGCGCTATCAGCGGCGGCGGTAAAACCGCCTGGCAGCCGGGACGCGACGTGCGCGACTACCTGGTGGGCCATGCGCGTCTGAGCGGCGCGGAGCGCAACGTGGCGACAGTGATTGGGCCGGACGGCGCCACTCAGGCGGTGCCGATAGCGTACTGGAACCATCGTCATGTGGAAGTGGCGCCCGGCAGCACCATCTACCTTGGCTTCTCCCGCTGGGCGCTGCCGGATGAGCTGCGCGATCTTAACCAGCACATTATCTCTGTTTTGACGCACCGGATCCCTGACTGATGAAAAAACATACGCTACTCAGCCTGCTGGCTGTTTCCGTCTCGGTTGCCTGCCAGGCGCAGGCTGCGACCTGGGCCGCGCCCGTCGGTCCTTCCCAGTCAGATTTCGGCGGCGTCGGCCTGATGCAGGTGCCGACCGCGCGCATGGCGAAAGAGGGAGAGTTCAGCCTTAACTATCGTAATAACGATCAGTATCGTTTCTATTCCGCTTCGCTGATGCTGTTCCCCTGGCTGGAAACCACCGTGCGCTACACCGACGTGCGCACGCGTCGCTACAGTAATGTCGAAAGCTTCAGCGGCGAGCAGAGCTATAAAGATAAAGCGTTCGATCTGAAGCTGCGCCTCTGGCAGGAAGGCTACTGGCTGCCGGAAGTGGCCGTCGGCACGCGCGACCTGGGCGGCACCGGGCTGTTCGACAGCGAATACCTGGTCGCCAGCAAAGCTTGGGGGCCGCTCGACTTCACCCTCGGCATCGGCTGGGGCTATCTCGGTAACAGCGGCAACATTAAAAACCCGTTCTGCAGCTATGACGATAAGTTCTGCCACCGCCGCGGCGGATTCGGATCCGCGGGATCGGTGAACGGCGACGAGCTGTTCAAAGGCCCGGCGGCGATCTTCGGCGGCGTGGAGTACCAGACGCCGTGGCAGCCGCTGCGCCTGAAGCTGGAGTATGAGGGCAACGATTATCAGGGCGATTACGCTGGCCGCCTGACGCAGCGTAGCAAAGTGAACGTCGGCGCGGTCTACCGCCTTACCGACTGGGCCGATATCAATGCCGGCTATCAGCGCGGCAACACCTTTACCTTCGGCTTTACGCTGCGCACCAACTTCAACGATCTCAGCACCCATCACCTTGATAGCCCGAAACCCGCCTGGCAGCCGGAGCCGCAGCCGGAAATCCTGCAGCATACGGTCGTGGCCAATCAGCTGACGGCGCTGAAATACAACGCCGGGCTGGATGCGCCGAAGCTGCAGATCAAAGACCGTACGCTCTACGTCACCGGCGAACAGTATAAATATCGCGACACCCAGGAAGGGGTCGATCGCGCCAATATTATCCTGATGAATAACCTGCCGGAGAATATCGATACGCTGCGCGTCACCCAGACGCGCTATAACCTGCCGCAGGTGACGACCGAAACCCGCGTCAGCAGCCTGCGCCAACAGCTCGACGGCTATCCGCTGGGGCACGAGCAGCCGCTGGCGCAGCGCCGCGTCAATCCGGTCGATCCGGGCAAAACCGAGCAGGGCTATTACATCGAAAAAGATCGCTTCAGCTACGGCCTCTCGCCGGTGCTGAACCAGTCGGTTGGCGGCCCGGAAAGCTTCTACATGTATCAGGCGGGCATCAACGGCAGCGCCGATTACTGGCTGACGCAGCATCTGCTGGTGGGCGGCGGCGTCTTCGCCAACATCGCCAACAACTACGATAAGTTCAACTACGACGGCCGTCCTATCGACTCGTCGCTGCCGCGCGTGCGCACCCATATTCGCGACTACGTAAAAAACAACGTCTACGTCAATAACCTGCAGGCGAACTGGTTCCAGTACCTGGGCAACGGGTTCTATGGCCAGATGTATGGCGGCTACCTGGAAACCATGTACGGCGGCGTCGGCGCGGAAGTCCTGTACCGTCCGCTGGACAGCAACTGGGCGATCGGCGCGGACGCCAATTATGTGAAGCAGCGCGACTGGGACAACATGATGAAGTTCACCCGCTATAAAGCGCCGACCGGGCATCTCACCGCCTACTGGCAGCCGGGCTTTATGGATGATGTGCTGGTGAAAATGAGCGTTGGCCAGTACCTGGCGAAAGATAAGGGCGGCACCATCGACGTTTCGAAACGCTTCGATAGCGGCGTGACCGTCGGCGCCTACGCCACCCTGACGGACGTCTCCGGTGATGAGTATGGCGAAGGGGATTTCACCAAAGGTTTCTATATCTCGGTGCCGATGGATCTCTTTACCGTTACCCACAACCGCGGCCGTGCGCAGGTGAACTGGACGCCGCTGACGCGCGACGGCGGACAGATGCTGGGCCGCAAATATCAGCTGTATGATATGACCAGCGATCGCGATATCCATTTCCGCTGACAGCGCAGCGGCAAAGGCTTCGCTCCACGCCCTGGCATTCGCCGGGGCGTTTTTATTTTGCTGCCATTATACTGTGAACTTCATCACATTCTGTCATGATATCCGGACGGCCTGCCGACGCGCAGGCGGCGCTAAAAGGTAACAACAATGATGAGTGGAAAAGTAATTGCCGCTGTTCTGCAGTGGGTATTGAACGTGGGCCTGCTTATTCTGGCGGTTATTCTGATCGTCTTTCTGGGAAAAGAGACCATCCATCTGGCTAACGTATTACTGAATACCGGCGAGGCGGCCTCCGCCTATTTGCTGGTGGAAGGGATCGTTATCTGGTTCCTCTATTTTGAATTTATCGCGCTGGTGGTGAAGTATTTCCAGTCGGGCTATCACTTTCCCCTGCGCTATTTTGTCTATATCGGCATTACGGCGATTATTCGTCTGATCGTCGTCGACCATAAAAATCCGTTCGACACGCTCTGTTACTCCGCCGCTATTTTGATTCTGGTGGTGACGCTCTGGCTGGCCAACAGCAACCGGCTAAAACGCGAATAAAAAAAAGGCGGCCCAATGGCCGCCTGAATATAAACACAGGGAACAACTTAGCAGTGGCAATAACAACAAAGGCAACAATGGCAACAAAAACGTCGATTAACCTTTCACACCCCGGCGGTCAGCCCGCTGACCAGCCAGCGCTGCGCCAGCAGGAACACCAGCGTAATCGGCAGCGCCGACAGCACCGCCGCGGCGGCAAAATCGCCCCACAGATAGTTCTGCGGATTCAGGTACTGCTGCATCCCTACCGCCAGCGTATAGCTGTTGACGTCGCGCAGCAGCAGCGAGGCGACGGGCACTTCGGTAACGGCGGCGATAAAAGACAGAATAAACACCACGGCGAGGATCGGCACGGAGAGCGGCAACAGGATCAGGCGGAAAGCCTGCCATGGCGTCGCGCCGTCCAGCGCCGCTGCTTCTTCCAGCGAACCGTCAATGGTTTCGAAATAGCCCTTAATCGTCCAGACATGCAGCGCGATGCCGCCCAGGTAGGCGAAGATCAAGCCGGCATGGGTATTCAGGCCGATAAAAGGGATGTACTGCCCCAAACGATCGAACAGAGCATAAAGCGCCACCAGCGAAAGGACAGCTGGAAACATCTGAAAGATAAGCATTCCTTTCAACAGCGTCGCTTTACCGCGAAAGCGCATACGGGCAAAAGCATAGGCACAGGTTGTCGAAAGCGCAACAATCCCAACGGCAGTGATCGCCGCCACTTTTACCGAGTTCCACAGCCACAGCAGTACCGGAAACGGCGGCGGGGTGACGCTGCCGTTTTCATGGGTTACGGAGAAGCCGAGCGCCAGCTTCCAGTGGTCCCAGGAGATATGGTCCGGCAGCAGACTGCCGATCGCATAGTTGCCGGGGCGCAGCGAGATAGCGAACACCATCAACAGTGGATACATAATCAGCACCAGAAAGCCGAGCAGCAGCAGATGCGTCAGCGCCAGGCGCAGCTTTTGTGATTTCGGTTTTACCATCGCCATAGGTCGCTCCTTACTCAGTTTTAATGCGGGTGAAGCGCAGGTTAAACAGCGCCAGCGCGCCGACCAGCAGGAAGATCAGCGTGGCGATGGCGGCCGCCAGGCCAAAATCTTGTCCGCCGCCGCCTTCAAAGGCGATGCGCCAGGTGTAGCTCACCAGCAAATCGGTGTAGCCTGCCGGGGTGGTGGTGCCCAGCCGGTCCGGTCCGCCGTCAGTCAACAGCAGGATCAGCACGAAGTTATTAAAGTTGAACGCAAAGCTGGCGATCATCAGCGGCGTCAGCGGCTTGATCAGCAGCGGCAGCGTAATACGGAAGAAGTTTTGCAGCGGCGTCGCGCCATCCAGCGCCGAAGCCTCGTAGAGATCGTCCGGAATCGCTTTCAGCAGCCCCATACACAAAATCATCATGTAGGGGTAGCCCAGCCAGGTATTGACGATAACCAGCATGGTGCGCGCCATCACCGGGTCGCTAAACCAGGCGGGTTTAATGCCGAACAGGCTCTCCAGCATGATGTTGATCTCGCCGAAGCTCTGGTTAAACAGCCCCTTAAAGATCAGGATAGAGATAAATGCCGGCACCGCGTAAGGCAGGATCAGCAACAGCCGGTAGACCGCGCGGCCTTTCAGCGCCTCCCACTGCATCAGACAGGCCAGCACCATGCCAACCGCCACGGTCAGTAGCACCGTCAACGCCGCAAACACCACCGTCCAGATAAAAATCGCCACGAACGGCTGCTGAATGCCCTGATCGGTCAGCACGCGCAGGAAGTTTTTCCAGCCGACGGCTACCGTATAGCCGGGGCTGAGCTTCTCGCTGCTCCACTGCTGGTTGGCATCTTTCAGCTGCCAGAAACCGGTATCGTTATTGGGATACCAAACCTGCCCCGTCTGCTTGTCGGTCAGAATGCCCCCTTCGCCAGGCTGGTAGCGCGGCTGGGTGCCGGAGAACTGGCGCAGCGAACTCATCTTCAGCTGCGAACCGTCCGGCAGACGCGCCGTCAGTTGGGAAAGCGCCTGACGGTTTTGCGTAATGACGCGCAGCATGGCGCGCTCGCCGGCGGGCGGCTGCTGCGTTTCAGTCAGCGTGAGCGTTTGCGCCCCTTTAGCGGCAAGGGAGAAGGGCGGCGAGATAAACTGTTGGTTATCCGCACCGTTCAGCAGCAGGCGCCACTGATTATCCGGCGTCGACCAGAGTGAAAACGCGTAACCTTCGCCGGTCTGAAACTGGCGGTCCATCAGCACCTGGCGCGCGCGCTCGAAGGTGAGCTGGTTGGTGCTGCTGTAGTTGGTAAAGGCGATGGCGATGGTGCAGGCCAGCGGAAACAGCACGAACAATACCATGCCGGCCAGCCCCGGCCAGACGTAGCGCCACGCCTGGGCGCGGCGGCGGAAAAAGACAATCAGGCCGCTGCTGAGCAGGATCAGCGTGACAATCGCGAACAGGTATTCGCCCTGCGCGTACATCAACACCACCAGATAGCCGGTTATCAACACACAGAGGGCAAGAACCAGCCACTTCAGGGCGTCACGCTGCCACCACAATGCGGATTTTGCCATTTCAGGATCCTTCTGCGACAGATGAAAAGAGAGGGCGGGGCGCGCCCGCCGTCAAAACGAGACGAAAAGGCCAGCAAACGACACCGCCGCCTGTGGCCAGAATCAGAGTCAGCACGTCTTTACTTCGTCAGGCGACCTTCGGCATCTTTCAGCGCCGCTTCCACGCTCTGACGTCCATTGATGGCGTTCAGCACCGCGCTGCGCTCGGCGTACCAGAAGGCGGACATTTGCGGCACGTTCGGCATGATTTCGCCTTTCTGCGAGTTCTCCATGGTGGCGGCGATCTTCTCATCCTTCGCCAGCTTCTCCTGGTACGATTTCAGCGCCACCGCGCCCAACGGCTTGTCGGCGTTGACTTTCGCCAGGCCGTCGTCGGTCAGCAGGTAGTTTTCGATAAACTCTTTCGCCAGTTCTTTATTCGGGCTGGCGGCGTTGATACCGGCGCTCAGTACGCCGACGAACGGCTTCGAGGGTTGGCCTTTAAAGGTGGGCAGCAGGGTGACGCCATAATTCACCTTCGCGCTTTCGATATTATTCCACGCCCAGGGGCCGTTAATGGTCATGGCGGTTTCGCCTTTATTAAAGGCGGCTTCGGCAATGGCGTAATCGGTATCCGCATTCAGATGTTTATTTTTAATCAGGTCAACCAGAAACGTCAGGCCTTCCTGCGAACCCGCATTATTCACGCCGACATCTTTGATGTTATAGCTGCCGTTCTCTTTCTTAAACGCATAGCCGCCGTTGGCCGCGATTAATGGCCAGGTGAAATAGGGCTCCTGCAGGTTAAACATAATGGCGCTTTTGCCTTTGGCGCGTAGCTGTTTATCCAGCGCCGGGATCTCTTCCCAGCTTTTCGGCGGATTGGGCAGCAGATCTTTGTTATAAATCAGCGACAGCGATTCGACCGCTACCGGATAGCCGATCAACTTGCCGTTGTAGCGCACCGCGTCCCAGGTAAAGGGGTAGATTTTATCCTGCAGCGCCTTATCCGGCGCCACTTCCGCCAGCAGGCCGGACTGCGCGTAGCCGCCGAAGCGATCGTGCGCCCAGAAGATAATATCCGGGCCGTCGCCGGTGGCCGCCACCTGCGGGTACTTCTCTTCCAGCTTATCGGGATGCTCGATAGTTACCTTGATCCCGGTATCCTGCTCAAACTTCTTGCCCACTTCCGCGAGGCCGTTATAGCCCTTATCGCCATTGATCCAGATGACCAGCTTGCCTTCTTCGATTTTCGCCAGCGCCGCGCCGGGCAGCAGCGCGGCGGTCAGGGCGCATAACAACAGCGTTTTGCCATTTAGTTTGAACTTTGACATTTCCCTTACCTCTAAACGTGAGTGGTTGTCGTTAGGCAGAAGTCTGCTGATAAGCGACGGCTGACTCATCCTCCCTGTTTCTACGCCCCGCCGTTAATAAGTGTGATCCCTGTGGCTTTTTTGCCGCTTTCTGCGTGTTGGAACACAAAAAACAGCCCCTTTTCCTGCCGTTTCGATCACGAAAAAGCCTGTAGTGAGCCTCAGATACCCCGGCGGCCGCCTGACTCATCCTCCTGCCTCCTCCCCCGTAAAAAAGCGAACGGTGGAGGATTTTTCCTCCCCGGCCTTCGCGCACACTCCCTGCCATTCAAAGGAAGTCGTGACGAGACGGGAGAAACCCATGTCGAATGTGGTGCTGAAAGAGGTCACCAAATCCTGGGGCGATGTCGTGGTATCGAAAGATATCAACCTGACCATTGCTGAAGGCGAGTTCGTGGTATTTGTCGGGCCCTCAGGCTGCGGCAAATCGACGCTGCTGCGCATGATCGCTGGCCTGGAAGATATCACCTCCGGCGAGCTGAGCATCGGCGGCAAGCGCATGAACGAGGTGCCGCCAGCAGAGCGCGGCATCGGTATGGTGTTTCAGTCCTATGCGCTCTATCCCCATCTGACGGTGGCGGACAATATGTCGTTCGGCCTGAAGCTGGCCGGCGTCAGCAAAAGCGAAATCCAACAGCGCGTTTCCCAGGTGGCGGAAGTGCTGCAGCTGGCGCACCTGCTTGACCGGCAGCCGAAAGCGCTCTCCGGCGGACAGCGTCAGCGCGTGGCCATCGGGCGCACCCTGGTGGCTGAGCCGCAGGTCTTCCTGCTGGATGAGCCGCTCTCCAACCTCGACGCCGCGCTACGCGTACAGATGCGCATCGAAATTTCCCGTCTGCATAAGCGCCTGCAGCGCACCATGATTTACGTCACTCACGATCAGGTCGAAGCGATGACGCTGGCGGACAAGATTGTGGTGCTGGAAGGGGGCGCATCGCGCAGGTCGGCAAGCCGCTGGAGCTGTATCACTATCCCGCTAACCGCTTTGTCGCCGGCTTTATCGGCTCGCCGAAAATGAACTTCCTGCCGGTCAAGGTGACCGCCACCGCCATCGATCAGGTGCAGGTGGAACTCCCCAATCGCCAGCAGGTCTGGCTGCCGGTCGACAGTACCGACGTGCAGCCCGGTGCCAACATGTCGCTGGGGATCCGCCCGGAACATCTGCTGCCCAGCGAGGTGGCGGATGTCACGCTGCAGGGCACGGTGCAGGTGGTCGAACAGCTCGGTCATGAAACGCAAATCCATATCCAAATTCCTGCGCTGCGTCAGAACCTGGTTTACCGCCAGAACGACGTGGTGCTGGTTGAAGAAGGTGCCCAATACGCCATCGGCCTGCCGCCACAGCGCTGCCATCTGTTCCGTGAGGATGGACGCGCCTGCCGTCGGTTACACAGCGAACCCGGCGTAGAAGCACACATAACAACAGCAGAAAGATAACAGGAGAACAGCGATGATAACGCGCTCTAAGTACCCTCTGGCCGTGGCAGTGGCCCTCGCAGTCGTGGCGCCGCACGCCAGCGCGGTGGATTTTAAAGGTTATGCCCGTTCCGGCATTGGCTGGACCGGCAGCGGCGGCGAACAACAATGTTTCCAGGCGACCGGCGCCAACTCTAAATACCGTCTCGGCAACGAATGCGAAACCTATGCGGAGATTGAGCTGGGTCAGGAAGTGTGGAAAGAGGGCGAGAAAAGCTTCTACGTCGATAGCATGATCGGCTACAGCGTATCGCAGCAGAACGACTATGAAGAAGACTCGCCGGCCGTGCGTCAGATGAACGTGGTGGGTAAAAACCTGTTTGATGCGCTGCCGGGGGCCAACATCTGGGCCGGTAAGCGCTACTACAAACGCCACGACGTGCATATGATCGACTTCTACTACTGGGATATCTCCGGCCCTGGCGGCGGTATCGAAGATATCGATCTCGGCTTCGGCAAACTGTCGCTGGCCGCTACCCGCAGCAGCGAAGCTGGCGGCTCCTCCGCCTTTGTAACCGGCAATACCCGTGGCCAGGCGAAAGATCGCGCCAACGATATCTTCGACGTGCGCATCGGCGGCATGGAAGTGAACCCTGGCGGCGCGCTGGAGCTGGGCTTTGACTACGGCAGCGCCAACGATACCGACGGCTACAGCCCGAATAATGAAGACGCCTCCGACGACGGCTGGATGGCGACGCTGGAACACACCCAGACGTTCTACGGCACCAGCCTGAACAAATTTGTCGTGCAGTACGCCACTGACGCCATGACGCAGAACCGCAACGGCCGTCCGGGCACTGCCGAGAACAACAACGGCTCGATGATCCGCGTTATTGACCACGGCGCCATCGACTTCAACGACACCTGGAGCCTGATGTATGTCGGCATGTACCAGGATGTGGATCGCGACAACAACAACGGCACCACCTGGTACACCGTGGGCGTACGTCCAATGTACAAATGGACGCCGATCATGAGTACCCTGCTGGAAGCGGGCTACGACAACGTCAAGTCGCAGCGCACCGGTGACCGCAACAGTCAGTATAAAGTTACCCTGGCCCAGCAGTGGCAGGCGGGCGACAGCATCTGGTCGCGTCCGGCCATTCGCGTGTTCGCCACCTACGCCAAGTGGGATGAGAAATGGGGTTACTCTTCCAGCGATAGCAACAACGACAACTATGTTGCTGGCGTCGCCAACAATACCGCGTTTAGCGATACCAGCGCGCGTACCTTCAGCCGCGGCGACAGCGATGAGTTCTCCTTCGGCATCCAGATGGAAGCCTGGTGGTAAGAAGATATGTTAAAGGAGCGTAGTCGGCTCTGAGTCCTGCCTTAGCCCGCCTCCCTATTGCCTGAGAGAGGCGGGTTTCTCCTGAGGATAAAAAAATGAAAAAACATCTACTCGCGCTCTGCCTGTTTCCGGCCCTGAGCTTTACCGTGCTGCCCGGCATCGCCGCCAGCACCAGCGTCAACCCGCAAAACGTGGCCACCGCGCCATCGGTCTCGCCCGCAAAGCTGCAGCGCCTCTCCTGGCTGCCGCTGACGCCGCCGGTCAGTCAGGAAATCGTCCTGAACGCCGGATCGGCCGCCCTTAACGAAGGCCAAATCAGCGGCCCGGTCGCCGCTATCGCTCTGCCCGCCGATCAGGGCTCGCTGGAAGTTACCCTTGCCAGCATTATGAAAGATCGCAAGGTTTACGCGCCGAACGTCCTGGTACTGGATAGCCAGCTGCAGCCGGCCGCCTTTTTCCCCAGCAGCTACTTCACCTACCAGAAACCGGGCATCGTCGCCACCAACCGTCTGGAAGGCACCATGAAGCTGACGCCGGTGCTGGGACAAAAACAGATCTATCTGCTGATCTACACCACCACGCGCGATCTGGCGCAAACCTCCACCATGATCAACCCGGCCAAGCTGTATGCGGAAGGGGCAAGCAACGCCATTCCTGACGTGCCGGATCCGGTGGTGCAGCATGTTAATACTGGCACGCTGTCGCTGAAGGTGAAGAGTGAACAGAACAGCGGCAATATTATGATCGGCAAGCTGTTCGGCTCTGACAACGCCAAACCGGTCGTGGTCGGCAGCGCGGCGGCCAGCCAGCCAGCCGTCGGCGGCAGCGCCGCAACGAGCCAGCCGGCGCCGGTCGCGACGCCTGCGCCTGCGGCGAAAGCGGAGCCGATGCTGAACGACACGGAAAAATATTTTAACGACGGCATCCGCAGGGCAGTAAAAGCGGGTGATATCGATAAAGCGCTGAAGCTGATGAACGAGGCGGAACGCCTGGGTTCGTCATCGGCCCGCGCGACCTTTATCAGCAGTGTGAAAGGCAAGGGATAACATCCCCATATTGCTGATCTTGCTGGACGATTGGTGCGCCCCTGGCGCACCCTTTTTCGCTGGCTGACCGCCGGGTTTTTCCACTGCGTCGCGTGTTCTGCGCGAGGCTCTGCGCTACACTATGGCACCTGTTTTTTTACCGGAGATGCCGTATGTCGGATCACGCGCTTTCCCTGCTGCGCGCAATCGAATGGCTTCCCGCTTCGTCACCGCTGCTTTCCGCTGCCGTCATGGACTGGCTGATGGACAAGGACTCGATGACGAAGCGTTTTGAACGCCACTGCCGGCACGTTACCGTTGAACCCCTGAATGAAGGTTTTGTCACCGCCGACCAGATCGCCGGGGAGCTGCCGTTTCTGCCGCAGGAGCCGCGCTACTGGCTGCGTGAGATTATTCTTTTCGGCGATGGCGTACCCTGGCTGGCGGGCCGCACGGTGGTGCCGGAATCCACGTTGAATGGGCCGGAATCGGCGCTGAGCCAGCTCGGCACCCGTCCGCTGGGCCGCTATCTGTTTGCTTCTTCAACCCTGACGCGCGATTTTATTGACCCCGGCATCGCCGCAGGGCAGTGGGGACGCCGCTCGCGTCTGCGCCTGTCGGGCAAACCGCTGCTGTTAACCGAACTCTTTTTACCCGCTGCGCCGCTTTATCAATGCCGCCCAGGAGAATCACGTGAGTAATACAGAAAAAGGGCTGACGCAGACGAAGCTGCAGGCCTGGAGCCGCCTGATGCGCATCGATAAACCGATCGGCTCGCTGCTGCTGCTCTGGCCGACGCTCTGGGCGTTATGGCTGGCGGGCGAGGCGGTGCCGCCGCTGCAGGTGCTGCTGGTGTTTGTGCTGGGCGTCTTTTTTATGCGCGCGGCAGGCTGTGTAGTGAATGATTTCGCCGATCGCAAAATCGACGGTCACGTAAAACGTACTCAGATGCGGCCGCTGGCCAGCGGCGCAGTCAGCGAGAAAGAGGCCAAAGTGCTGTTTGTGGCGCTGGCGCTGGTGTCGTTTGCGCTGGTGTTGACCATGAACGCGTTGACTATCTGGCTCTCTTTCGCCGGGCTGGCGCTCGCCTGGGTCTACCCCTTTATGAAGCGCTATACCCATCTGCCCCAGGTGGTACTGGGCGCCGCCTTCGGCTGGGCGATCCCGATGGGCTGGGCGGCGGTTAGCGACAGCGTGCCGCTGAATGCCTGGCTGCTGTTTTTCGCCAATATCTGCTGGACGGTGGCCTACGATACGCAATACGCCATGGTGGATCGTGATGACGATGTAAAAATCGGCGTGAAGTCGACGGCCATCCTGTTTGGCCGCTTTGATAAGCTCATTATCGGGCTGCTGCAGCTGGCGACGCTGCTGTTGCTGACGCTGGTGGGGGTGCGTATGGGACTGGACGGCGCGTTCTACTGGTCGCTGCTGATCGCCGGTGCGCTCTTCGTACATCAGCAAAAGCTGATCGCCGGGCGGCAGCGCGAACGCTGTTTTCAGGCGTTCCTCAACAACAACTATGTCGGCCTGGTGATTTTCATCGGTATCGCACTGAATATGCCGCCGTTCACGCAGTGGTGACGGCGGTGCGATCAAACTGCACAGAAAAAACGGGCGCCTCAGGCGCCCGTTTTGTTTACGCTTGCGTCGCCGACCCGCTGTGGGCCACGGCGTTTTCAATGGTCTGACGCACGTCGCTGGTGATCAGCTCCGACAGCAGGCGTGAAGTGCTTTGCGTCTGCGCCAGCGCGGCGTCGCCGGTGTCGCTGATATAGCCTTCGTCACGCAGCGTCAGCACCAGGGTGGAGAATACCGCTTTATCGAAAAACTCCGGCGCGTTGATACCGTGCAACACCGACAGGCGCTGCGCCAGCGTGCGGCTCTCTTTCTCCAGCGACCCGCGGTTAATCGCCGGGTTGGCGCTGAGGATAGAGAAGGTGATCGCATAGCGCTGCAGCGTTTCGCGCATGCCCGCCGCCAATAGCTGCAGCGTGCGGAAACGTCCGGCATTCAGGCTTATCATCTCGCCGTCGATCGCAATCAGCTGCTGGCGCGCCAGTTCCGCCGTCAGCGCCTGCAGCAGTTCAGGCAATTCTTCTTTATCCCAGCGCAGGAACAGCTCGCTTTTTAGCAGCGGGTAGATCACCGCCACCTGACGCAGCAGCTCTTCCGCAGAGATGGCGTTATGCTGCTGAACGATAGCGGCGATCAGCGACGGCATCACCAGCATATGATGAACGTTGTTGCGGTAGTAGGTCATCAGCACCGCCTGCTCACGCGGCAGGATGATGATATCGCCGATATTATCCTTCTCCGTCTCGAACTTGTTCATGTTCAGCGCATGTTCCAGCAGCGCTTCCGGCGTCATATCCGGCACGGTCGCATCCGAAGCGTAAGGCACGTTGCGCAGCAGTTCGAGATAGCACTCCAGCTGCTCCAGCAGCTGTTCGCGCGTCAGCGAGCGTTGACGCGAGGCCAGCAGCGCGGTGACGCAGAGGTTCATGGCGTTAGCGGCGCTGGCGTTATTGATGCGCACCATAATCTGCTGCGCGATATCGTTCACTGCTGGCGTCAGCCACTGCGGACGCTGCGCCACGATCGGATCGATCGAGTCGCGCCATTCCGGCACGTGACGGTTGAGGTAGTTCACCAGCGGCAGCGGTTCGCCGAAGTTCACATAGCCCTGGCCCAGATTGCGCAGCTTACTCAGGCCGCGCAGCATCTGCATAAAGCCTTCTTTCTCTTTCGCCGCGCCGCGCAACTCTTTCGCGTAAGTGCCCACTTCCATTACGTGTTCATAGCCGATATAGACCGGTACCACGGTAATCGGGCGGTTGCCGCCGCGCAGCATCGCCTGGATGGTCATCGATAGCGTGCCGGTCTTCGGATCGAGCAGCCGGCCGGTACGCGAGCGCCCGCCTTCGACGAAATACTCTACCGAATAGCCGCGGCTGAACAGCTCGCCCAGATATTCGCGGAACACCGTAGAGTAGAGCTTATTGCCCTTAAAGGTACGGCGAATAAAGAACGCGCCAAGGCGGCGGAAAATCGGGCCGGCGGGCCAGAAGTTAAGGTTGATGCCCGCGGCGATATGCGGCGGCACCAGCCCCTGATGATAAAGCACATAAGAGAGCAGCAGATAATCCATATGGCTGCGGTGGCAGGGGACGTAAACCAGCCCGTGCCCGTCCAGCGCCAGCTGACGAATACGCTCGCCGCCGCTGACGTTGATGCCCTGATAGATTTTGCTCCAGGTCCAGCCGATCACGCGGTCGGTCAGGCGGATCATCTCATAGGAGAAATCGGCGGCGATCTCTTCCATCAGCTCAATGGCGTTCTGCTGCGCTTTTTCCTGCGAAATTTTCTTGCTGCGCGCTTCGTCCTCTACCGCTTTGGCGATCGCCTGCGACTGCAGCAGCTTGTTAAACAGATCGTGACGCATTGGCAGACGCGGGCCGACCGCGGCCAGGCGCTGACGCGCGAAATGGATGCGTGCTACGCGCGCCAGTTTCTGCGCGATGGTTTTATCGGTGCCGTGTTCGGTGGCCATACGGCGCAGCGATACCATCGGCGAGAAGCGCACAAAGCTGTCGCGCCCCAGCCAGAGGACGGCAAAGAACTTCTGCACCCCGTTCAGCTCGCGCAGATGCGGCGTCTGCTCGCCCTGGACTTCGCGCCCTGGCGCACGGCCGAACATCACCGAAACCGGCACCATCTGCACATCCAGATCGGGATTATTGCGGTGCAGGTCCAGGTAGTCGTGAAACAGCTTCACCGACTCCTGATTAGGCACGAAATAGGGGAAAACGCGCGGCCCGTCATGGATAAACACATGGCGCGGCAGCAGGGCGCCGTCGATCTCCAGCGGCTCCAGCGGATCGGGCAGATCGTGCAGGCGGCACTGGGTGCGCAGCGCCAGGAGATCGGCCTTTGAATCATAAGGCAATACATACATAATGGGGCGCGACGTATCGAGGCCCAGTTCCGCGACCGGATCGCCCGGAATCGCCTTACTTTTGACTAAAAATGTAAGTGGTAAATTCAGTAACTTATAATAAAGTTTACGCCAACCTGACATAGACAACATGAAGCCTCTTGTTAGCAAAGCGCGGCAAGCATACCAGAAAGCGCATTGAAGATCTGTGGTGTTGCATTTAGTGCTGCACCCTGACATTGACGTTAAACATCGCAAAGGGTTCCCCGAACATGGCAAATAACGTAACGGGCTTGACGCGCATCATCAAAGCGGCGGGCTACTCCTGGAAAGGATTGCGCGCCGCCTGGCAGCATGAAGCGGCTTTTCGTCAGGAGGCGGTGATGGCGCTGGTGGCGGTCATCGTCGCCTGCTGGCTCGATGTTGATGCGATAACCCGCGTGCTGCTGATCGGTTCGGTCGCTCTTATTATTATCGTTGAGATCCTTAACAGCGCTATCGAAGCGGTGGTCGACCGTATCGGCAGCGAGTTTCATCCGCTGGCGGGACGGGCGAAAGATATGGGCTCCGCGGCGGTTCTGCTCAGCATCATACTGGCCCTTTTTGTCTGGGCAAGCCTGCTTTGGGCCTGGTTGCGATAGCGCTTCCAGCTTTGACAAAGTGTTGTTTTTTACACAGCATTCGGTTTCCATTCCGCCAATACCTGTATATACTCACAGCGACTGTATAAACAACCAGGGGGCGGGATGAAAACCTTAACGGCTCGACAGCAGCAGGTTTATGACCTGATTCGCGATCACATTAACCAAACGGGTATGCCGCCAACGCGTGCGGAAATTGCTTCCCGTTTGGGCTTCCGCTCTCCGAATGCCGCAGAAGAACACCTGAAAGCGCTGGCGCGTAAAGGCGTTATCGAAATGGTTTCCGGCGCTTCGCGCGGTATCCGCCTGATGGCGGAAGAGGAAAGCGGCCTGCCGCTAATTGGCCGTGTCGCCGCAGGCGAGCCGCTGCTGGCGCAGGAACATATTGAGAGCCGCTTCCAGGTCGATCCTAATCTGTTTAAGCCGCATGCTGATTTCCTGCTGCGCGTCAGCGGTATGTCGATGAAAGATATCGGCATCGTCGACGGCGATCTGCTGGCCGTGCATAAAACTCAGGATGTGCGCAATGGCCAGGTGGTCGTCGCGCGCATTGATGATGAAGTGACGGTTAAACGCCTGAAAAAACAGGGCAACACTGTACAGCTGCTGCCGGAAAACAATGATTTTCAGCCTATCGTGGTCGATCTGCAGCAGCAGACCCTGACGATCGAAGGCCTGGCTGTCGGCGTGATTCGCAACGGCGACTGGCTCTGACACTGATGTGGCGGCCCTGCTGCCGCCACTGAACCACCTCCTTCTTCTTTATCCGGCGATAACCGCTGTGGCCTGTCGCCATACTTTTTTCGCGGATTGCCATGCACCTCTTCTCTGCAACTGATAAACATCTCTGGCGGCTGGCGCTGCCGATGATCCTGTCAAATATCACCGTTCCGCTGCTGGGCCTGATTGATACCGCCGTTATCGGCCATCTCGACAGTCCCGTCTATCTGGGCGGCGTCGCCGTGGGCGCGACCGCGACCAGCTTCCTGTTTATGCTGCTGCTTTTCTTACGTATGAGTACCACCGGGCTAACGGCGCAGGCGTTTGGCGCCGGCGATAAGGCGGGGCTGGCGCGCGCGCTGGTTCAGCCGCTGTTGATCGCCGTGGTCGCCGGGCTGGCCTTTATGCTACTGCGCGATCCGCTAAGCACGCTGGCGACGCGCGTGGTCGGCGGCAGCCCGGCGGTGCTGGAGCAGGCGCAGCGCTTTATCCAGGTGCGCTGGCTCAGCGCGCCCGCTACGCTGGCTAACCTGGTGATCCTCGGCTGGCTGTTGGGCGTGCAGTATGCGCGGGCGCCGGTAATTTTGCTGGTGGTTGGCAACCTGGTGAATATCCTGCTCGATCTTTGGTTTGTTATCGGCCTCGGCTGGGGCGTGGCGGGCGCCGCGGCGGCCACCGCGATTGCGGAATACGTTACGCTGGCGGTCGGGCTGGGCATGGTGTGGCATCTGCTGCGGTTGCGGCATATCACCTTCTTGCAGCTGAAGCAGGGGCTGCGCGGCGATATGCGCCGTCTGCTGCGCCTCAACCGCGACATTATGCTGCGCTCGCTGCTGCTGCAGCTCTGCTTTGCGTCGGTTACCGTCCTGGGCGCGCGCATGGGGAGCGATATCGTCGCGGTTAACGCTGTACTGCTGATGTTTCTTACGTTCACCGCCTACGCGCTGGATGGTTTCGCCTATGCGGTGGAGGCGGTTTCCGGTGAAGCGTTCGGCGCGCAAGATGTCGATAAGTTACGGCGAGTCTGGCTGGCGGCCTGTCGGCAGGCAGGACTGGTGGCGCTGCTGTTCGCCTGCGCTTATGCGCTATGGGGCAGGGATCTGGTCGCGTTGCTGACCTCGCTGCCGACGCTGCAGGCGCAGGCGGATCGTTATCTGCCGTGGCAGATGTTGCTGCCGCTGGTCGGCGTCTGGTGCTACCTGCTGGACGGCATGTTTATCGGCGCGACGCGCGGGCGCGAAATGCGCAACAGCATGGCGCTGGCGGCGCTGGGCTTCGCCTTAACCTTGCTGACGCTGCCCTCTACGGGCAACCACGGCCTGTGGCTGGCGATAACGGTTTTTCTTATGTTACGCGGCGTCACCCTCGGCTGGATATGGCACCGGCACCAGCAAAAAGGTAGCTGGTTCACGATTTGACACATTTATCTGCGGCTACGCTTATTACCTGAATTGACGGGTTTTTTAGGGCAATCTGCAGGTTCACAAGCCCGTTTTCAGTTCATATCACTGCTTTCGCCGGCAGAATTGCCCCATTCAGCTATCATTAAAGGGTGACAAACAAGGAATCAGCGTCTGTTTTCACCAACCTGTAAGACGCTGACAGTCTGCAAGCTGTTAACACCTAAGGTAGAGGAAATAACGATGAACAGAGACGAAGCCGGCGGTAACTGGAAACAGTTTAAAGGTAAGATGAAGGAAAAATGGGGCAAGCTGACCGATGACGACATGACCGTCATCGAAGGTAAACGCGATCAGCTTGTCGGTAAGATTCAGGAACGCTACGGCTATGCAAAAGACGAAGCGGAAAAAGAAGTGAGCGATTGGGAGACGCAAAACCGCGACCATCGTTGGTAAGCTTTAAGCCTTTCAGGATGATGCTCCTACCCCTGGCACATGGAATGTGCCGCTCCCCCCTGATTGACCCGCTTTTTGGTACTTGTTCCGCTTTTTTTTGCGCTTGTTCACGGCCTGAAAAAGAAGGCGCCACAAGGGCATTTTCGCACCGTGCAACCTTCAGTTTCGCTTTAGGCTTGATGTGGCTCTCTTTCCGCTACCGCAGCTAATGCTGGCACCGCCCGGCGATCAACGCCCGCGCTTTTTGCTGACCAGTGTATGATCGTGGCCGCAACTCTCAGGATGCTGGCAGCTTTCAACATCTTTACAGCCGGCACACAGTCCGTGCGCTTCGATAACGCTGTTGCGCAGCGCAAAGCCGCTCTGCTGCGCCAGCGATTCCAGAATCGATTCCACGCCCTGCGCATGCTGTTCATTTACCGCGCCGCAGCGATCGCAGATCAGCATCGCTGAAGTATGCTGCGGCTCTTCGAAGTGATGACACACCACATAGCTGTTATTTGATTCGACGCGATGAATAAATCCCTGCTCCAGCAGAAAATCCAGCGCGCGATAAACGGTGGGCGGCTTGGCCTGCGGTTCAGAGACGCGCAGCAGGTCGAGCAGATCGTAGGCGCTGATCGCGCCGTTTTGCTCGCTCATCAGACGCAGCACCTCCAGACGCTGCGGCGTCAGGCGCACGTTGCGTTGCTGACAGATTTTTTCAGCCTGCGACAGAATCTGTTGTGAAGGTGATACGCTCATAATTTTTCTCCGGGCGATTGAGATGTTATCTTATCACGTTGAGTAAAAAACGCCGACTCCTTCCTGAAGTCCCCCAAAAAGCGTCATATCGCCTCTGATTTAACGAAAGTTGCCGCATTATATTCCCTGACTTCCCGCCGGATACCGCCGATGCTGCGCGCCACAAGGGGCGAAAAGGGCTTAGATCCACCTTTAATTACGGCTTTCCTGATTGCAGTAGAATTAATATCCAGCTAATGTTCAATCAGGCTTAAGCGGTTCAGCAAAAAACAGCGCCGCCAGGGAGATAATAGTTAAGCCGCAGACTGCTGATAAAAGCAGCAATTCACTGATAAGCCGGGGAAAATGCCCTGAGTTCAGGGCAATAAAATGGGCAATTACTGGTCATCATTCGCCCAGTGATTTCTTACATACTTTCAGCTTATTTTTGGTGGCGTCTGATAATGGCAACGAAAACCGTTCAATGTTTCAAGCTTTCTTCTGCGACAGTCTTAACCGCAATTCTGTTTACCTCTTTCTCATCCCATGCAGCGGGCAGCTATTTTGACGCGCGTAACGATGCGATGGGCGGTACCGGGGTGGCTTCATCGAACTATACCACCGCGCCTTTATCCAACCCGGCGCTGCTGACGAAAGGCCGTGCGGAAGATCGCGTCAGCGTGATCCTGCCTTCCGTCGGCGTACAGCTCAGCGATAAAGATAAAATGGTTGATAAGATTGATGATGTGACCGATACGGTGAATCATTATCGGGATGTCTTCAGGGATTTCACGCCCATCGATTTTCTGACTAAGCCTGCTGTCATCCGCTCCGCCTCCGGCGATCTGGCTAACCAGCTGCGCGATCTGCGCGGCAATAAAGCAGATGGCTCCGCCGGCGCGGCTATCGTTGTGGCCGTGCCGAATGAGACGCTGCCGTTTGCCTTTGTCGCTAAAGCTTACGGCACCGCCCATCTGCAAGCCGACGTGGCGCAAAGCGATATCGACCTGCTCGATACCGTCGCCAACGGCGGATTCCCGGCATTAGCCGATCCTACTCAGCTGCGCTCCAGCGCCACCGGCGTGGCGGCCATCGTCGCCGACTACGGCATTGCGGTCGCTCATCAGTTCAACATCGGCGAGCAGCCGGTCTCCGTGGGCGTAACGCCTAAACTGCAGCAGACCCGGCTCTATAATTACCGCGCGTCGGTTTACAACTTCGATAAAGATCGCGTCACCGATAGCGAGTATCGCACCAGCGATACCGGCTTTAACGTGGATGCCGGCCTGTCAACCGACGTTGGCGCGAACTGGACCTTTGGCCTGAGCGCGCAGAACCTGATCCCGCGCGATATCGACACCAAGCGGGTGAATGGCTATCAGGACACCTACCAGATCCGTCCGCTGGTGACCGCCGGCGCCGCCTGGCATAATGAGGTGATCACCGCCAGCCTTGATGTAGATGCGACGCCGACCAAGCGTTTTAAATCGCAGGATGACAGCCAGTATGCGGGCGTTGGCGTTGAATATCGCGTGCTGGACTGGCTACAGCTGCGCGGCGGTTATCATGCTGATATGAAATCCAACGACAAAAATGTCGTCAGCGCCGGTTTTGGCGTATCGCCTTTCAACAACCGCGTTCACCTCGATCTGGCGGGTTCAGTGGGCGAAGACAATACCTGGGGCGCAATGGCGCAGCTGGGCTTCTCCTTCTGATGATGCAGGCTGCGCCGGAAACGGCGCAGCTATCCGGCAAATACCACGTTAAGGCTGCCCGGCGTACCGCGCGGTTTCCCCACCACGATTTGCACATCGCGCCCGAGACGGGTAAGGCACTCCAGCGTTTTAGCCTCACTGATGCCGCGAAATTGCCCGCGCAGTAGGTTTGAACGCTTAGGCTGAGTCAGCCCCGGCACTTTTGCTGCCTGTGCCTGAGTCAGGCCGCGGTGTTTAATCATTGTGCTGATAGTGGTGGCCAGCTGCGCTTTTACCTGCATCTTGTCAGCATCGTTTATACCAATGTCGGCATAAACATTGCCCTCAATATCGTGGCTCCTGTTCCGCTCCTTTGGCAGGATTTTCTGCAGCCTTGCGTCGTTCACGGATGTTATCCCTATCCGCTTTCGCCATGGCGATTCCGGATGAAGACTCCCGCCGGAAAACGTGCAGGAGATAAATCGCATCGCCAGGTTTTACCGCATAAACCGCACGCCAGGCATCACCCAAAAAATTGTCGACCCCGCCAGCCCGCCAGCGCCGCCAAACCCTTTTAATGGCCTCGCCTGTGGATGCTTAGCGCCAGCTTGTGCAAGGTGCAGGGCATAACCGAAAATGTCCTGCTTTGCCCGTTCAACTTCAGTTTACGAACGCAGCGGCAGGCCATCGCTGTGAGGACTGCGGAGAAGCGAAAACTCCGCAGAGGTTCTGACGATGACTGCCTCGCGGCCCGCGCTGTGTTATAGTAGGCGAGATTTTATTCACTCCGGCAGAGACGCGATATCCCGCTCTGCGGTCGGCGCCGAAACAGCAAAACCCATTTAAAAGTACAGAAATGCATCAAAGCCAACACTCCCAAGACGCGTCATCCACTCCCACCATCGCTGCAGAGCAAGCGGTGTTTTCTGCACAGCGTTTTTCCATCGCGCCGATGCTCGACTGGACCGATCGTCACTGCCGCTATTTCCATCGGCAGCTGACGCGCAACACGCTGCTCTATACCGAAATGGTGACCACCGGCGCCATTATTCACGGTAAAGGCGACTACCTTGCCTATAGCGAAGAGGAGCATCCGGTCGCCCTGCAGCTGGGCGGCAGCGATCCGGCGGCGCTGGCACAGTGCGCGCAGCTGGCGCAGGCGCGCGGCTATGATGAGATCAACCTCAACGTCGGCTGTCCTTCCGATCGCGTACAGAACGGCCGCTTCGGCGCCTGTCTGATGGGCGAGGCGGCACTGGTGGCGGACTGTATCAAAGCGATGCGCGATGTGGTCTCGATTCCGGTCACGGTGAAAACCCGTATCGGCATTGATGATCAGGACAGCTATGAATTCCTGTGTGATTTTATCGGCACTGTGGCGCAGCAGGGCGGCTGCGATACTTTTATTATCCATGCGCGTAAAGCGTGGCTCTCCGGCCTGAGCCCGAAAGAAAACCGCGAAATTCCGCCGCTGGACTATCCGCGCGTCTATCAGCTGAAGCGTGATTTCCCGCAGCTGACGCTGGCGCTGAACGGCGGCGTGAAGTCGCTGGAAGAGGCGCAAACGCACCTGCAGCATCTCGACGGGGTGATGATGGGACGCGAAGCCTATCAAACCCCGGTCTGCTGGCGCAGGTCGATCGCACGCTGTTCGGCAGCCAGGCACCGGACGTCGATACGGTGGCAGTCGTACGCGCCATGTATCCCTATATTGAGCGCGAGCTGGCGCAGGGCACTTATCTCGGCCACATTACCCGTCATATGCTGGGGCTGTTCCAGGGCATTCCTGGCGCGCGTCAGTGGCGTCGCTACCTGAGCGAGAACGCGCATAAGCCGGGGGCCGGCATTGACGTGGTGGAGAAAGCGCTGGCGCTGGTCGCCGACAAGATCGCCGTTACCGCCTGATTTGTTTTAAAAATGTTAAAACCTGCGCGGCGACGTGCAGGTTTTTTTCTGCCCGACATAAGTAAGAATGCAATCAATTTGAAAATTGATAGTTAGCTATCAAAGAGTTGAGCGGGAACCGAGGGGCAGGATGCGGGCTGGATCACAGAGTGACGTTTTGCTTAGCTGTTTTTCGCAATTAAACATATTTTTTACTTATGAATTCTGCCAGACTGTTTTCCGTTGAGTCGAAATAATCCATCGCCGCTGTACTCTACAACAGTGCGAATGATAAAAAAGAAAAAGGGGCTTCCTGCGGGAAGCCCTCTTTTTTTGCCTGAACGGCTACGGGATCAGCAGGCTGGAACCATGCGTCGCGCGGCTTTCCAGCGTGGTATGGGCGCGCTGCGCCTCCTGCAGCGGGAAACGCTGATCTTCCTCAACGTTCACTTTGATCGCGCCGCTGGCGATCATTGAGAAGAGATCGTTGGCGGCACGCTGAAGCTCGTCGCGCGTAGTGATATAGCCATTCAGGGAAGGGCGCGTCAGGTAGAGCGACCCTTTCTGATTAAGGATCGCCAGGTCCACGCCGGTCACCGGGCCGGAAGCGTTGCCGAAGCTCACCATCAGACCGCGCCGCTGTAAGCAGTCAAGCGACGCTTCCCATGTCGCTTTCCCTACCGAGTCATATACCACGCGCACTTTCTTGCCGCCGGTCAGTTCGCTGACGCGCTGCGCGATCTCCTCTTGCTGATAGTTAATGGTCGCCCAGGCGCCGTGATCCTTCGCCAGCTGCGCTTTCTCCGCCGAGCCGACCGTGCCGATCAGATGCGCGCCCAGCGCCTTTGCCCACTGACAGGCGATCAGGCCGACGCCACCCGCTGCCGCGTGGAACAGAAAGGTTTCGTCAGGCTGCACTTCATAAGTCTGGCGCAGCAGATAGTGTACCGTCAGCCCCTTTAAAAATGACGCCGCTGCCTGCTCGAAGGAGATGGCGTCCGGCAGCAGGGCGATTTTATCCTGATGCACATTGTGAATTTCGCTATAGGCGCCCAGCGGCGCCTGCGCGTAAACCACGCGATCGCCCGGCCTGACGGCAGTGACGCCGCGGCCGGTTTTCACTACCACGCCCGCCGCCTCGGAGCCGATGCCGGACGGCAGCGACGTCACCGGATAGAGGCCGCTGCGCACGTAGGTATCGATATAGTTGATGCCGATGGCTTTGTTCTCCACCTGCACCTCATATTCGCCCGGCTCGCTGGGATTGAAATCGACCCACTGCAGTACCTCGGGGCCGCCGTGGCGGGCTATCTGAATACGTTTTGCCATCTCTGCTCCTTGTGGTTTCCGACGGCCGGATTTCACGCCGGACGGGCGTAAAAGCGGTAAAAAACAGGTATACTTGCGCGTCACTCACACATTCGGTATTGCATTCACTATGGCAGGAAATAAACCCACCAACAAATCCAACGAGGTTCGCGATCGCCAGGTAGAAGGGCTGAAATTGCCGCCCCATTCGCTGGAAGCGGAGCAGTCGGTGCTGGGCGGGTTGATGCTGGACAACGAGCGCTGGGACAACGTTTCAGAGCGCGTAGTGGCCGAAGACTTTTACAGCCGCCCTCATCGTCTGATATTCAGTGAAATGCAGCGGCTGCTGGAAGCCAGCCAGCCCATCGACCTGATCACCCTTTCGGATTCGCTGGAGCAGCGTGGCGAGCTGGATATGGTCGGCGGCTTCGCCTACCTGGCGGAGCTGTCGAAAAACACCCCCAGTGCGGCGAACATTAACGCCTATGCCGACATCGTGCGCGAACGCGCGGTCGTGCGCGAAATGATCGCTGTCGCCAACCAGATCGCCGACGCCGGCTATGATCCGCAGGGGCGCAGCAGCGAAGATCTGCTCGACTTCGCGGAATCAAACGTCTTTAAAATCGCTGAACAGCGCGCCAATAAAGATGAAGGCCCGAAAAATATCGAACAGATCCTCGAAGCGACCGTGTCGCGTATCGAATCGCTCTATCAGACGCCGCACGACGGCGTTACTGGTGTCGATACCGGCTATCAGGATCTCAACAAGAAAACCGCAGGCCTGCAGGGCTCCGATTTGATTATCGTCGCCGCGCGTCCGTCGATGGGTAAAACCACATTCGCCATGAACCTGTGCGAAAACGCCGCGATGCTGCAGGAGAAACCGGTGCTGATCTTCAGTCTGGAGATGCCCAGCGAGCAGATTATGATGCGTATGCTGGCTTCGCTGTCGCGCGTTGATCAGACGCGTATCCGTACCGGCCAGCTCGATGATGAGGACTGGGCGCGCATCTCCGGCACCATGGGTATCCTGCTGGAGAAAAAGAATATCTTTATCGATGACTCCTCCGGCCTGACGCCGACTGAGGTGCGTTCGCGCGCGCGTCGCGTGTTCCGCGAGTGCGGCGGCCTGAGCATGATCATGATCGACTACCTGCAGCTGATGCGTGTGCCGTCGCTCTCCGACAACCGTACGCTGGAGATCGCTGAAATCTCCCGCTCGCTGAAGGCGCTGGCGAAAGAGCTGAACGTGCCGGTAGTGGCGTTGTCGCAGCTTAACCGCTCGCTGGAGCAGCGTGCCGATAAACGCCCGGTCAACTCCGATCTGCGTGAATCAGGCTCAATCGAGCAGGATGCCGACCTGATCATGTTTATCTACCGTGATGAGGTCTATCACGAAAATAGCGATCTGAAAGGCATCGCCGAAATCATCATCGGTAAGCAGCGTAACGGCCCGATCGGTACCGTGCGTCTCACCTTTAACGGCCAGTGGTCGCGTTTTGACAACTATGCCGGGCCGCAATACGACGATGAGTAGCCCGCACGTTGCGTGCATCCCGCCGGCGTCATCATAAAATTGTGTTGGACATTTGTCGCTCTTGCGCATATCTGTAACGATTTCAGCGCAGAGAGCGGCAAAACGCCATGACACAGATTGACGATTACGACCTGAAGATATTGACGCTGCTGCAGGAAAACGGCCGGCTAACCAACCAGGAGCTGAGCGATCTGGTCGGGCTCTCCGCCTCGCAGTGTTCCCGCCGGCGCATCAACCTTGAACAGGCCAACCTGATCCTCGGCTATCACGCCCGCGTCTCGCCCGAGGCGGTCAACCTGAGCATGATCGGCCTGATTGAGGTGCGCCTGCTTAACCACACCAGCGATTACGTCACCAGCTTTCACCGTATGGTGGCGGAGCAGAGCGCCATCGTCGACGCCTACAAAACCACCGGCGACGCTGATTATCTGCTGAAGGTGGCGGTCGCCAGCCTGGCAGAGCTGAGCGCGCTGATAAGCCAGCTGGTGGCAGGTCACCGCAGCGTGGCGCATGTAAAAACCTCTGTGGTACTAGAACGACTGAAGGAGAATGGCGTCACCATCGCCCCGGCGCTGCACGTTAAAAGTGCATAATGCACAAAATAAGTGCATCAGCGGGGATTTTGCGTTGTTCTGTGTGCGGAAAAACGCCTGGGCGCATACAGCGTGCATCATCCTGTCCTGCCGCGCACAAGCTGTGTGCAGGAAAAGAGTAATGTTAATTCAATCACTTAATCTGAACGGCGCGCCAGATCCTGCTGGCCGCTGCGTTTATGGTGCGATTCTTGCTGCCTGTTAGCTTTTCGCTTCGGTCATCAGGCTTATGGATAATATCGTACACCCTGCGCGCGTGCCGCACTCCCTGCTGGAAGATACGCTGGCGCTCCTGTTCGGCACGCTCATGGTCTCGTTCGGCGTGGTGATGCTGAAACAGGCCGGCGCTCTGACCGGCAGCACCGCCGGCATCGCCTTTTTGCTCAGCTATCTCACTTCCTGCTCGTTCGGCCTGCTGTTTTTCGTCATTAACCTGCCGTTCTACTGGCTGGCGGTCAAACGCATGGGCTGGGCCTTTACCCTCAAAACCTTTTGCGCGGTGGCGCTGGTGTCGATCTTCACCCGGCTGCACCCGCTGTTTATGCACTTTGACGCGCTGAATCCGTTTTATGCGACACTGTTCGGTAACGTGATGATGGGTGTTGGGTTTATAGTGTTGTTTCGCCATAAGGCGAGCCTGGGCGGCATCAATATTCTGGCGCTGTGGCTGCAGGATCGCTTCGGCATTCGCGCCGGGAAACTGCAGATGGCGGTAGACAGCGGCGTGGTGCTGGCCTCGCTGTTTGTGGTCTCCGCGCCGATGCTGGCGGCCTCTGTTGCCGGCGCGCTGCTCCTTAACCTGATCATTGCGCTGAACCATCGGCCTGGCCGCTACGCCGTCTGACCTGCGCCGCTTTGCCCCTTTACCTTTTATTATGGAGATTCACCGTGTTTCAGAACGTTGATGCCTACGCTGGCGATCCGATACTTACCCTGATGGAAACCTTCAAACAGGATCCGCGGGCGCACAAGGTTAACCTGAGCATTGGCCTCTACTACAACGAGCAGGGGATCATTCCCCAGCTGCAGGCGGTGGCGGAAGCGGAAGCACGCCTGAATGCCGGGCCGCATCAGGCGTCGCTCTATCTGCCGATGGACGGCCTCGCCAGTTACCGCCAGGCGATCGCGCCGCTGCTGTTCGGCGCGCAGCATCCGGTGCTGCAGGCGAACCGCATCGCCACCATCCAGACGGTAGGCGGCTCCGGCGCGCTGAAAGTGGGCGCGGACTTTCTGAAACGCTATTTTCCGCAGTCGCAGGTGTGGGTCAGCGATCCGACCTGGGAAAACCATATCGCTATCTTTGCCGGCGCCGGTTTTGAGGTGCAAAGCTACCCCTGGTATGACGCCGACACGCATGGCGTGCAGTTCGATGCCTTCCTCGCGACGCTGCAAACCCTGCCGGCGCAGAGTGTGGTGCTGCTGCATCCCTGCTGCCATAACCCGACCGGTGCCGATCTCACTCATGAACAGTGGGATCGCGTGGTTGAGGTGCTGCAGGCGCGACAGCTGATCCCTTTCCTTGATATCGCCTATCAGGGATTCGGCGCCGGTATGGAGGAGGATGCCTATGCCATCCGCGCTATTGCCGCCGCCGGCATCTCGGCGCTGGTCAGCAACTCCTTCTCAAAGATTTTCTCGCTCTACGGCGAGCGCGTCGGCGGCCTGTCGGTGGTATGCGCCGATGCGGAAGAGGCGGCGCGCGTGCAGGGCCAGCTGAAAGCCACGGTGCGCCGCAACTACTCCTCGCCGCCGAACTTCGGCGCGCAGGTGGTAGCCTGCGTACTGAACGACGAGGCGCTGAAGGCGAGCTGGCTGGCGGAAGTGGAGGCGATGCGTCTGCGTATTCTGGAGATGCGTCAGGCGCTGGTGGCCGTGTTGAACACCGCGCTGCCGGGCAAAAACTTCGATTACCTGCTGAAACAGCGCGGCATGTTCAGCTATACCGGGCTGAGCGCGCAGCAGGTTGATCGCCTGCGCGACGAATTCGGCGTCTACCTGATCCACAGTGGCCGCATGTGTCTGGCGGGCCTTAACAGCCGCAACGTGCATCAGGTGGCGGAAGCCTTCGCGGCGGTGATGTAATTTTTGCCTTACTCCTCAGGCGGCTCAGGCCGCCTTTTTTATTTCCTGAGTTGGCAAGCCTTAGCGGACGCGGCGCGCAGACTTTTTCCGCCCGGCGGGTTTACCTTTGCGTCACATGCTGCACACTTAACAGAGTCATTCAAACAAGGAGCAACGCTAATGTGGCATCAACAGACCCTTTCGCTGAACGCAAAAGCGCGCGGCTTTCACCTGGTGACCGATGAGATTGTGGAACAGCTGCCGGCGCTGCGTGAAATCAACACGGGGCTGCTGCATCTGCTGCTACAGCACACATCCGCTTCCCTCACTCTGAATGAAAATTGCGATCCCACGGTGCGCAGCGATATGGAGCAGCATTTTCTGCGCCATGTGCCGGAGGATGCGCCCTATCAGCACGATTATGAGGGCGCGGATGATATGCCGGCGCATATCAAATCGTCGCTGCTGGGCGTGTCGCTGCTGCTGCCGGTGAGCCGTGGGCGTCTGGTCTTAGGTACGTGGCAGGGCATCTGGCTGGGGGAGCATCGCGTACGCGGCGGCTCACGTCGGATTGTCGCCACGCTGCAAGGAGAATAACCATGAATACGTCCGATCTGCTGTCATACTGCATGAGCAAAGAGGGTGCGGAGCAACGCGTCCATAACGACTGGAAAGCGACGCAAATCCAGTCTGACGGCGTGCTGTTCGCCATGGTGCATGAATCGGAAGGGCGTCCGGCTGTCTCGCTGAAAACCTCGCCGGCGCTGGCTGAACTGCTGCGCGAGCAGCATGAAGATGTCTTTCCCAGCGCGCACCTGAATAAAACGCACTGGAGTACGCTCTATCTCGATGGCGGGTTGAAGGATTCGCAGATCTATTATCTGGTGGACGCGTCGCTCCAGCAGGCGCTGGCGACTAAAAGCGGATATCACGGCTGAAAGGCTGTCGCTGCGGCATGCCGCAGCGACAGGGCGATTACGCGGCGCTTTCCTGGCGCAGCGTATCGATATCGATAACAAAGCGGTATTTCACGTCGCTTTTCAGCATACGCTCATAGGCTTCGTTAATCTGATTCATGGCGATCAGTTCGATATCTGAGGTGATGTTGTGTTTACCGCAGAAATCGAGCATCTCCTGCGTTTCGGCGATGCCGCCGATCAGCGAGCCGGCGACGCTGCGACGCTTGAAAATCAGGTCGAAAACGTGCGGCGCCGGATGATCGTGTTCCGGCGCGCCGACCAGCGTCAGGTTGCCGTCGCGCTTCAGCAGGTTGATAAACGGGTTAAGATCGTGCTGCGCCGCCACGGTATTGAGGATAAAGTCGAAGCTATTAACGTGTTGCGCCATCTGCTGCGGATCTTTGGAGACCACCACTTCATCGGCGCCCAGACGCTTACCGTCTTCGATTTTCGAAGGCGAAGTCGTAAACAGCACCACGTGCGCGCCCATCGCATGCGCCAGCTTCACGCCCATATGGCCTAAGCCGCCGAGGCCGACGATGCCCACTTTTTTGCCCGGGCCGACGTTCCAGTGACGCAGCGGGGAGTAAGTGGTGATGCCCGCGCAGAGCAGCGGCGCAACGCCTGCCGGGTCGAGGTTTTCCGGCACGCGCAGCACGAAGTCCTCATGCACCACGACGCTGGTGGCGTAGCCGCCGTAGGTGATCTCTTTGGTGTGCAGGTCCTGGCCGTTGTAGGTCGGCACAAAGCCCGTTTCGCAATACTGCTCCAGCCCTTCCTGGCAGCTTGGACAGCTGCGGCAGGAATCGACCATACAGCCGACGCCCACTAAATCACCCACCTGATATTTATGGCCGTGGCTGCCTACCGCCGTGACGCGGCCGACGATTTCGTGGCCTGGCACCACCGGAAAAAGAGTGTTTTGCCATTCATTACGGGCCTGATGCAGGTCGGAGTGACAGACGCCGCAAAATAACACTTCAATTTGTACATCATGCTCGCGCAGTTCACGCGGCTTGTAGTCAAAAGGCGCGAGTCTGGATTTCGCATCCTGGGCTGCATAAGCGTGCGTAATATTCATGGTGTCTCCCGTGATTGAAGCGGTTAAGGGCGAACAGCGTATCCGCCCGGATAAAACCAGCTGCACTGCGCCCGGCATGGGCGCAGCGTGAACCTTAAGGATAAGCAGAGGAGGAGAGGGCAGCCAGACCCGATTATGTCGAAATCTTGCCTGATCCTGCACGATTGGCCGTCAATGAGGCAATGCACCGGCACAGCACGGCGGAACAGGGCGAGGCGGCCGACGGTGATAAAAAAAGCCCCTGCGCGTCGGCGTCAGGGGCTGTGCGGTACGGAGAAGACGCTTAGCGTTGTTCCAGCAGCGGCAGCAGGAAGCGCGCGGTGTGCGATTCTTCGCACTTCGCCACGGTTTCCGGCGTGCCGGCCACCAGAATCTGGCCGCCGCCGCTGCCGCCTTCCGGCCCGAGATCGACAATCCAGTCGGCGGTTTTCACCACGTCGAGGTTATGCTCAATCACCACGATGGTGTTGCCCTGGTCGCGCAGCTGATGCAGTACCGTCAGCAGCAGCTGGATATCGGCGAAGTGCAGACCGGTGGTCGGCTCATCAAGGATATAGAGCGTCTGACCGGTGCCGCGCTTCGACAGCTCGCGCGCCAGCTTCACGCGCTGCGCCTCGCCGCCGGAAAGCGTGGTAGCGGACTGGCCGAGACGAATATAAGAAAGCCCCACGTCCATCAGCGTCTGCAGCTTACGCGCCAGCGCCGGCACCGCGTCGAAGAATTCGCGCGCCTCTTCGATGGTCATATCCAGCACTTCGTGGATGCTCTTGCCTTTATATTTAATCTCAAGCGTTTCACGGTTATAGCGCTTGCCTTTGCACTGGTCGCACGGCACGTAGATATCCGGCAGGAAGTGCATCTCCACGCGCAGCACGCCGTCGCCCTGACAGGCTTCGCAACGCCCGCCGCGCACGTTAAAGCTGAAGCGGCCCGGATTGTAGCCGCGCGAACGCGACTCCGGCACGCCGGCGAACAGTTCGCGGATCGGCGTGAAAATGCCGGTGTAGGTCGCCGGGTTCGAGCGCGGCGTACGACCGATCGGGCTTTGGTCGATATCGATAACCTTATCGAAATGCTCCATACCGCTGACATCGCGGTAAGGCGCCGCTTCCGCGATGGTCGCGCCGTTCAGCTGGCGCTGGGCGATCGGGAACAGCGTATCGTTGATCAAGGTCGACTTGCCGGAGCCGGAGACGCCGGTAACGCAGGTAAACAGGCCGACCGGCAGCGTCAGGGTGACATCCTTCAGGTTGTTACCGCGCGCGCCGGTAATCTTCAGCACCTTGTTCGGATCGGCAGGCACGCGCTCTGCCGGCACTTCGATTTTACGCTTGCCGCTCAGATACTGGCCGGTCAGCGACGCTTCCACCTGCATAATCTCGTCGGCGGTGCCTTCGGCCACCACCTGGCCACCGTGAACGCCCGCACCGGGACCGATATCGATAATATGGTCGGCGGCGCGAATCGCATCTTCGTCATGCTCGACCACGATAACGGTGTTGCCGAGGTCGCGCAGGTGGATCAGCGTTTCGAGCAGGCGCTCGTTATCGCGCTGGTGCAGGCCGATAGAGGGCTCATCCAGCACATACATCACGCCCACCAGGCCGGCGCCGATCTGGCTCGCCAGACGGATGCGCTGCGCCTCGCCGCCGGAGAGCGTCTCCGCCGAACGTGACATCGACAGGTAGTTCAGGCCGACGTTAACCAGGAAGCTCAGACGATCGCCGATCTCTTTCAGCACTTTCTCCGCGATTTTCGCGCGCTGGCCACTCAGCTTCAGGTTGCGGAAAAAGTCCATCGCGTGACCGATGCTCATATCAGAGATGGTCGGCAGCGTGGTGTCTTCCACATACACATGGCGCGCTTCGCGACGCAGGCGTGTCCCTTCACAGGTGGCGCAGGCGCGATTGCTGATAAATTTCGCCAGATCTTCGCGCACCGCGCTCGACTCCGTCTCTTTGTAGCGGCGCTCCATGTTATGCAGCACGCCTTCAAACGGATGTCGACGCACCGAGGTGTCGCCGCGATCGTTGATATATTTAAATTCGATGCTCTCTTTGCCGGATCCATACAGGATCACCTGCTGCGCTTTTTCGCTCAGGCTGTTGAACGGCGCTTCGATATCAAATTTCAGATGTTCCGCCAGCGAGCGCAGCATCTGGAAATAGTAAAAGTTGCGGCGATCCCAGCCGCGGATCGCGCCGCCCGCCAGCGACAGCTCGGCATTCTGCACCACGCGATCGGGATCGAAATATTGCTGCACCCCCAGACCATCGCAGGTCGGGCAGGCGCCGGCCGGGTTGTTGAACGAGAACAGGCGCGGCTCCAGCTCACTCATGCTGTAGCCGCAAATCGGACAGGCGAAGTTGGCGGAGAAGAGCAGCTCTTCCGCATCGCTATCGTCCATATCCGCCACGATCGCCGTGCCGCCGGAGAGTTCCAGCGCGGTCTCGAACGATTCCGCCAGACGCGTCGCCAGATCCTCGCGCACTTTGAAGCGATCGATAACCACCTCGATGGTGTGCTTCTTCTGCAGCTCCAGTTTTGGCGGATCGGAAAGATCGCATACTTCACCGTCGATGCGGGCGCGGATATAGCCCTGCGTCGCCAGGTTCTCCAGCGTCTTGGTATGCTCGCCTTTACGATCTTTCACCACCGGCGCCAGCAGCATCAGGCGCGTGCCTTCCGGCTGCTCCAGCACGTTGTCCACCATCTGACTGACGGTTTGCGCCGCCAACGGCACATTGTGATCGGGACAGCGCGGCTCGCCGACGCGGGCGAACAGCAGGCGCAGGTAGTCATGGATTTCGGTGATGGTCCCGACCGTCGATCGCGGGTTGTGGGACGTTGACTTCTGCTCGATCGAAATCGCGGGCGACAGCCCTTCGATATGATCGACATCCGGTTTTTCCATCAGCGAAAGAAACTGACGCGCATAGGCGGAAAGGGATTCCACATAGCGGCGCTGCCCCTCGGCGTAGAGCGTATCGAACGCCAGCGAGGACTTACCGGAACCTGACAGGCCGGTGACAACGATCAGTTTGTCGCGAGGGATGATCAGGTTGATGTTTTTCAGGTTGTGGGTGCGGGCACCCCGGACTTCAATCTTATCCATTCACATTTCCCGGATTAACGCAGACTCACCATGCCCGTAACGATACGGCAGGATTGAACAGGTCATTATGGCACAAAAAATAACTGAATGTATATCCAGTAGTCTGTTGCAACCCTGCAAAAAGATCTTCATTATTGGAAGCTCGCCCGGAAGTATGATCGAGCAGCCTGGCGTGGTAGAATTTACCGTTTAGACTTTAGTGAATACTCATCGGGAGACGCGAACATGGCCAGCAGAGGCGTTAACAAAGTGATTCTTGTCGGGAATCTGGGTCAGGATCCGGAAGTGCGTTATATGCCGAATGGCGGAGCCGTAGCGAACATTACGCTGGCGACTTCCGAAAGCTGGCGTGACAAGCAGACCGGAGAGACCAAAGAGAAAACGGAATGGCACCGTGTTGTGCTGTTCGGCAAACTGGCGGAAGTGGCGGGCGAATACCTGCGCAAAGGTTCCCAGGTTTATATCGAAGGTTCTCTGCAGACGCGCAAATGGCAGGATCAGAGCGGCCAGGAACGCTACACCACGGAAGTGGTGGTGAACGTCGGCGGCACCATGCAGATGCTGGGCGGCCGTCAGAACGGCGGCGCAGGCGCGCAGTCCGGCGGCGGTATGGGCGGCGGCAACAGCAACAACAACAACGGTTGGGGCCAGCCTCAGCAGCCGCAGGGCGGCAACCAGTTCAGCGGCGGCGGCCAGGCACCTGCCCGTCCGCAGCAGCAGAGCGCGCCGGCTAACAACGAGCCGCCGATGGATTTCGACGACGACATCCCGTTCTGATTTTCATTTTTCCCGCTGGAAAAGTGATGCCGATAAAACCCCGCCTGTGCGGGGTTTTTTATTGCCTCTGGCGCGCCGTTCGCCGCTCTCTTATTTTCCGTCCGCGGTTTCGCTAAATGCCCACTTTTTCCGCCTGTGGGCGGAAAGGCGCTTTCGATAAATACCCACCTTGCCGCGATGCAATGAAACGCCGCGCGAAATAGCTTGCTGGCAGACTGACCCGCCGTTAAGCGGGGCGCCGCGATAACAACTAGCCGTTAAGCGGGGCGCCGCGATAACAACTAATTTTTTAGGCGGGTATGCAGAAGCGATCAGATGGAGCAGAGGGAGAGGCAAAGCCGCGCGCCGCACGGCTTCTGAATATCACCTGTCGGCGTTCTGTTTAGCGGAAACAGGGTAAGTGTTAACGCGCTGGTTGTTTTATAAACCACGGCGTGTTTTGCCACAGGCTTTATCTGAACTAATTTCGGGACAAACCAACAGGGCCTGGTAATAATTTGGGATGCAGGATTTACGGGCATCCTGTTGCAGGCGTATTTTTTTGATGATGTCGATATTACGGCGATACGGTGGAGAACATAGTCGCCAGTTATCGGGCGTGCTACCGGGATAATTATAATCTGCTCCGAACTGAAGCTGAGCAATTGCTGTTGCTTACGGATAGCGAGCTGACGGCATACATGGCGCTACGGGCAGAAAACAGTTGGCTCCTGAACCCTGGGGCGAAACATGGTGCGCTTTTCTGCAACGCGTGCTGGCGGCGCCGGCATAACTTATCTGCGGCGGGCATAACTTACCTGCGAAAGGTATAAGCCTGCGCAGGCGGTTTTTTTCTCTTCTCGCTCTGGTTCATCCCCGCACGTTTCATCATTATCCTGCTCGCTATGTGATTCGATAAAATAGAAATCTATTCTTTGTTCTCTTAATTTCGCGCTAGCCGCGATACCGCTGAATAAGAGATAGCGTCATATTATATTTCGCTATGTAGTGGCTGGCGCTATATCGCCATTAACCGGTTTGCCCTGCGGGCCGGATGTTTCTTACTGCATGAACAATAAGCCGGCGTGACGCCCGGGCGGCAGTAACGCGCTGATAAGATGAGCGCCAGGCGCAACAATCTTACACAAACCCTCATCGCCGCTGATGAGAAGGGTGGCGCCGCCTGTATGAGTAACGCCGCAGCGCGTACAAAGGGGAACGTTGATTTTGTTAACTTAAGCCAAATTTCCCCGGCGATATACGTTTTTTTTACCTTAACAGAAATAGTTTTTCTGCCATTGCGCGGATCATAAAGGAAATATAAAAAATAGCGGGTGTAATAATGGCGAAATTGATCGCAGCAACCGGTACATCTGGCGGATATGGCGGGAAAATAAAGCTGTTATATTAACGTTTTTATGCTAGATTACGCCGAAAATTAAACAGGCGAACGGCCCCGTACGGCGGCACGTCACGCTATATGCCGGCAGCGCTTTTCCGGTAATAATTTTATTTCTTCGCACTAAAGCTAAAACAAAAAAATAGTCACGCTGCGCAAGCAACGTGCTGTGGTTTTGTTTCGCCATCATCCTGTCAGCGCATCACGACGATATATCTGACATGAAAAGCCGCGTCTCTATTTAGCCGGCCGGTGATGAAAATAACGTTACTCAAATCGGGAGCATTCTCGCTCTTTCCATTAAGGACAGGAAAATGGGATATAAAAAACACGCGGTGGTCGCCATTGCACTTTCTGCCGTTCTGCTTTCAGGCTGTAGCGCAATGAGTACAGCGATCAAAAAGCGTAATCTTGAGGTGAAAACGCAGATGAGCCAGACCATCTGGCTGGAGCCCTCATCTGAAAAAACCGTTTACATCCAGGTAAAAAATACCTCCGATAAGGACATGAGCGATCTCTCCGGCCTGCTGGAGCAGGATCTGCGCGCCAAAGGCTATAACGTCGTTTCTTCGCCGGACAGCGCTTATTACTGGATCCAGGCCAATGTGCTGAAAGCGGATAAAATGGATCTGCGCGAAGCGCAGGGCCTGCTGGGCAGCGGCTATGAAGGCGCAGTAGCGGGCGCGGCGCTGGGCGGCGGCATCACCGCTTACAACAGCAACTCCGGCGGCGCGGCGCTGGGCATCGGTCTTGCGGCCGGTCTGGCCGGTCTGGCGGCAGATGCGCTGGTGGAAGATGTGAACTACACCATGGTTACCGATCTGCAGATCTCTGAGCGCAGCAAAGCCAACGTCACCACCGACAATATCGCGGCGCTGCGTCAGGGCACCTCCGGCGTGAAGCTGCAAACCAGCACCGCCGACGGCAACCGCATGAAGTATCAGACGCGCGTCGTCTCCAACGCCAACAAGGTTAACCTGAAGTTCGACGAGGCGAAACCGGTGCTGGAAGCCCAGCTGGCGAAATCTGTCGCCTCTATTCTGTAATCGTCCGCCCGCCTGATTACGGGCGGCAGGTTAGCAAAAATCAAAGCCGCGCCCGCCGCGGCTTTCCTTCCTCAATGTAAGCCGTTTACATATCCTCATAAAGTTAATCGATTACAAAAATAAAAAAGCCATTATTATCGGCACGCCGCCGTAAAACATGAATATTTTCTTAAGAACTCACCGTTAAAATAAATAGCCCTGCCAAAAACATCCCTTAAAAATAATGGATCTGTGTCAACTCATTGATAATATTGGTCTTTAAATATAATTTGCCTTAATGGTTAATCGTAAGTTTAATTAGTTGCTTGCCGTGATGACGTATTCACTATCGCTGTCTATAATCCTTTCCACCTGATGTTTTGTTAAGCAACGTTTTTACTGCGCTTTACGATATTTATCAGGCGACCATCGTTTAAGCCGGCGGCCTTTAATGTTCATCAGAAACATCTCGCCGGCTATAAATAAAACTCATAAAAATAAAAACAGGCCAGAGGCGTGATTTTCCCCTGCTGGCAACGGCTGTTTTTGCAATACCAACACAGAGAAAATATGAAAACATTACTCAGTAAGATGAGCCTGCCTGCGAAGTTCATACTGCTCGGTCTGTTCGCCGCCATCCTGTTCATTCTGCCGACATCGCTGTTGGTGATTGAATATAATCAGGCCGTCGCGGTGAAACAGAAAGAAGCCGAAGGGATCCCGGTCGAGCGGAAAATGCTAAAGCTGCTTAACCTGCTGCAGCGTCACCGTGCGGAAGCCGCCGTGGCGGTCGCCTCATCTAACCCTGTAGCGCCGGCGCGTCTGGCGCTGCGCGATGAAGCGACACAGCAGATGGAGGAGATCACTGCAATCCTGCAGCACCGCTTCCCTCACAGTATGGCCACTACCAATATTCGTCTGCTGCGCGAGCGCTGGGATGCGCTGCAGGGCAAGGTAGAGACCAAAAACCTGACGCCCGACGGCAACCTGAGCGCGCACGCGAAACTGATCCGCCACCTGCTGGATACTAACCAGGATCTGCTGGATGCCTATGGCCTGTCGCTGGACGGCGACCTCAGCAGCTATCAGCTGATCAACAGCGCCTATTTCCAGCTGCCGGAGCTGACGGAAACCCTCGGCAAAATCCGCGCGGAAGGCACGGCGCTGCTGGGTTCAGGCAACCTGAACGAAAGCGTCGGCAAAGCGAAAATGGGCTTCTACCTGGAAGCGGGACAGAATTCGCTGGCGCTGTTTAACGCCAATTTCAGCAAAACCATGGCCTCCAGCGAGGCGCTGAAAACGCAGCTGGGCGCGAAAACCGACGCCGCGCGTCAGGAAGCGGACGCCGCGCTGCAGATGGCGGAAGGGCTGTTTATTAGCGGCGATCGGGTGGTGCCGGTGCGCGACTACATCAGCACCTTTACCCACGCCATCAACCAGTTCACGCTGTTAGGCAACCTCTCCAGCGAGGCGCTGGCGGATCTGCTGCAGCAACAAATCAATGCAAAGCGTCATGCTGAATGGCTGCTGATTGGCCTGCTGGCGCTGCTGAGCGTCGCCGCTACCCTGATCGCGCTGCTGATTGTGCGCACCGTCACCGCGCCGGTGAAGCAGGCGGTCGATGTGGCCGGCGAGGTCGCGGCCGGCGATCTCACCACGCGTCTGGCGGTTGAGGGCGATAATGAGACGGCGACATTGCTGAAGGCGCTGATGCGCATGAGCCAGCAGCTGTCGCAGCTGGTCTCCTCTATCAAGCTGAACGCCAACAACATTGCCACCTCTTCCGACGAGATCGCGCGTGGCAATGGCGATCTCTCCTCGCGTACCGAGCAGCAGGCGGCCTCGCTGGCTGAAACCGCCGCCAGCATGGAGCAGCTGGCCTCGATCATCCAGCAGAACGCGGATAACACCCGCCACGCGGCCAGCATGGCCTCGTCCGCCACCGAAGCGGCGCTGCGCGGCGGTCAGGCGATGGAATCAGTGATGTCCACCATGCAAGAGATCAGCAGCGGGGCAGATCAGATTAAAGAGATTATCGCGGTCATCGACAGCATCGCTTTCCAGACCAATATCCTTGCGCTCAACGCTGCGGTAGAAGCGGCGCGCGCTGGCGAGCATGGCAAAGGCTTTGCGGTAGTGGCGTCGGAAGTACGTTCGCTGGCACAGCGTTCCGCCACGGCGGCGAAAGAGATCAAAGGCCTGATTGAAAAATCGGTCGCCTGTGCCGGACAGGGCATTGCGATGGCCAACGACGCCGGCAGCAAGGTTAAAGAGAGCGTGGAGGCGATTCGTCAGACTTCGCAGATGGTTAGCGAGATCTCCGCGTCGTCGGAAGAGCAGAGCGCCGGCGTTTCGCAGATCAACACAGCGGTTAATCAGATGGATCAGGTCACACAGCAGAACGCCGCGCTGGTGGAGCAATCCGCTGCCGCCGCCGATTCACTGGCGGAGCAGGCGATACAGCTGCGCGAGATGGTGGCGGTCTTCCGCACCGCCGTATAACCGCAGGCTGGCGGCACGCCGCCAGCCTTAACGGTCCTGTTGGCAGCGGCCGTTAAGGCGTTTCGCCTTAGCGCTGTTGCTGTAGCTGCTGCCGGTGATGATGCTGGCAGCGCTCTTTTGCTTCCGCACGCAGATCGCGCAGGTCCGGCATGCTGTCGCCGGAGCCGTAATCCATCGTGCCGCTGGTCGCTTCCTGTTTTTCATCCGCCGCGGCGAACTGCAGTTTGCCATCCTGCTGTTGCCATTCGCCGCTCTGGCTCTGCCGCGCGAAGACAAGGGCGTATTCCGGGGTGGATTCATCGGCGCCATAGATTTCATATTTATGGGCCAGCTCATCGTCGTTGCCTAACTCCAGCGTATCAATCAGTTGTAAGTCCGCCATCGGTGCCTCCTGTTAAACAAAAACCAAGTATAGGTAATTTATTGCCGCCTGAAGGCGCGCCAGCCTCACTTTCCCGCTGCGTCATCCTCCAGCCCGCGCTGCGCCTCGCTTGCCTGCCCGGCGCGCGTTTTTCCTCGCGTTACTGTGACCGGTAACACATCCACCCAGCTTTTGTTTACATAAGATTAACAATCTTGAACGAAACTGACATTAACGGGGAGCGTTATGAAAGAGTCTGGTAAAAAGGGCGCGACGCATCAGCGCTACATCTGGTTTGTGGGCTTTATGGCCGCGCTGTGCGGCCTGCTGTTTGGTCTGGATATCGGCGTGATCGCCGGCGCGCTGCCTTTCCTGGCGAAAGAGCTGCAGATCTCCAGTCATCAGCAGGAGTGGGTGGTCAGTTCGATGATGTTTGGCGCCGCCATCGGCGCGATGGGCGCAGGCTGGGTCTCTTCCCGCTTCGGCCGCAAAAAATCGATGCTGGCGGGCGCGCTGCTGTTTGTGGTGGGATCGATCTGGTCGGCGCTGTCGCAGAGCGTGGAGTCGCTGATTTTCGCGCGCGTGCTGCTGGGGCTGGCGGTAGGCATCGCCTCCTATACTGCGCCGCTCTATCTGGCGGAGATCGCCCCGCAGCGCATTCGTGGCTCGATGATTTCGCTCTATCAGCTGATGCTCACCACCGGCATCCTGGCGGCCTACCTGTCGGATACCGCGCTGAGCTACAGCGGCTCCTGGCGTTGGATGCTGGGGGTAATCGCCATTCCGGCGCTGATCCTGCTGATCGGCGTGCTGTTTCTGCCTAACAGCCCGCGCTGGCTCGCCGCGCACGGACGCTTTAACGAAGCGCGCGCGGTGCTGGATAAGCTGCGCAGCACCAGCGAGCAGGCGAGAACCGAGCTGGAGGAGATTCGCGCCAGCCTGCAGGTGAAGCAGGGCGGCTGGCACCTTTTCAAAGAGAACGCCCATTTCCGCCGCGCGGTCGGGCTGGGCGTGCTGCTGCAGGTGATGCAGCAGTTCACCGGCATTAACGTGATTATGTATTACGCGCCGAAAATCTTCGGCATCGCCGGCTTTTCCAGCAGCAGCGAGCAGATGTGGGGCACGGTGGTGGTCGGTCTGGTCAATATGTTGTCGACGCTGTTGGCGTTTGCGCTGGTGGATCGCTGGGGCCGCAAACCGATGCTGAAAACCAGCTTTCTGGTGATGGCGGTCGGCATGGGCGTGCTGGGCACGCTGCTGCATCTCGGCATCGATAACGACACGCAGAAATATTTCGCCGTGCTAATGCTGCTGCTGTTTATCGTCGGCTTTGCGATGGCGGCGGGGCCGGTAGTCTGGCTGCTCTGCTCCGAGATCCAGCCGTTAAAAGGGCGCGATTTCGGCATTACCGTCTCCACCACCACCAACTGGGTCGCGAATATGATCGTCGGCGCGACCTTCCTGACGCTGCTGGAAACGCTGGGCAACGCGAATACCTTCTGGATTTATGCCGTGCTTAACCTGGCATTTATTCTGCTGACCATGGCGGTGGTGCCGGAAACCAAAGGCGTCACGCTGGAGCATATTGAGCATAATCTGATGCAGGGGAAAGCGCTGCGCGAGATAGGTTCGTAGTGAGAAAGCGAGGGCGCCGGTCAGGCGCCCTCGTCATATCAGAAGCGGCTAAACAGCATAAACAGCACGGCGGAGATCAAAATCGAGACCGGCAGCGTCAGCAGCCAGGCGATCAGCAGATTGCGCAGCGTGGCGGTCTGCAGGCCGGAGCGGTTGGCGGCCATGGTGCCGGCGACGCCGGAAGATAACACGTGTGTGGTGGAAACCGGCAGGCCGAAGGCATCGGCGGCGCCGATGGTAGCCACCGTCACCAGCTCGGCGCTGGCGCCCTGCGCATAGCTGAGATGGGCTTTGCCGATACGTTCGCCAACGGTGATCACGATGCGCCGCCAGCCCACCATGGTGCCAAGCCCCAGCGCCAGCGCCACCACCACTTTCACCCACAGCGGAATAAAGCGTGTGGCGTTATCCAGTTCGCTTTTCATCGCAGTGAGGTTGTCCTGCATCTCCTGCGGCAGCGCCACCTTAGCCGCTTTCAGCTGCTTGATGCTTTCGGCCGCCAGGTACATATCGTTGCGGGTGTTCGCTACCAGCTGCGCCGGGATATTTTCCATCGAGCCGTACTGCTTAATCTGCGCGCCGGTTTTTTGCAGCAGCGCGCCAAGTGCGGGCATCACCTGCGGCGTCATCTCGCCGCTGCGCATAAACGCCAGCAGCACGTTGCGCGGCGAATCGGGAAGCGGCGCCTGCGGCGCGCCGATCAGCTGCTGGCCGGTAACCTGTGCCAGCGCCGCCACGCGCGGGATCTGCTCCGGCGGCACCGAGCGGTTCAGGGCGTACACGATGGGCATTGTCCCTACCAGGATCAACATAATCAGCCCCATCCCTTTCTGGCCGTCATTGGAGCCGTGGGCGAAAGAGACGCCGGTGCAGGTTAAAATCAGCAGCGCGCGGATCCAGCCCGGCGGCGGCCGCTTGCCTTCCGGCGCGGTGTAAAGCTGACGGTTGCGCACCAGCTTTTTCATCGCCAGCAGCAGCAGGGCGGCGCTGATAAAGCCCACCAGCGGTGAAAACAGCAGCGCCCAGGCGACATTCTCCGCCTGATCCCAGTTCACCCCTTCCATACCGCTGCGGCCATGGATCAGCGCGTTGGCGACGCCAACGCCGATAATCGAGCCAATCAGCGTATGCGAAGAGGAGGAGGGCAGGCCGAGATACCAGGTGCCAAGATTCCAGATAATGGCAGAAAACAGCAGGGCGTAAATCATGGCGAAGCCGTTGCCGCTGCTCGCCTGCAGGATCAGCTCCATCGGCAGCAGGGAGATAATGCCGAAGGCGACCGCGCCGCTGGAGAGCAGCACGCCGGTAAAGTTGCACAACCCGGACCAGAGTATCGCCGCGCCGGGCGTCAGCGAGTGGGTGTAGATCACCGTCGCCACCGCGTTGGCCGTATCGTGAAAGCCGTTAACGAATTCGAAACCCAGCGCGATCAGCAGCGCCAGCCCCAGCAGCACGAAAGGCAGATAGCTGGTGACCACCTGGCCTGACGCTTCCACGTCGGCAAACAGGTTTAACGCGGCGAACGCCACACCGCCCAGCATCAGCAGCACAATCGCCGCCGCGGTTTTTTTGCTGTGTTTACTGCTCAGATCGGGACGCCCCGGCGCAGGCGCGGCGTTCCAGGTTCGGTTTTCACTCATGACGGACCTCGCAACAGAATTGAGACGGCAGTGCAGGTGTGATACGTGGGCGATATGACAGTGAGATGACCCTAACGGCAAAATCGTCGGATTCCGAAAAAAAGCTGACCAGGGCTATTTTATTAACCTTCTGCGCGGGGGTATTGATTTATTTAAGAGAAATTTCTGATTCGGGATAAAAAAGAAAAACTTTTGCGCCGTTACCTCCTGCCTGCAGCGCTATTTATTCGTTACATATTTGGCCGTTAGCGATAAAAAACGCTACGGTAACGCGCAAAATAACCCTCTGATTTATCATGGTTTATTAATAAATAATTATACACAAAATAATCAATTGAGCCGCAGACTGAAAAAACCTATATTATGCCGGCCTTATGTAAGGCATTAACCCTGACATTTATTTTTCAACCCTGGCGCGGTAAATCGCCCTGGTTGTAGGAGAGATATGATGACGGATAAAGTCCGTATTGATACTTTAGGTGCTAATTCATTGAACAGAAATAATAAAGATTATTTAGAAAGACAGGATGCGTTCGAATCGAACGTCAGAAGCTATCCGCGCAAGCTGCCCCTGGCCATTGCGAAAGCGGACGGCGCATGGATCACTGACGTTGAGAATAATCAATACCTTGATTGCCTGGCGGGCGCGGGAACGCTGGCGCTGGGACACAACCATCCTGACATCCTGCAAAGCATCCAAAATGTCATTACCAGCGGCTTGCCGTTACATACTCTCGATCTCACCACACCGTTAAAAGACGCCTTTTCAGAATATCTGCTCTCCCTGCTGCCGGGCGAAGGCAAAGCGTACTGCCTGCAGTTTACCGGCCCCTCCGGCGCGGATGCGGTAGAAGCGGCGCTGAAGCTGGCGAAAAAAGTCACCGGCCGTTCCGGCATTATCAGCTTCTCCGGCGGCTACCACGGCATGACACACGGCGCGCTGGCGGTGACCGGCAACCTGTCGCCGAAAGAAGCGGTCGACGGCATGATGCCGGAAGTGCAGTTTATGCCTTATCCGCATCTTTACCGTTGCCCGCTGGGCATCGGCGGCGAGGCGGGTGTCAACGCGCTGAGCTACTACTTTGAAAATCTGATCAACGACGTGGAAAGTGGCGTACGCAAACCGGCGGCGGTGATCCTCGAAGCGGTGCAGGGCGAAGGCGGCGTTAACCCGGCGCCGGCCGAGTGGCTGCAGCGCATCCGCAAAGTGACCCAGGAACACAACATTCTGCTGATCCTTGATGAAGTGCAGGCGGGCTTCGCGCGCACCGGCAAATTCTTCGCCTTCGAACACGCGGGCATCGAGCCGGATATCATCGTAATGTCGAAAGCGGTCGGCGGCGGCTTGCCGCTGGCGGTATTGGGCATTAAAAAGCAGTTTGACGCCTGGGCGCCGGGCCACCACACCGGCACCTTCCGCGGCAACCAGCTGGCGATGGCCACCGGCCTGACCACGCTGAAAATCCTGAAAGAGAACAATATTGCAGGCAAGGTGGCAGAGCAGGGTGAGTGGCTGAAAGGCCAGCTGGCCGGGCTGCAGAAGCGCTATCCGGTCATTGGCCACGTACGCGGTCTGGGCATGATGATCGGCATCGAAATCGTTAAGCCAGATGCCGCGCAGGATCACCTGGGCTGCTACCCGGCCGACGGCGAACTCTCCGCGCTGTTGCAGAAGAGATGTTTTGAGGCGGGGCTGATCCTCGAGCGCGGCGGACGTCACGGCAGCGTGCTGCGCCTGCTGCCTTCGCTGCTGATCACCAACGATGAGCTGTCGATTTTCCTGGAGAAATTCGAAAGCGCTCTGATGGCCGCAGGCGTCCAGCCTGTTGCAGGGGAGTAACGACGATGAGCGGTGAAAACCCTATCCTGGCGGCGTCGGCGCAGAGCATCGAAGCCTACCAGCAGGCGATAGCCCAGAGCAGCCAGGCGGTAGTGCAGTGGCTACAGCAGCCTGAGATGTATCGTGGCAAAACCGTCGACGAGCTGCGCGAACGCATTCAGCTCGATTTTAATCCACAGGGGCTGGGCAATCAGGCCGCCATCGAGCGGGCGATTGAATACTTTCTGCAGGATAGCCTGGCGGTGCATCATCCGCAGTGCGTGGCGCATCTGCACTGCCCGAGCCTGGTCGTCAGCCAGGCGGCGGAGGTGTTGATTAACGCCACCAACCAGAGCATGGACTCCTGGGACCAAAGCCCGTCGGCCACCATTATTGAAATGAAGCTGATCGCATGGCTGCGGGCGCAGGTTGGCTATCAGGCCGGCGACGCGGGCGTCTTCACCAGCGGCGGCACCCAGAGCAATCTGATGGGGCTGATGCTGGCGCGCGACGCCTTCTTTGCGCGCGCCGGTCACTCTATTCAGCAGGATGGCCTGACAGGCGATCTGCGCAAGCTAAAGGTGTTCTGCTCTGAAAACGCCCACTTCTCAGTGCAGAAAAATATGGCGCTGCTGGGGCTGGGCTACCAGTGCGTTACCCTGGTGAAGACCGACGACCGCGCGCGCATGGACATTGAGGATCTGGCGGCGAAGCTAAGCCAGGCACAGGCCAACGGCGAGCAGGTGATGGCGATTGTCGCCACCGCCGGCACCACCGACGCCGGCGCCATCGATCCGCTGCGCGCCATCGCCGCGCTGGCGGCGGAGCAGCAGATTTGGGTGCATGTGGATGCGGCCTGGGGCGGGGCGCTGTTGCTCTCCGACCAGTATCGCGACTATCTGGACGGCATTGAGCTGATGGACTCCATTACGCTGGATTTCCATAAGCAATTCTTCCAGACCATCAGCTGCGGCGCCTTCCTGCTGAAAGAGGCGCGCCACTATGAGCTGATGCGCTACCAGGCGGCCTATCTGAACTCTGAATTTGATGAGGCGCAGGGCGTGCCGAATCTGGTTTCCAAATCGCTGCAGACCACGCGCCGTTTCGACGCGCTGAAGCTGTGGATGGGGCTGGAAGCGTTAGGGCAGCGGCAGTACGCGGCGATTATCGATCACGGCGTCACGCTGGCGCAGCAGGTAGCGCGCTATGTCGATGAGCAGGCTGCGCTGGAGCTGGTAATGCAGCCGCAGCTGGCGAGCGTGCTGTTCCGCTATCGGCCGCAGCCGCTGCTGGCCGGCGGCGAGCCTGCCGTGGCGCTGCTGAATCAGCGTATCGGCGACGCGCTGCTGGCTTCGGGACGTGCCAACGTCGGCGTGACGGAGTTTAACGGCGTCACCTGCCTGAAGCTGACGCTGCTTAATCCGGCAGCCGGCTTTGAGGATATTAAGGTGCTGCTGGCGCTGGTGGAGACCACCGCGCAACAGTTGCTCAACGCCTGATGCGTCGCACAGCGCGACGCTGAAGAGATCGCATAACGCGCCAGGGAGGGCGCAAACGCAGCCGTCAGGGAGGAGGGCTGCGCCGCATCACGCGCCGCGAGTAACGAGCGCGTAAACCTTCAGGCGCTGCGCCATTTCAGCAGGGCAGGCAGCTGCCGCTGCTGATTTTCCAGCGTTTCTCCTTCAATCAACCCCGAAATAATCTCGAAGCAGTTCCACGCCAGCATCCGCTCATCCTGCACCACGGTATCGATCTTCACCGACAGCGCATCGTACAGATAGTGATCGTCAAAACTGCAGAGCCGAATCGGCTGCTCCAGCAGCCCGTGCTGGCTGAGATAACGCAGCACCCCTTCCTGCAGGCCGCAGGCGGCGCAGAACAGCGCTTTCGGCACGCGGCCAAGACGCATACAGAGTTCGGCGAACATCTCATAACCGGAGCTGGCGTGATAGTGGCCGTGAATTATCCACTCCGGCTTTAGCGCCATACCGGCGCGATCCAGCCCCTGACGAAAGCCCTCAAGCCGATCGCGCGTCGGTGAGATGCGCGGCTGCCCGCCGAAAAAGTAGAACTCCTCGACGCCTTCGCGCGCTACGCGCTCCACCAGCCGGGCGGTAGGTTCAATCGCGTCGGTGATCACCAGCGGCAGCGTCGATTCGCCCAGATGACGGTCGAACAGCACTACCGGGATCTGCTGATTAATCTTCTGATACTCCGCGTCGTTCAACATGCTGGAGGCGACAATCAGCCCGTCCACCTGACGCTGGATCAGGTTGTTGACCGCCAGCGTCTCCTGACTGGCGTTCTCGTCGGTACAGGCGATCAGCAGCTGAAGACCGGCGTCGCGGCACAGGGTTTCCAGCGCATGAGAAAAGGTGGCGAAGCCCTGGTTGGTCATCTCCGGCACCACCAGCCCGACGGTGTGGCTGCGCGAAGAGTTGAGCGCGCGCGCGTGGATACTGGGCTGATAGTGCGCCTGGCGGGCGATATCCATCACCCGCTCGCGCGTGGCTTCCGAGACACGCAGCTCTTTTCCTCGTCCGCTGAGAACCAGGCTGGCGGTAGACTTCGATACGCCCGCCAGCTGGGCGATATCTTTGATCGTGACGCGTTTGGGTTTATTCACTGTTGGCTACATCAGGCTGAATCGATGGCGGTTATACTATCACGCCAGGCTCCAGCCGCCAGTAATCCAGCGTTACCTTTGCCTCCCCCTCCAGCCGCAGGCGCGGCGCGTCGGCGGGGAAATAGCGCGCCGACATCACCGCCTCGCCATCATTGATAAAGATCTCGACGCTGGAGCGATCGCAGAAAATATGCAGCTGCCGCAGCGCGCCGAGCCAGTAGCGATCCTCCTGCTGGCCGCTGCGCAGGTTGCGGCGCGAAAGGCGCAGCTCCCCCTGGCGATAGTCCAGCCGCAGCGCATCGCCGAAGTGCGCCGTCAGCGCTCCTTCCGGCGCGATCAGCAGCTCCGCGCTGGCGATATCCAGCGTTTCCAGCTGTTGCGCTGCGCCCTGCAGCCGCCTCTGCGCGCCGCGCAGCTGCTGTAACTCGCGCGCCGGACGCTGCAACAGACGATCCTGCTGCAGCGTCAGCTCGCGCGGGCAGGTCATCTGGTGGATCCAGCCATGCGCGAGCGTCGGCTGATAAAACTCATCGCCGTCGGGGATGCCCATCCAGCCGAACATCAGCCGCCGCCCGTCATCGCTGAGGGTGGTCTGCGGTGCGTAAAACTCAAAGCCAAGATCCAGCTCCTGGAAGTCGCCGTGCGTATAGCGCGCCTGCGGGTAATCCAGCGTGCCGATAAAGTAGCCGCTCTGGAAGGTATTGAGCCAGCGCGTCTCCTGCGCCGGCAGCCCTTGCGGACAGACGATCAGCACGTCGCGTTCGCCCAGCCGGAACAGGTCGGGACACTCCCACATATAGCCGAAATCGCCGAGGCCGTTAAGCCCGCTGCCGGCGATCTCGCCCAGCAGCTGCCACTGCTGCAGCGTTTCGCCGCGCAGCAGCAGCACCTTGCCTCTGCCCGCCAGATCCTGCGCACCCAGCACCATGTACCAGGCGCCGTCGTGACGCCACACTTTAGGATCGCGCACGTGGCCGCTGTAGCCTTCCGGCAGCGCCAGCACGGGCCCCAGCTTCTGGCAGTCGCCCTTTTCATCCAGCGTCGCCAGGCACTGCCAGGCGGTGCGGCCCGCGGTAAACTTCACATTACCGGTATAGATCAGCGTCAGCACGCCGTTATCGTCCACCGCCGAGCCGGAGTAGCAGCCGTGGCTCTCATAAGCTTCCGCCGGCGTCAGCGCAACAGGCTCATGTCGCCAGCTCAGCAGATCGGCGGAACTCCAGTGGCCCCAGAACTTTGCGCCGTGCGCGCAGGCCAGCGGATTCCACTGATAAAACAGGTGATAGCGGCCGGCGAATTGAATAAACCCGTTCGGATCGTTGAGCAGGCCGACCGGCGGCGCCAGATGCCAGCCGGGGCGGTGCGGATCCTGGGCGGCGCGCGTCTGGCCCTGCATCAGCGCCAGCGCCGTCTGCTTCAGCAGCTGTATCTCTTTCATACTTCCGGCCCCACTTTATATTTCAGCGTCAGCGACAGCAGGAAACCGATGCCGAAGGCGATCGCCATGCCGATAATATAGTTCAGCAGCGAACTGGCCTGCACGATCGCCATACCCGGCAGCGCCGTCAGGCCGACGGCGGTCATATTGACATGGCTCACTACCACCCAGGCGCCCGCCGCCGCGCCGCCGATAATCCCGGCGATAAACGGCTTCATATAGCGCAGGTTAACGCCGAAAATCGCCGCTTCGGTAATGCCGAGCATGCCGGAAAAGGCGGAGGGCAGCACGATGCTGCGCGTCTTCACGTCGCGGGTTTTGAACCACACCGCCAGGCAGGCACCCGCCTGCGCCACGTTGGCCATCGACCAGATCGGCAGCAGGAAATTGACGCCGATGGCGGGGTTGCCCAGCAGGCCCGCCTCAATGGCGTGGAAGCTGTGGTGGATACCGGTGATGACGATCACCGAATAAAGCCCGCCGAATAGCAGCCCCGCCAGCCAGCCGGCATGGGCGATCAGCGTGCTGAGGACCAGCGAGATGCCGTCGCCGAGCGCGCGTCCCGCCGGCCCGATAATCAGCATGGCGACAAAGCCGGAGATAATCACCGTCAGGAAAGGGGTGAGAATGATATCCAGCGCGTCCGGCACGATGCGGCGCAGGCGCTTCTCCAGCAGGCTCATAAACCAGACCGCCAGCAGCACCGGAAATACCGTGCCCTGATAGCCAATCATCGCCACATCCAGCCCGAAGAAATCCATCGTCTTAAAGCCGCCGGCCACGCCCCAGGCGTTGGTCAACGCCGGGTGGGTCAGGATGCCGCCGAGGGTGGCGCCCAGATAGGGGTTGCCGCCAAACTCGCGCGCGGCGGTAAAGCCGATCAGGATCGGCAGGATAATGAATGCCGCCGAGCTGAACATATCCAGCATCACGAACAGCGCGCTATCGGCGTTGACCCAGCCGTAGGTTTTCATCATCCCCAGCAGGCCCATCAGTACCCCGGAGGCAACAATCGCCGGGATGATCGGCACAAAGATATTGGAGAGCAGGCGGGCGACGCGCTGCACCGGATTAAGCTTTTGCGCCGCCGCCTGCGCCGCTTCGCCCTTGCTCGCTTCGCTGATGCCCGCCGCCTGCACAAAGGCGGCATAGACCTTATTCACCACCCCGGTGCCGAAGATGATCTGCATCTGACCGGCGTTGCGGAAGCAGCCTTTCACGCCGTCCAGCTTGTCGATCGCCTCTTTTTGCGCTTTGCCATCATCCACCAGTACCAGACGCAGGCGTGTGGCGCAGTGCGCGGCCGATGCGATATTTTCCCTGCCGCCCAACAGCGGTAAAAGCTGCTGCGCTACGTTTTCAACATTCATACTGTCCCCTTTCAGGTGATTGTTATGGCGGATCAGAACCAGGTTTCCATCTGCACGCCGAAGTTCCATTCGCCGCCGGCGCTAAAACCGCTGCTGCCGAAGGCGTCGTCGCTGGCGTAGCGATCCAGCGCGCTGTCCCAGTCCATCCAGCTGGCGAAGAAGCGGATCTCCGGCCGGGTAAAGAAATCGCCGATATCGCCGACTTTGAAGGTCGGCGCCAGCGTCAGCTTGTAGAAACTGCCGCTGACGTTCTGGCGGTTTTTAAAGCCCTGCGGATCGAGATCCATGTACTGATAGCTCCCCTCCCAGGCGAGCGCGAAGTTTTGATTAATCTCCTGGATAAAGCGCGCGTTGAAGGTCAGCCAGCGATAGTCGTCGCCGTTGACGTAGCGATCGCGGCTCTGCTGCGCCAGCAGCGCCGGGGCGAAGCTCCACGTCCGGCTCAGCGGCGTGGTGCCGTAGCTGGCCAGACGCCAGGTTTCCGCCTGCCGGGTCAGGTTGCCGTCCGAACCGATGCCTTTTACCTCCGCACCCAGGCCGTGGCCGTAGAGCAGCGCGCTTTTCGCCTGACCTGCGCGTAGCCCGTAGAAGCTGTCGCTGTGCCAGGCCGCCATCGCGTGGTAGCCGGTATCGCCTGCGTTATCGTTGCGTGCCGCGCGATTGACGCGCTCTTCGTTATCTTTGGCGCGCAGGCCGCTGAGCATAAACTGGAACGGGCCGACGAAGTTATTGGCGGTGACGATATAGTTTTCGATGGTGTTATCCACCGTCTCGATATCGCCGAAGTTACGCCCGTAAACCGAGAAGTTGCTGCGCAGCTGGTCGTTCCAGCGCACGTCATAGATGCCGCCGCCGGTGCCGGCGAGGAACACCACATCGGAGTCGAGCCAGTGGATATCGAAGTTGTCGCGATCGAAACGCTTGCCGGCCCACAGGGTGCTGTTTTTAAACACGCCGTTAAAGGCGGGCAGGCTGCCCAGCTCGACGAACGCCTGACGCAGGTTCAGGCTGCTGGTGTCGGCGGTCCAGTCGTTATAGCTCTCCTGGCCATCCGCCAGCATCACCTTGAAACGGGTGGTGGCGCCGTTTGCCAGCCGAGTTTTATGTTCGAGGTTCAGTTCGACATAGGTGTTGTTCTCATTGCCGAGGCGGCCAACCGCTCCGCCGGTTTCACCCGCCGGCGTCAGGTAGGGGCCGCTTTGGGTGCTGGTGGCGGCGTCATTCATAATCAGCCCGGAACGCGCATAGCCGTGAAATTCAAACCCTTCGGCCACCGCCGGCGTATCGGCGGCGGGCGGGTTGGCCGGGGCGCCCGGCACGGCGGCAGCGGTCATCGCTCCCTGCGCCTTGCCCTGCGGGGCCAGCACCGCGCTGTTATGGGTGACGGACTGTGCCGCCGGCGCGCCGTTCTGCGCCAGCGCCGGTTGCTGCGTGTTATCACGCGCCGGATCGTGCTGGCTGGCGATCGCCGCGACGCGCTGCTCAGCCCGGCGGGCACGGGTTTCCGCTTCCGCGGCGCGCTGTTCGGCGGCCTGCAGGCGCGCCTCCATCGCCGCCAGACGGGCGGCAAGCTGATCGACACTGGTATCGGCAAAGGCGGCAGGGGCGCTGCATAAGCCAAAAGCGACGGCAGCGGCCAAAGGGTTGAGCTTAATCAATGGGTGTTTTCTCCAGAGGATTAGCGGTTTTGCTAAACCGGTTCGACAGGAGGATATTGAAAAGCGGATCGGATGATCAACAGATCTTGCTAACCCGGTTTAGTAAATGTGACCGGGCCAGCAATTTTCTCTTTTTATGCCTGTTCCAGGCGGGGCAGCGCGGTCATCGCGCCGCGGGCAGTGGTTGCCAGCGCGCCGCAGCGCTGCGCGTTCGCGATCGCCCGCGCCATATCGTCCGGCGCCAGCGGCGTCGGGTCAGCGATCAGCGCCGCCAGCAGCCCGGCGACAAAAGCGTCGCCGGCGCCGGTGGTATCGACCACCTTCACCTGCGGGGCGGGAAAATGCTGCGTCTCGCCGTTGCGCCACAACGTTACGCCTGCTTTCCCCTGGGTAATGAGCAGCAGCGCGGGCTGAAAGGTGGTGGTAAAGCGTGCGATGCCCTGGTGCAGATCGCTGCTGTTGGTAAGGTAGTGCAGCTCCTCCAGTGACAGCTTGATGATATCCGCCAGACGCAGCGCCTCCGCCACGTTGCTGCGCATTGCCTGCGCGTCGCGCCAGAGATCTTCGCGCAGATTAGGATCAAAGCTGACCCAGCCGCCCGCCTGGCGTATGCGGCGCATGGCGCTAAAGGCGGCGCTGCGCGAAGGCTCGGCGCTGAGTGCAATAGAACAGAGATGTAAGCCTTCGCCGGCGGCGAAGGTCGGCAGATCGCTTTCGCTGAGGAAGAGATCGGCGCTGGGGCGCACCATAAAGGTAAAGGTGCGTTCGCCTTCGTCATCCAGCCCGACCAGCACCGTAGAGGTGCGCTGGTCCGGCAGCTGACGCAGGCAGCGCGTATCGACCCCTTCCTGCTCCAGCGTGCTTTGCAGCAGCTGGCCGAAGGGATCCTGGCCGACGCAGCCGATAAAGGCGCTGTTACCGCCGAGGCGAGCGATGCCGACCGCGACATTGGCGGGCGCGCCGCCCGGACAGATAGCCAGGCGCTGTTCGCCCTCCGGCAACAGATCCACCACAGCATCACCCAATACCCAGACACGTTTTGTCATGCGTTTATCCTTTTGCTAATGAAGCTAAACCGATTTAGCTAATCATTGCACATTTTTCGACAACGGCGATAGCGTCAGCGAAGGTTAATCGCGCGCGCTGTGAGGCAGGCGGCAAAACGGAAGATTAATGCGAGACACCGCGGCCCCGTACCGGAGTAAGGCACGCTCGGGCGGCAGGGCTTCGGGGAGAAAGGCGCGGTCAGGTCGCGCCGCGCAGCTGACAATAAGCGGTCATGCGCGTCGCGCAGGCAGAGACGGATCCGACAGGCCGCGCTGCGCAGGCGGCCTGTCGGCGGCGGCTATCTGGCCGCGTCCAGCGGCAGGGCGGCGGGCGCGGTTTCTGGCGTCGTCTCGCCTTTGCCCGCGCCATATTTTTGCTGCAGGTGCTGCTGTACCTGGCTAAGCAGCGCGCCGTCGAGATGGTAATAGCGGCGATAAACCCAGAGTGTAATAACGAAAAACAGCAGCGGCGCGCCTACCATAATCGCCTGCATGCCGGCGACGGTGCCGCTGCTTTGCGCGACGCCGGGCACATAACCCACTAACCCCAGCATTACGCCGATCACCAGGCCGGCGAAGGCGGCACCCGCTTTCACCACCATGGTCTGCACCGCATAGGCGATACTTTCGATGCGCATGCCCAGCGCATAATCGCCGTAGTCAACGGTGTCGGCCACCATAATCACCAGCATCACCCAGAAAAAGGCGCCGCCGATATTCACCAGCATGCCGGAAAGGGCGATCAGGCTGGCGCTCTGCGGCGCGAACAGCGCGACGCCCAGCAGTAAAAAGCAGCTCAGCACCGGCAGCAGCGAGGCGGCGATCCAGAGCTTGCGGCGTGAAAAGCGGCGCGCCAGCCTCGGAAACAGCACGATCGCCAGCAGGTTGGCGACGCCGGCGAACATCATATACCACGGAAAAAGATCGGCGCGGCCCACCACATACTTAAAGTAATAAATGGCGAACGAAGTGATGATGTTGTGGGCCAGGTTCCACGACAGCGCCATAATCAGCAGGGCAAACAGCGGCTTATTGCGGTAAATCAGCGTCAACACGTCACGCAGGCGGTGCGCGACCTGCTGCGTGCTGTGCGAGGATGAGTAGCGCTCTTTCACGTTGCGCAGGGTGACCAGCGTAGAGAGGATAAAAAAGAACACCAGGATAAAGGTAAAACGCATAAAGCCTTCGCCCTCGTTGCCTGCGCCCAGCCATTGAACCAGCGGCAGGCCCAGCACGCCGGTCAGATAACCGGCGCTGCTGGCGAAAAAGCGCGGCCAGGGCGTCAGCGCTTCGCGTTCCTGTTTGTCGAGGGTAATACAGGGTACCAGCGACCAGAAAGGCACATCCATAATGGTGTAGGTGAAACCCCACAGCAGGTAGGTCGCCCAGATATAGATTAGTAGCCCGGTGCCGCTGAAGTGATGAGCGCAAAATACGCTGACCAGCACGCCGGCATTCAGCAGCGTGCCGATCAGGATCCAGGGCTTGAATTTGCCCCAGCGCGAGCGGGTACGCTCCACAATCCAGCCCATGATCGGGTCCGCCAGCGCATCGAGAATGCGCGCCACCAGAAACAGCGTGGCGACCATGCTGACCGAAACGCCCACCACGTCGGTGTAGTAGTACATCAGGTACATATAGATGATGCCGATGGCGAAATCCTTGCCGAACGCGCCGAAGCCATAGCTGATTTTTGTTTTCAGGGAAACGCTCATGATGCTTTCCTCATTTATCCGGCGCGGAAGCCACAGCCATGAACCGACTTCCGCGCCGTTTATGCAGGGGGGAGGTAACGTTAGCGCCAGGCCGGCAGCCAGTCGCCGTGCGCGGCGATCAGATCGTCGCACAGCCGGATGGTGTCATCGATCGACAGCTCGGCCGAGGTGTGCGGATCGAGCAGCGCGGCATGGTAGATATGCTCTTTTTTACCGGTGACCGCTGCCTCGATGGTGAGCAGCTGGCTGTTGATATTGGTGCGGTTCAGCGCGGCCAGCTGGGGCGGTAGATCGCCGACATAGCATGGCGTGATCCCCTGGCCGTCGACCAGGCAGGGCACTTCGACACAGGCTTCGGCGGGCAGGTTGGTGATCAGGCCGCTGTTCAGCACATTGCCGCCGATTTTATAGGGGCGATCGGTTTCGATCGCTTCAATAATCCATGAGGCGTATTCATGGGTGCGGCTGTGGATCAGCGATTCATTCTGCGTCAGCCGCTCGCCGACCTCGCGCCACTGTTCAATCTGCTCGACGCAGCGGCGCGGGTACTCATCCAGCGGAATATTGAAACGATCGATCAGCTCCGGATAGCGCCCCTTGATCCAGTAGGGCATATATTCCGCATTATGCTCGGAGGATTCCGTCACGTAATAGCCGAAAACGCGCATGATCTCATGGCGCACCATATCATCATGTTTGTGGGTCAGCGCGGCGGAGCGGCGGCGGATTTCCGGGTAAATGTCTTCGCCGTGGCGGGTAATATTCAGCAGCCAGGCCATATGGTTAATACCGGCGATATGGTATTTCACGCCGTCGGTCGGCATATCCACCGATTTCAGCAGCGTCCCGGCGCAGACCTGCACACTGTGACACAGGCCGACCGTCTTCACGCCGGTATGGCGCAGCATCGCGCCGGTCAGCGAGGCCATCGGGTTGGTGTAATTCAGCAGCCAGGCATCAGGGCAGCAGATCTCGATATCGCGCGCCAGGTCAAACATCACCGGCAGCGTGCGCAACGCACGGAAAATGCCGCCGATGCCCAGCGTATCGGCGATAGTCTGGCGCAGGCCATACTTTTTCGGGATCTCGAAATCGGTCAGGGTGCAGGGCTGATAGCCGCCGACCTGAATGGCGTTAATGACGTAGCTGGCGCCCGCCAGCGCCGCGCGACGCTGCTCTACGCCAACATATTTCGCGATGGTCGCCCGCCCCTGGTTCACATTGCGGTTGATATTGTTGAGCATATTCCAGGATTCGCTCAGCCGCCGCTCATCGATATCATAAAGCGCAATATCGACATCGGCGAGCGCCGGGGTCGCCAGGATATCGCCCAACACGTTTTTCGCAAACACGGTGCTGCCTGCGCCAATAAATGTAATTTTCATAAGTCACCCTGCGCTGTTTTGATGAAGTGTCCGGCCTGACTGTAAGCGAGGAGAGGCGTGTGGAATATGTCGCTTTGTGACTTCCATATGGCAAAAAAGGCAGCGGTAAATGAAATGTGATCATCTTCGCACTGTCGTGATGTGCGCATCTTACCGTCGCGCCGCGCGCTTATACTGGCGCTGAAGGCGGCAGGGAAATTGTCGATTTGTGAACCAGTGACGGGAGCGCGCGGTGCAGAAAGATTTACGACCGGAAGAGATGACCCATCTGGGGCTGAATGTTTATCAGTTCGGCCATGACGCCTGCGCCAGCCAGCACAGTTACGGCCCTGCGGTGCGTCAGCACTATTTATTGCACTATGTGCTGCAGGGCGGCGGTACCTTATTCACCGAAACCGGCGAGTGGCGGGTCGGCGCCGGCGAAGCGTTTCTGATCCATCCGCATGAGATCACCACCTATACCGCGGATAAAAGCCGTCCGTGGGAGTATATGTGGATCGAACTTGACGGGCCGATCGCCAGCCGCGCTTTTGAATCCTGCGGCCTGAGCCGCGCGATGCCGCGCTATCGCGCGCAGCGGCCGGAGGAGAGGGAAGTGGCGCAAACGCTCGGTGCGATTATCGCGCTGGAAACGCATCAGGCGCTGCGCATCGCCGGGCAGACGCTGCTGCTGCTGGATGCGATGGTCAGCCATGCGGCGGCGGGCTGCCGCATGGCTGCCAGCGAAAACCGCCACCTTGATAAGGCCATCGCCTGGATGGAGCGCAACTATCAGAAGCGTTTCGATATCGCCGACGTAGCGCGTTACTGTCGCATCGACCGCAGCTATCTCAGCCGTCTGTTTCATCAGCAGTTCGGCTATGGCCCCAAACACTATTTGCTGCTGCTGCGCATGTCGCAGGCGGTTTCGCTGCTGCAAGATAAGAAATTGCCGGTAAAGGTGGTGGCCTGCTCGGTGGGCTATAGCGATCAGATGCAGTTTGCCCGCCTGTTCCGCAAGGTTTATCAACAGACGCCCAGCGAGTGGCGGCAGCGCGAATGGGCGCGTATGGCGGCGCAGAGCGAAAGCGGGAAAAAAGAAGCCGGAACATAAGGAAAGCTTTTCTTTTTTTAGCAGCTTAATCAATCACCTGCAACAAGATGAGCCTGAATTGCCATTTTTGCAGCGAAAATGCGCTTAAACCCGTCTCTGAAAATGCCGATATATAAGGTACGGTTTTATATTGAGACAGTTCTGATGACCATAAAACGCAGTTCATTGTTAATTCTGATTACGCTCTTAGCCATTTTTCTGATCAGCTCCGTGACCAATGCCTGGCTGTTCATCCGCAGTAATGACTCCCTCGATAGTGTGAATAAAGAGATCCGCGTGGTGTTGTCGATCATCGATCCGATCAACCACAGCCGCAACCTGCGCGTGCATCTGATGGAATATATGAAGCAGCTGGAGAAAGGCGATCTGGATAACGCCAACGCCCGGCTGGCCGGCGTCGATACGCTGGTGCAAAAGATGGATGACGCCTTTGAGGCCTATCTGAAGGCGCCCCGTCTGGCGCATGAAGAGGCGCTGCTGCAGGCCTATCAGCAGGCCTGGGTCGCTTATAAACAGCAGGGGATCGCGCCGCTGATGGCCGCCGCGCACAATCACGATCAGGCGGGCTTTACCCATCAGATTGCGGTGGTGGCGAAACTGGATCGTCAGTATGAAATCGCACTGGATAAAGTGCTGGCGCTGCATGAAGCCTACGCGAAGCAGCTGAACGCCACCGCCCAGCAAAACTTCAACTTCTCGGTGATCATGTTGGTCATCTTCGCGGTGATCTTTATCTTTATCCTTGGTCTGATCTACTTCCTGCTGAAAAAATACCTGCTGGATTCACTGCTGGCGGCGAAAGAGCAATGCAGCAAAATCGCCGACGGGCAGCTACAGCACGCGGTGACGGTCAGCGCCACTTCACGTACCGAAATTTCTGAGGTGCTGCGCTCTATCGAGCAGATGCGCCTGTCGCTGATTCAGATCATCAGCCAGGTGCGCGACTCCTGCCACAGCGTCGCCAATGCCTCGCAGGAAATTGCCGCCGGTAATATCGATCTCTCTTCGCGCACCGAGCAGCAGGCTTCGGCGCTGACGCAGACCGCCGCCAGCATGGAAGAGCTGAGCGCCACGGTAAAACAGAACACCGATAACGTCTATCAGGCCACGCGCTTAACCCAGGATGCGGTGAAAGCGGCGCAGAGCGGCGACGAAGTGTCGAAAGAGGTGATCGCCACCATGAGCGGCATTACCCAAAGCTCGCGTAAGATTGAGGAGATCACCTCGGTGATCAACAGCATCGCATTCCAGACCAATATCCTGGCGCTGAACGCCGCGGTAGAGGCGGCACGCGCCGGTGAGGAAGGGCGCGGTTTCGCCGTGGTCGCCGGCGAGGTGCGTAACCTGGCGCAGCGCAGCGCCGCCGCCGCCCGCGAAATTGAAGGGCTGATTAAAGATTCCGTTAGCGGCATCAATCAGGGATCGCAGCAGGTGGGCAAAACCGGCGAGGCGATCGCCAATATTATCGAATCGGTGACCCGCGTCAGCGCGCTGATGCAGGAGGTTTCCACCGCGTCGGACGAACAAAGCCGCGGTATCCTGCAAATCGAACAGGCGGTCACAGAGATGGACGGCGTAACGCAGCAGAACGCGGCGTTGGTGCAGGAGTCCGCCTCGGCTGCCTCTTCGCTGGAGGAGCAGGTCAACTACCTGAAAAACACCGTGTCAGCGTTCCAGCTGCCGGCACACTGATCCTTTACTTACCGCAGGCGGCCGTTATGGCCGCCTTTTTTTTGGCGGCGGCCAGGTAAAAAATGGCGCTGATAACGGCGCGGACGAGGCGCCCTGCTGGAAGCGTTTACAGCCGACACGCTACGGCAGCGGCAGCACGCCGCCTGCCGCTGAGGGTACGTTTAATCGTCTCCGGCGGCGCTTTTTGCCGGGGGAAGCGTCGCGCGCAGGGGAAAATAGCGCATATAATCGACACGGCAAGGGCAAATTTACCGCGCTGACTGGCGGCGGATTGAACGATATTTCCCGTCGACCGCCTGAGCGGTAATTACCGCTTGATCGCCGACGTTATGATGTTTTTAAGAAAACCCTCATCGCCTTTTTGCCATTTTTAGTTGAATTTTCATGCGATAGCCCGCTTTACGAAAAAAATGCCCGGCACCGAAATAAAAATCACGCTAAACCAGTGCTAATAACTGGGCGGATTTAAAATGGCCCTGTTATTAGGATTAACCTGAAGTTATTCTGACGCCCACAGCGGCGTTTTATCGCACTAACTCTATGATTGTCATGCCATAAGTCCATATTGCCGCGCTATCGGATTTTTCGCTAAAAGGTTTCAGCTTAAGCGGGGAATATCCAGGGATACTACTGTATTCCTAATGTGACTTGGATCTCAATAAGCGGCAAATCGCGCGCCATCCATAACTTGAGTTTGCTAAAACAAGCGAAGCGGCTGCCCATTCTTCACGCACGAAAACATTAACTATTGTGAAAGTAAAGGCGCCGCACTGCCCTGCAAATGGCGTTTTACCGTACTAAAGTATCATGTTCCCTTAACTAATGCGGTGGGGTTCTGTTACAGTACACCCGTAAACAGAAAGGTTTTTAGGGGATTTTGTCACAGCTATGTGAGAAAGCAAAGTGTGATGGCTATCATAAAACCATAAGCTTTGTTTAACAAGAGGGCGGGGAAAATGGGTTGGGTATTAATAGAGATAAAGTACTTCCCGGCAGCCTTTCTCCAATACGTAAAGAAAGGTAAGCCGGGAAATGCCTGAAATAAAGGGTTTTAATGTAACTGTGTTAAAAGAAAGCCTGAAAAACAGTTGTGCCCAAACCGAAATAGTTTAGGAAAAAATGGTACGAAAGGCTGTTTTTTAACTTTTTTATTAATTTCACATATCTTTGCTTAGCGGTGTCGTCCTGTCATTTTTAAAACATGCTTAATCAATGGTTATCACACTGGCTGGATGGATAGTGATAAACGCTGCGGCTGATATCAAGTAAACGGCAGCTACGGCGTGTCCCTATCTCAAATGTATCCTGCAAATAATTAACCGCCTGACGCTTATCATTGGTAGTAAAGAAGTTTTTTACTACGCTTTGCAGCATCGCTTTGTCTGAGCTGAGCGTCTGCAGTTCGCGGCTTAGCGCCTGCAGCTTCTCCTCTAACTCTTTGATTTTCCTTCCTTCCTCCGATGAAAGACCGGCGTATTTTTTCTTCCAGCTATAGAAGGTCGCTTCGGAAATACCCAGATCTTCACAGATATCCTTGACCTTAACGCCACACTCGGAAGCTTTAATCGCATTGGTGATTTGCTCTTCGGTGTATCGTGACTTTCTCATAAATGCTGTTACCTTTCTAATCAATTAATGGATGAGAACGGCTGCAATAATAAATGGATCTAATCCCCTGGAATATTAGAGCAGCGTATTAAAGTGCGCGATTTGAATGGCAAGCAATAAGTTAAGTTATCCTGTAGAAATATCATCATGGGATTTCTCTTATTTTATCTTTGGCTCCTCCCCATACCTTCCTCAAAACTTACTTTTGTTATAAATTCTCTCCCGAACAGATGAAACGATTTCGGCAACCCCAGCGCGCTTTTATGGCTTGCGTAACGGCAAATTTGTGCCAGGGTTGTCATTCAAAATAATTTCTATGAAATCGTTTACAGGGAAATGAAAAGGCCAGTTTTTATCAGATAGGTTCTGAGATTAATCTCAGGAGATGGCAAGTAACTGTTATTAAATTAACCGTCAGGCAGACGCGTTTTTTTAATGCTCTCAGCCCAGAGTTCACTGTGCGTAATTGTACGTTTTAAACATGGATGTCGTTTTCATATGTGTGAGTAGTGGAAATACAAAGGATGCGTCGATGAAATACAGTGTGATGTCCAATGCCGCGTGGATGATCTCCGAAAAATTCGTCTCCATATTTGGCGTCATTTTTGTCACGTCCTATGTGGCGAAATCTTTCGGTCCTACGGTATTCGGGCAGATGTCCTTTTCAGCATCACTTTTTTCCGTGGTGCAAACTATCGCCATCTTTGGCACTGAGACAATTCTGTTCAAGCGCATCAGCAAAAGCGCGCAGAAAGGGGTGCGTCTGATGACCATCGCCCGTAAGCTGCGTTTGGCGCTGCTGCTGCTGCTCTCATTGCCGCTGCTGGTGTGGATGTACTATCACATGCGCGAGAACTATCTCGCCTTTGCGCTGGCTTCGTTCCTGTCGGCGATGTTTGTCACGCAGGATACGTTTAGCGTGTTCAACAATGCGCGTCTGGCGTCGCGGCTGAATACCCTCGCCAACACTGCAGGCATGCTGTTGAGCTTCGCCATCAGTTTCACCATCGCCTGGCTGAAACTGAGCCCGCTCTGGCTGACGCTCTCTATCGTCGCGGTCACGCTGGTGCCCTATATGATAAAAAGGCGCACTTTTTATCAGGCCTTTAGCGACGAGGCGCCGCCGCGCGGAAAAAGCGGTAATTATCTGCGTTATCTTATTTATGCCGGGCTGCCATTGGCCGTTTCGAGCATATTTATTTCAATTCAGATAAAAATGTCGCAATTCTTCCTTGTCAGTGTGGGGACGGCAAAGGATGTGGGGCTGTTCACCGCAGCGAATATGATATCGGCTTCATGGATATTTATTCCGGCGGCGATCATTACCTCAAGTTTCACTGAAATATTCAGGGAGCAGTCGGAAAGAGCATTAAAACTGACTGCGCGTTTGAATGGCTATGTCATGGTTGTTTCACTCTTGATGCTGATTATCGTGTCCCTGTACGGTGAGAAGATCATTATTACCCTTTATGGGCAAGATTACACACAGTCCGGAAGTATCATTACATTATTGTCGTTAGCAACCTGCTTGTCGTCAATGGGGACGGTCGCGTACCGTTATATGGTCAAAGAAGGAGGTTTTAATTATCTGCTGAAGAAAATTCTTTGCCTGATGCTGATTAGCGTTCCGTTGAGCTGGGTATTAATTACCGGCCTGGGGCTGAAAGGCGCAGCGTGGAGCGTTTTAATCACGGAGATCCTGTCCCTGACCGTAATGAACTACTTCTTTAAAAATGGCGTCATTCGCAAGATCCACGTTTCCTCACTCAACTACAAAACTTACAAATGAGGTTAAGATGTCTAAGTTTAAAGATGAATTAAGAAGAAGCGTTCTTTATTTTGTAAAAAAAATGCCGTGGGCATACCAGGATCGCATTCACTATTTTCGTAAGTTTAAAAGACTACCCAATATTCGTGAACCCAAACTGTTCAACGAGAAGGTGCTGTACCGCAAGTTCGTTAATGGCGACTACGTACGCTACAGCAAGCTTTCCGATAAGTTTACGGTGCGTGACTATATTGCTGATGTGATTGGCGATGAGTACCTGATTCCGCTGGTGCATGAGACCAGCGACCCCACGACGCTGCTGAGCCTGCCGAGCCTGAAGAACACCGTTGTGAAGCCGAACCACGGCTCCAACATGGTGGAAATCCTGCTGGAAGAGCCAGACAGCCTGCAGAAGCAGCTGATTGTGAATCGCTGCCATGAATGGCTGCGCAAAGATTTTTCTGAAGAAGCCCGCGAAATTCACTATCGCTATATCAAGCCGCGTATTCTGGTGGAGCAATATATCGGTGACGGCAAAAGCGCGCCGATCGATTATAAATTCCACATGTTCAATAAGAAGGACGGCAATTTTGAATATGTGCTGCAGGTAATTTATAACCGCAGCAATCCGGCGCTGTCGATGAATTTCTACGTCAACAATCTGCATGAAGCCTGGTACAAAATCCGCGATACCGGCCTGGATATTAATCAGGTGATGCCGAAGCTGGAGCAGGCGTTAGCGTTAAGTAAGACGCTGGCAAAAGATTTCGATTACGTGCGCGTTGACTGGTATATCGATGAAGAGCAGGTCTGGTTCGGTGAATTAACCTTTACCCCAGGCGCCGGACTGGTTACCGGTCTCGACCGCGGCCTGAATAAGATGATGGGCGAGATGTGGCTGCAGGATCGTATTGTTGCGCCGCATGTACCGGTCGGCGTGGCGGACGTTACCGATGTGACGCTGCCGGCCATGCTGAAAAAGGTGTAGTTGTCCCGGGCGCGCGGGGAAATAGATGACGCAATAAAAAAGCGAGCCGTTCAGCTCGCTTTTTTTATCGTGCAGGTTATCAGGGCATCGGCCATTCGGGCGGCGTCTGGCTCATGATATTAATAAAGGCGTCTTTGGTGATGTTCAGGAAATTATTCATGTTTTCCATACTGAACGTCATGCCCAGCAGACCGGCGACAAACCAGCAGGTCACGCCTACGCCGATGCCGCTAAACAGAAAAGCCATTACCGGATGACTCGTCTGACGGCATTTGGTTTTAAACGTGCTGGCGAAAAACATCAATACAGCGCTCAGCAATTCCCAACGCATTACAACAAGGCTGGCGGTAAGCGTAGCCATAACATGCAACCTCTGTTTCTTTATCTACCCTGACGCCTGGGGTGAAGAACGCGATAAAGATGCCAGGGAGTCTTTACCGGTCGTGAATACGTAACACACAAAGTGTGACATGAGTCACATTATATCACTGGTTTTTAAAAATTGAACAAAATTTACACCGGTCGGTAAGTGATTGACGCGTCAGGATCAGCGTGTTGAGCCGGTGCCGGAAAGAGGCTGGATCGGCTGGCGGCATGGCGTAACGACGCGGCTAATTCAATGTTTTTACAGCAAACCCATAAAAATAACAGGGCTTTGGGATGAATCCGACCGCCTGGATCGTTGTACCCGTGCCATGAGCCGGATAGGCTCTGCGGCACCGGTTTTACCGTTCAGCGCTGTCGGGGATGGCAGGCGTTCCGCCGCTGCCGTCACGCCCTGCTTATGCCAATCTTATTCAGGATGAAATTATGACAAGGGTGCTTTCTGTCTCTGACACAGACCTGGGGCGTGGTTCGCAACCGAACGCCGCTTTGTCGGGCGGCATCGCGCGCGGGAGGCGGTATGTCTAAGCGCAGCGCAGGCCAGATGGAGGCCGCCAGCGTGAAAACGCTTCCGCGTCCGACGCTGCGTAAATCGCTGCAGCGCATTCATCTGATCATCATCGTGGTGTCGATGACCATTTCCGGCCTCTCACTCTCTACGCTGTCGCTGATCGCGCTGCGTAACTATGCGGAAAATAATCTGGAGCTGCTTGCCTCCACGCTCAGCTTTACGGTGCAGTCATCAGTGGTGAGAGGCGACGGCGAGATCGTGCGCGAGGCGCTGGCGGAAATCGGCAAGCGCGGCAGCTTCGCCTACGGACGGGTTTACGACCGCCAGGGCCAGCTACTGGCGGGCTGGCACACTTCTCCACACCAACATCAAAACAGCATTGAACGGCTGATCGCGCGCTGGCTGTTTCCTCATCCGGTCAGCGCGCCGGTGATGCAGTCGGGCGAAGAGGTCGGCCGTATCTGGCTGGTCGGCAATCCCTGCGCGGTGATCCAGTATCTCTATAAAACCTTCGCCTGGCTGGCGGCGAGCCTGATGACCACCGCCACGCTCGCCTCGCTGCTTTCGCGCCGTATGCACGCGGGCATTCTGCAGGCGCTGCAGAGCATCACCTCGGTCACGCGCGACGTACGCCAGCGCCGCGCCTTCGCGCGTCGGGTGCCGGAAGCGGAGATCGCCGAGCTGCACGCGCTCAGCCATGACTTTAATATTTTGCTGGAGGAGCTGGACGAATGGCAGCGCAATATGAAGCAGGAGCATGACAGCCTGGCGCATCAGGCGAGCCACGATGGCCTGACCGGCCTGCCGAACCGCCTCGCGTTTGAACGCACGCTAACGCGCGCCTTTGCCGATGCCGAACAGCGGCAGACGCTGGCGCTGCTGTTTATCGACGGCGATCGCTTTAAGCAGATTAACGACACCTGGGGTCACGCCGCCGGCGACGCCATTATTACCGCCACCGCACAGCGGTTGCGCGGTCAGGTGCGTAAAACGGATATGGTCGCGCGGCTTGGCGGCGACGAATTCGCCATCCTGCTGCGCGATATCAGCGAGCCGGCGCAGGTCGCGCGCGTGGTGCAGCATATTATGAGCGCGATGGCAGAGCCGTTGATCCTGCCGGAGGGCGAGCCGATCCTCTGGTCGCTGAGCATTGGCGCGGCGTTGGGCAAATCCTCACGCTCGGCGGAAGGGCTGCTGGCGCAGGCGGATGCCGCCATGTACCACATTAAATCACTGGGCGGCGGATGGTACCTGTCGCCGCGCTGGCAGAGCCAGCCGCAGTCTGACACCATCGAGACCGGGCCGGACGCCGTATTTTAACCGCTGACCGGGCAGCAGACGCCGGTGGTGCGCTGGGCGAAGCTGCCCATCGCGTCGCTGCGCGCAAAGGCGGCCGGACGCTGACGCAGCGCGTTCTGACGGCGCATACTGTGGCGATAGGCGGTCGGCGTTTGCGAAAACTGGCGACGGAATACGCGGGAAAAGGTCTGCTGCGAATCAAAGCCATACTGCATGGCGATATCAAATACCGGACGCTGCGTCAGGGTCAGCGCTTCTGCGGCCAGCGTCAGGCGACGTTCACGAATATAGCTGCCCAGCGTCTGCCGGGTCACGGCGCGAAACATCCGCTGCAGATGCCATTTGGAGTAGCCGGCTTTGGCTGCGACTTCATCAATGGAAAGATTTTTATCTAAATTCCGATCAATCCAGTCAGTCAGAGAATGAATAATGTCTTTATGCATCATGACGACGTCCTTCTGATTAGATTTTGCGCTTTGCGGGTTTGATGGTGGGGAAGTATAATTCCTCAAGTTAACTTGAGGTAAAGCGCAAAGTGAAAAAAAGTAACTTCCCAAAACCGGTGCTGACGCCGGGTGAAGTGGCGAAGCGCAGCGGCGTGGCGGTATCGGCGCTGCACTTCTACGAGTCGAAAGGGCTGATCGCCAGCACGCGCAACGGCGGCAACCAGCGGCGCTACAGTCGCGACGTACTGCGCCGCGTGGCGATCATTAAAATCGCCCAGCGCATCGGCATTCCGTTGTCGACGGTTAGCGAAAGTCTGGCGCATATGCCGGTAGATAAACGCATTTCGGCGAAGGCGTGGGAGGAGCTGACCGAACAGTGGCGCGCCGAACTGAACAAGCGCATCGAAACCCTGACGCACCTGCGTGATGATCTCGATGGCTGCATCGGCTGCGGCTGCTTATCGATGCGCGACTGTCCGCTGCGTAACCCCAACGATCGGCTGGCGGAAGAGGGCACCGGCGCTATCCTGCTCGATCCGCAGCGTGAAGAGGAGTAGCCGCTATACTGGAGGCTGACGCCTTACTTCCGGAGCCTTCCATGATCGTGGTGCATCACCTGAATAACTCCCGCTCTCAGCGCATTCTCTGGCTGCTGGAAGAGCTGGAGCTGCCGTATGAAATCAAACGCTATCAGCGCCAGGCGTCAATGCTCGCCCCGGCAGAGCTGAAAAAAATTCACCCGCTGGGCAAGGCGCCGGTGATTGTCGACGGCGAGCGCGTGGTAGCGGAATCGGGCGCGATCCTGGAATATCTGGCGGAACGTTATGACCGCAACCGGCTGCTGACGCCGCTGGATAAGGATGAGGCGCTGGAGTGCCGCTACTGGCTGCACTATGCGGAAGGGTCGCTGATGCCGCTGGTGGTGATGCGCCTGATCTTCAGCCGTATGGGCAAGCCACCGGTGCCCTGGCTACTGCGCCCGATCGGCGCGGCGTTCGGCAATGGGGTGCGCAAAGGCTTTCTCGATAAGCAGCTGGCCACGCATCGCCAGTTTATCGAACAGCATCTGACGAAGCAGCCATGGTTTGCCGGCCAGCATCTGACGCTGGCCGATATTCAGATGAGCTTTCCCATCCAGGGGCTGTCGGCGCGCGGCGGTCTTGACGATATGCCCGCCACGCAGGCCTGGCTGGATAAAATCAGCCGCCGTCCCGCCTGGCAGCGCGCGATCCAGCAGGGCGGCGAACTGAATCTGCCCGATTAGCCCGGATGCAGGCCGGGCGGGGGAATCTCCGCCGGCCGCCGGCGACTCATCAGGGCGGCGAACAACATCCGCCCGCTTAGCCCGCCCGCTACTGTCGAACGGCAAGGCTGAAAAAAGGTTAGCCATCCGGCAGTTACCCCATTTTTCCGGTTCATTCTCTCCGCTTTACTGCAATCCGTCGGGCGTAACGCTCGTTAATTGTGCTGAATCGGCTGCAAACAGCAGTTGAAAATATGCCAGAAAAGGCAGGATAATCGTTTGCCTTTTTACAGGTCGCTTTTCGGCCCCTTTTCGCGCGGCGAGGTAAACGTTTGCTTTTGGCAAACGTTGGGAAACGAGTTGTACGCCGGTCTTCATCCAGGGAATAAAGACGACGATGCGTTATCCAGCGTCGCGCAGGCTGTCATCCAAAATAACGAGGTTTTACATGTCCACTCCTTCACAACCTGCGCGCCGCTCGCTTGACGCCTGGTTCCAGATCTCCGCGCGCGGCAGCAGCGTGCGTCAGGAGATTATCGCCGGCCTGACTACCTTTCTGGCGATGGTCTATTCGGTTATCGTCGTGCCGGGCATGCTGGGCAAGGCAGGGTTCCCGCCGGCGGCGGTTTTCGTCTCCACCTGTCTGGTTGCCAGCTTCGGCTCGATCATCATGGGCCTGTGGGCGAACCTGCCGATGGCGATTGGCTGCGCCATCTCGCTGACCGCCTTTACCGCCTTTAGCCTGGTACTGGGGCAGCAGATCAGCATTCCGGTCGCGCTGGGCGCGGTATTTCTGATGGGCGTGCTGTTTACGCTGATTTCCGCCACCGGCATCCGCGCCTGGATCCTGCGCAACCTGCCGATGGGTGTGGCGCACGGTACCGGCGTCGGCATCGGACTGTTTCTGCTGCTGATCGCCGCCGATGGCGTTGGCCTGGTGGTGAAGAACCCGGCACCGGGCCTGCCGGTAGCGCTGGGCCATTTCGCTTCGTTTCCGGTCATCATGACGCTGCTGGGTCTGGCGGCGATTTTCGGCCTGGAGAAGCGTCGCGTGCCGGGCGGCATCCTGCTGACCATTATCGCTATCTCGCTGATTGGTCTGGCGTTCGATCCGGCGGTGAGCTTTAAAGGGCTGTTCGCCATGCCGAGCCTGAGCGACGCCAGCGGCCATTCGCTGCTGTTCAGCCTGGATATCGGCGGCGCGCTGCAGGCGGCGGTACTGCCCAGCGTGCTGGCGCTGGTGATGACGGCGGTGTTCGACGCCACCGGCACCATTCGCGCCGTGGCGGGGCAGGCGAACCTGCTGGATAAAGAGGGGCAGATCATTAACGGCGGCAAGGCGCTGACCACCGACTCCGTCAGCAGCATCTTCGCCGGCCTGGTGGGCGCATCGCCTGCGGCGGTCTATATCGAATCGGCGGCCGGCACGGCGGCGGGCGGCAAAACCGGCCTGACGGCGATTGTTGTCGGCCTGCTGTTCCTGGCGATCCTGTTTATGTCGCCGCTGGCCTATTTAGTACCGGCCTATGCTACCGCGCCCGCGCTGATGTATGTCGGCCTGCTGATGCTGAGTAACGTGGCGAAAATCGACTTCAACGATTTCGTTGACGCGATGTCGGGGCTACTGACGGCGGTGTTTATCGTCCTTACCTGCAATATCGTTACCGGCATTATGCTCGGCTTCGGCGCGCTGGTGATCGGCCGCCTGTTCGCCGGCGAATGGCGCAAGCTGAATATCGGCACCGTGATCATCGCGGTGGCGCTGGTCGCCTTTTATGCCGGCGGCTGGGCGCTTTAATCCCCTCTGGCGCGGCAGCGATGCCGCGCTCTCCCTCTGCCCGCCGCCTTTCCCGCCTCCGCGGCGAGAAACAGAGAATCGTCCTGAAGCTGAGCGAATCGCACGCCTTGTTTTTAACAGGTTTAACGTTTTGTTTTACACTGCTGAAGGGGCAACCCCAGGGTAATCGATTCACATATGCCTGTCGGAAGAGGCTACAAGGAAAGCATGGAAATCTTTTTTACTATTCTTATTATGACGTTAGTGGTGTCGCTCTCCGGCGTCGCCGCGCGTATTATCCCGTTTCAAATCCCGCTGCCGCTGGTGCAAATCGCCGCCGGCGCGCTGCTCGCCTGGCCGACATTCGGCCTGCATGTCGATTTTGATCCGGAACTGTTTCTGGTGCTGTTTATCCCGCCGCTGCTGTTTGCCGACGGCTGGAAAACGCCGGTTAACGAATTTCTTAACCACGGCCGTGAAATCATGGGCCTGGCGCTGGTGCTGGTATTGATCACCGTGGTCGGCATCGGCTATCTGATCTACTGGATGGTGCCGGGCATTCCGCTGGTGCCGGCCTTTGCGCTGGCGGCGGTGCTGTCGCCGACGGACGCCGTGGCGCTGTCGGGCATCGTCGGCGAAGGGCGCATTCCCAAAAAGATCATGTCGATTCTGCAGGGCGAGGCGCTGATGAACGACGCCTCCGGCCTGGTGTCGCTGAAGTTCGCCGTTGCGGTGGCGATGGGAACCATGGTGTTTACCGTTTCCGGCGCTACCGTCGAGTTCCTGAAAGTGGCGATCGGCGGCCTGCTGGCGGGCGCCGCAGTCTGCTGGCTGTTCGGCAAATCGCTGCGTCTGTTCAGCCGTCTGAGCGGTGACGATCCCGCCACCCAGACGGTACTGCTGCTGCTGCTGCCGTTCGCCTCCTATCTGATTGCCGAACACCTCGGCGTATCGGGCATTCTGGCGGCAGTGGCGGCCGGTATGATGATCACCCGCTCCGGCATTATGCGTCGCGCGCCGCTGGCGATGCGCCTGCGCGCCAACAGCGTCTGGCAGATGCTGGAATTCGTGTTTAACGGCATGGTGTTCCTGATGCTCGGCCTGCAGCTGCCGGGCATTCTGGAAACCTCAATCGCCGAGGCGAACGCCGATCCGAACGTGCAGCTGTGGATGTTGTTTACCGATATTCTGCTGGTCTACGTCGCCCTGATGCTGGTGCGTTTCGGCTGGCTCTGGACGATGCAGCGCCTCAGCAAACGTCTGCTGACTAAAAAGCCGATGGAGTTCAGCAGCTACACCACGCGCGAGCTACTGATCGCTTCGTTCGCCGGCGTACGCGGCGCCATCACCCTGGCCGGTGTGCTGTCAATTCCGCTGTTCCTGCCGAACGGCGATGCTTTCCCCGGCCGTTACGAGCTGGTGTTTCTTGCTACCGGCGTCATTCTCTTCTCGCTGTTTGTCGGCGTGATCCTGCTGCCGCTGTTGCTGCGCGGTATCGACGGCATCGATAAGAACGTGCATCGCCGCGAGCTGCAGCAGGCGCGCGCGGTGATGGCGGGCGTGGCGATTGAAAGCCTCTACAAGATGGAGGAGCGCCTGACGCACGACGCCGAAGCGAATATCGATAATGAGCTGCTGAAAGAGGTGAGTTCGCGCGTGATCGGCAACCTGCGCCGCCGCGCCGACGGCCAGAGCGATCTGGAGCATGCGCACGTGGCCGAGGATCTGGAGCGTCGCTTCCGCCTTACCGCGCTGCGTGCCGAACGCGCCGAGCTTTATCATCTGCGCGCCACGCAGCAGATCAGCAACGAGACCATGCAGAAGCTGCTGCGCGATCTCGACTTGCTGGAAGCGCTGCTGGTGGAGAAAGACGAGCATTAATCGCAAAGGCGGGCAGGGCTACCTGTCCGCCTTACACTGAAATCTTCGGCGCTTCGCCCGGCCAGAAAGCGCGACAGCAATCAATCCACGCCTGCGCGCTGCGCGAAAGATAGCTCCCCTCGCGCCAGATCAATCCCAGCGTCCAGGTCAGATCCGATTCCAGCGGTAGCCAGAGCAGCGATTGCCGATCCAGCCTTTGGCAAATCGGCTCCGGCAGGATGGCGATGCCCATGCCCGCCTGCACCATCGCCGCCAGAAAATCCCACTGCCCGCTGCGTACCGCAATTTGCGGCGTCAGTCCGGCGCGCTGAAAGGCTTTTTTCAGCTGACGATTAAGCGAAAACTCCTCATTGAAAATCAGCAGGGGATGCTGCGCCACCTCGGCCAGCGACAGGCTAAGGCGATCGCGCCACGGCGCGGCATGCGGCACCAGCACGCAGAGCGGATGGCGCATCAGCGTCAGGGTATTCAGCGGCAGCTGCTCATCCACCGGCAGCGCCGTCAGCGCCAGATCCAGCCCGCCCGACAACAGTGCCTCCTGCACCGCCAGCCCGCCCGATTCGACGATATTTAGCGCGATGCCGGGATAGCGCTGGCGGAAGGCGGAAACCGATCCGGCGATCTGCATGCCGACCATCGGCGGCACGCCAAGGCGCAGCTCGCCGGTTTTCAGCTGGTTGATATCGCCAATCTCCATCTCCAGCTGCTTAAATTCCTGCAGAATGGTCAGGCCGCGCTGATAGACCACCTGGCCGCTGTCAGTCAGATGTAACCTGCGCCCTTCACGCAGCAGCAGCGTGCAGCCCAGCTCTTCTTCCAGATGGCGCAGCATTTTACTGATGGTCGGCTGCGTGACGAACAGCGTCTCCGCCGCGCGGGTAAAGCTCTGCTGACGCACCACCTCAACAAAATAACGTAGCGCCCGAACATCCATAAACTATTCCTTCTGTGCATAGTTTGGATGATTTTAATTCATTTTTTTCACCCTTTAACAGCGCCGTATACTGACAGCCGTCACAGAAAAACAGGAGAAACCCATTATGGCGGTCGCGATAAGCCCGCAAAGAACCGGCTGGCTGCAGCGTATGCAGGTGCCGTTGCAGGTCGGTATCTATATCGGCCTGTTTATCGTTGCCCAGCAGCTGGTGGGCTGGCTGCATTTGCCGCTGCCGGCCAATATCGTCGGTATGCTTTTGCTGCTGGCGCTGATTATGCTGCGTGTGGTGCCGCTGAAGTGGGTGAAGGCGGGTGGCAGCTGGCTGCTGGCGGAAATGCTGCTGTTTTTCGTGCCGGCAGTGGTGGCGGTGGTCAATTACGGCGACCTGCTGAAAACAGAAGGCTGGCGTATCTGCGTCGTTATCGCCCTCAGCACGCTGATGGTGCTGGGTGCCACAGCACTGGTGGTGGATCGCGTTTACCGGCTGGAAATCTGGCTGGCCCGACGTAAGCAGGCACGCCATGAATGATCTGATTATCAGCCTGCTCTGTTTTATCGCCACGCTCTGCGTCTATTTCCTGAATAAACGGCTCTATCGCCGCTGGCGCAAGCTGCTGCTGATGCCGCTGGTGCTGACGCCGCTGCTGCTGGTGGGGATGTTGCTGATGACCCATATCTCCTGGCAGGATTATATTGGCGAGAGCCGCTGGTTGCTGTGGCTGCTCGGCCCGGCGACGCTGGCGTTTGCCGTGCCGGTGTATGAAAACATGGCGATTATCCGCCGTCACTGGCTGTCGCTGTCGGCGGGCGTAATAACCGCCACGCTGGTGGCGGTCTGCAGCTCGGTATGGCTGGCGCGTCTGTTGACGCTGCCGGAAATTATACAGCGCAGCCTCGCGGTACGCTCGATCACCACGCCCTTCGCGCTGGCGGCGGCGCAGCAGGTGGGCGGACAGCCCGATCTGGTGGCGCTGTTTGTGGTGATCACCGGCGTCTTCGGCATGGCGGTCGGCGATGTGCTGTTCCTGCGGCTGGCGGTTAAGCAGGGGCTGGCGAAAGGCGCGGGTTTCGGCGCCGCTTCGCACGGCGCGGGCACCGCGCGCGCCTATGAGTTAGGGCAGCAGGAGGGGGTAGTCTCCAGCCTGGTGATGATGCTGTCGGGCGTGGTTACGGTGGTTATTGCGCCGCTGATCGGCCAGCTGATGTGGGCGGCCGGCTAAGCGGCCGCGCGATAAAAAAGGGCCGCCAGGCGGCCCGTAGAGTCGGGTAAAAAGCGGTGTCGCGCCCGCTCGCTAAGCGGCGGGCCGGCGTTTAGTGCGCCTTACCCTGATCGATACCGACGCCGGTCTGCGAGCGCACAAACTGCGCGCGGAACAGCTGACGCTCCTGTGCGCCCTGCGCGGAATGGTCGGTAATGGAAAACAGCCAGGTGCCGATAAACGCAACCAGCATCGAGAACAGCGCCGGATATTCATACGGGAACACCGGTGAGGCGTGGCCCAGTACCTGCACCCACACCGTTGGGCCGAGGATCATCAGCACCACCGCCGTCAGCAGCCCCAGCCAGCCGCCGATCATCGCGCCGCGCGTGGTCAGCCGCGACCAGTACATCGACAGCAGGATGATCGGGAAGTTACAGCTGGCGGCGATCGAGAAGGCCAGCCCGACCATAAAGGCGATATTCTGCTTTTCAAACAGGATGCCCAGCGCAATCGCCACCACGCCCAATATCAGCACGGTAATTTTCGATACCCGCAGCTCCTCGCGCTCGGTCGCCTGGCCTTTACGCACCACGCTGGCGTAGAGATCGTGCGATACGGCAGAGGCGCCCGCCAGCGTCAGCCCGGCGACCACCGCCAGAATGGTGGCGAAGGCGACGGCGGAGATAAAGCCGAGGAAGGTGCTGCCACCCACCGCATTCGCCAGATGCACCGCCGCCATATTGTTACCGCCGATCAGCGCGCCAGCGGCATCTTTAAACGCCGGGTTAGCGCCTACCAGTAAGATCGCGCCGAAGCCGATAATAAAGGTCAGGAAATAGAAGTAACCCATAAAGCCGGTGGCCCAGAACACGCTTTTGCGCGCCTCGCGCGCGTCGCTGACGGTAAAGAAGCGCATCAGGATATGCGGCAGCCCGGCGGTGCCGAACATCAGCCCCAGCCCCAGCGACAGCGCGGAGATGGGATCGTTGACCAGCCCGCCTGGGCGCATAATCGCCTGGCCTTTGGGATGCACTGCCATCGCCTCGGTAAACAGCGTATTAAAGCTGAAGCCGACTGACTTCATTACCATAATCGCCATAAAGGAGGCGCCGAACAGCAGCAGCACCGCTTTGATAATCTGTACCCAGGTGGTGGCCAGCATACCGCCGAACAGCACGTACAGCACCATCAGAATGCCAACCAGCACCACCGCCACGTGGTAATCCAGCCCAAACAACAGCTGAATCAGCTTGCCCGCGCCGACCATCTGCGCAATCAGGTAAAGCGCCACCACCACCAGCGAGCCGCAGGCGGAGAGGGTGCGGATCGGCTTCTGCTGCAGACGGTAAGAGGCGACATCGGCGAAGGTATAGCGGCCCAGGTTGCGCAGCCGCTCGGCGATCAGAAACAGAATGATCGGCCAGCCGACCAGGAAGCCCAGCGAGTAGATCAGGCCGTCGTAGCCGGAGGTATAAACCAGCGCGGAGATGCCGAGAAACGAGGCGGCGGACATAAAGTCGCCGGCCATCGCCAGCCCGTTCTGAAAGCCGGTGATATTGCCGCCCGCGGTGTAGTAATCACTGCGCGAGCGGGTGCGTTTCGATGCCCACCAGGTGATGCCCAGCGTACCGGCGACAAACACCAGAAACATGAAAATCGCCTGATAGTTGGTGCCCTGCTTCTGTACTGCGCCGCTGATGGCGTCGGCGGCCAGCAGCGGCAAGGGAAGCAGCAGCGTCAGGCCTGCAGCGGTACGTTTTAGCCCGATCATGCTTTCACCTCATCAATAATCTGTCGGGTAAGGCGATCGAACTCGCCGTTGGCGCGCCAGACGTAAACGCCGGTCAGCAGGAAAGAGATCACAATCAGGCCGACGCCGATAGGGATACCGCGCGTGACGTTGGTGCCCGCGTGCAGCGGCGCGCCCAGCCAGCCGGGGGCGAAAGCGATAAGTAAGATAAAGCCGACATACAGGATAAGCATGATGATGGACAGGATCAGCGCGAAACGCTGGCGCTTTTGCACCAGCTCTTTAAAGCGCGCGCTGTTCTCTATCCGGGCATAGATAGCGTCGTTCATTACAGCGTCTCCAGAGGTAAGAAGGGATCGGGGAGATCCCTTCAGGAAATTTTTATAGTGTTATGACGTCTGTTTTACCGGCTGGCCTGCGCCAGCCGTGCCGCTTGTTATGGGTAGCTCACACGGGCGGCGCCCGGCGGGTTAAGGCATGGTGATGCTCTGTTTCTCCTCCAGCAGTTTTTCCACAACGCCCGGATCGGCCAGCGTTGAGGTGTCGCCCAGGTTACTGGTGTCGCCGGTGGCGATTTTGCGCAGGATGCGGCGCATGATCTTGCCGGAGCGCGTTTTCGGCAGCGAATCGGTCCAGTGCAGCACGTCCGGCGTGGCGATCGGTCCAATCTCCTTGCGCACCCAGCTGCGCACCTCTGCATACAGCTCGGGGGTCGGCTCTTCACCGTGGTTAAGCGTGATATAGGCGTAGATCGCCTGGCCCTTGATGCTGTGTGGAATGCCAACTACCGCCGCCTCGGCGATTTTGGCGTGGGAAACCAGCGCCGATTCGATTTCAGCTGTGCCCAGACGATGGCCGGAGACGTTCAGCACGTCATCCACGCGGCCCGTGATCCAGTAATAGCCATCCTCATCGCGTCGCGCACCGTCGCCGCTGAAGTACATGTTTTTAAAGGTGGAGAAGTAGGTCTGTTCGAAGCGCTCGTGATCGCCGAACAGCGTACGCGCCTGCCCAGGCCAGGAATCGACGATCACCAGGTTGCCTTCACAGGCGCCTTCCTGGCTCTGGCCTTCGTTATCCACCAGCGCCGGCTGCACGCCGAAGAAGGGTTTGGTCGCCGAACCCGCCTTCAGCTCGGTGGCGCCGGGCAGGGGGGTGATCATGAAGCCGCCGGTCTCGGTCTGCCACCAGGTATCAACAATCGGGCAGCGGCTGTCGCCGATTTTTTTGTAGTACCACTCCCAGGCTTCCGGGTTAATCGGCTCGCCCACCGATCCCAAAATACGCAGCGAGGCGCGGCTGGTGCCGCTAATCGCCCGGTCGCCTTCCGCCATCAGCGCGCGGATCGCCGTCGGCGCGGTATAGAGCAGCGTCACCTTATGTTTGTCGACCACTTCCGCCATGCGGCTCGGCTGCGGCCAGTTGGGCACCCCTTCGAACATCAGCGTGGTGGCGCCGCAGGCCAGCGGCCCGTAAAGCAGGTAGCTGTGTCCGGTGATCCAGCCGACATCGGCGGTACACCAGTAGACGTCGCCTGGATGGTAATCGAAGACATATTTGAACGTGGCGGCGGCGTAAACCAGATAGCCGCCGGTGGTGTGCAGTACGCCTTTCGGCTTGCCGGTCGATCCAGAGGTATAAAGGATAAACAGCGGATCTTCGGCGTTCATCTCTTCCGGCTGGTGGTGCGAACAGGCGCTGTTCATGCGTTCGTGCCACCAGTGATCGCGGCCGTTCTGCCAGGCGATCTCATTGCCGGTGCGCTTCAGCACCACCACATGCTCGATGCTGGTGACGCCAGGGTTTTTCAACGCCTCGTCGACGTTCTTCTTCAGCGGAATGGTGCGGCCTGCGCGCACGCCTTCGTCGGCGGTCACAACCAGACGGGCGCTGGAATCGATAATGCGTCCCGCCACCGCCTCAGGGGAAAAGCCACCGAAAATGACTGAGTGAACCGCGCCGATACGGGCGCAGGCCAGCATCGCTACCGCCGCTTCCGGCACCATCGGCATATAGATCGCGACGACATCGCCTTTTTTGATCTCCAGCTCTTTCAGCACGTTGGCGAAACGGCAGACTTCACGATGCAGCTGACGATAGGTCAGGGTTTTGCTTTCGCTGGCGTCATCGCCTTCCCAGATAATCGCCGGGTGATCGCCGCGCTCATGCAGGTGACGATCCAGACAGTTGGCCGCCAGATTGAGCGTGCCGTCTTCATACCAGCGAATGCTGATATTGCCCGGTGCGAAGGAGGTGTTTTTTACTCTGGTGTAAGGTTTGATCCAGTCCAGCATTTTTCCCTGCTCGCCCCAAAAAGCGTCAGGATCCTGCACCGATTGTTGATACATCGACTGGTACTGTTCCGCGTTTATCAGCGTATGTTCCGCGATGCTGGCGGGAACGGGATGTTTTATAATTTGGCTCATGGCTGGTCTCCTTGAAGATGTTAATCATATGTCAATCAAAGGTTAATAACAGCGAGGAGCAGCGCTTTGTTTCTTTTTTGCGCGACAGATCACGGGAATAACAAACGCGATGAAATATGCAGGTTTTTCGCCAGCCTGGCGGTAGAGAATCGCTTTACTTCTTATCTGATAAGTGTAGGTAATTCCGCCCGCCGCTGTTGAAAAAAACAGCGATCGGTTCACATCTTGTAATGCATAGCTATGCCGAAAGCGCAAGCTATATTACTTTTTAGAACATAGAGTTAGTGGTTTCATAACCTGAAGGCATTTATCTTGCCGCTTCTCAATCTGGCGAAAGAGATCGCCGCAAAGGTTGCTTTTCGCCCGTTGATAATGGTACTTATCAACGGCCCTTTTCCGGGCGCTACCATCAATAACCCTCGATTTTACCGGACTTTGTCCATTTCCCTTAGTGTGTAAATGTCCGCGCTCCTGTGCGGAACCAGGGTTTGTTAAGGAAATGAAACACTATGAAAGGTTTTAAAATCAGCCTTGCCTGGCAAATACTGATTGCGTTGGTGCTGGGTGTCATCGTTGGTGCGATTCTGCATAACCAACCTGAGGATCGTGAATGGTTAATCACCAATATCCTCTCGCCTGCCGGTGATATCTTTATTCATCTGATTAAGATGATTGTGGTGCCAATTGTGATCTCTACTCTTGTGGTAGGTATTGCGGGCGTGGGCGACGCGAAGAAGCTTGGACGAATCGGCGTCAAAACAATTGTCTACTTTGAAGTGATTACCACCATTGCCATCGTGGTAGGGATTACCCTGGCGAATGTCTTTCAGCCTGGCACCGGCATTGATATGTCGACGCTGGCAACGGTGGATATCTCTAAATATGAAGCGACGACTGAACAGGTGCAGAGCGGGGCGCATAGCCTGGTGGTCACCATTCTGTCGCTGATCCCGCAGAATATTTTCGCGGCGATCGCCAAAGGCGATATGCTGCCGATTATCTTCTTCTCGGTGCTGTTTGGCCTCGGCCTCTCTTCGCTGCCGTCTGAACATCGCGATCCGCTGGTGAAGGTGTTCCGTTCGGTATCGGAAACCATGTTTAAAGTGACGCATATGATCATGCGCTACGCGCCGGTAGGCGTGTTCGCCCTGATCGCCGTCACCATCGCCAACTTCGGCTTCTCCTCGCTTTGGCCGCTGGCGAAACTGGTGCTGCTGGTTTATGCCGCCATCCTGTTCTTTGCCTTCGTGGTACTGGGCGCGGTGGCGCGAGCATGTAAGCTGAAAATCACCACGCTGATGCGCATCCTGAAAGATGAGCTGATCCTCTCTTACTCCACTTCCAGCTCCGAAACGGTGCTGCCGCGGATTATGGAGAAGATGGAAGCCTACGGCGCGCCGAAGGCGATCACCAGTTTCGTGGTGCCGACCGGTTATTCGTTTAACCTCGACGGCTCCACGCTCTATCAGAGCATCGCGGCGATCTTTATCGCGCAGCTGTACGGTATCGATCTCTCTCTGATGGATGAGATCGTGCTGGTGCTGACGCTGATGGTGACCTCGAAAGGGATCGCGGGCGTGCCGGGCGTCTCCTTCGTGGTGCTGCTGGCGACGCTGGGCAGCGTCGGCATCCCGCTGGAAGGCCTGGCGTTTATTGCCGGCGTCGACCGTATCATGGATATGGCGCGTACCGCGCTGAACGTGGTAGGCAATGCGCTGGCGGTGCTGGTCATCGCCAAGTGGGAAGACCAGTTCGATACCGCGCAGGCGGCGAAGTATGAGCAGCAGCTGCGTATGCAGACTGCACGCTAATCCCGCCTGAACGATGACAACGCCGCCCCTGAAGCCGGGGCGGCGTTTTTTTATCCGCGATTTTCTCCCGTCGTTCGCCGCTTAAGCGGTTCCATTCTGCAAAAGAGTTGCTCATTATAAGGCGCGGTGCAGTTCGCCTGCCGCCGTCTTTGTTCGCCTTATAAGGGAGTTGTTATGAGTCTCGATCTGTCACGCATGATCACCGAAAGCCGCAATCCGGCCAGCGAAAACATCGATGAGCTGTCGACCGAAGCGATGCTGCGCGTCATTAATAACGAAGATAAAAAAGTCGCCCTGGCGGTAGAGGCGATTGTGCCGCAGATAGCCCAGGCGGTGGACGCGATTAGCGCCGCGTTTCAGCAGGGCGGGCGGCTGATTTACAGCGGCGCCGGCACCTCTGGGCGGCTGGGGATTCTGGACGCCAGCGAGTGCCCGCCTACGTTCGGCACCCCGCGCGAGCAGGTGGTGGGGCTGATTGCCGGCGGCCATCAGGCGATTCTGCAGGCGGTAGAAAATGCAGAAGATAATGCGCAAATGGGCGCGGACGATCTGCAGGCGATCGCTTTTAGTGCGCGCGACGTGCTGGTCGGCATCGCCGCCAGCGGCCGCACCCCTTATGTGCTGGGCGCGCTCGACTACGCGCGCCGTCAGGGGGCGACCACCGTGGCGCTGACCTGCAACCCCGACAGCGAGATGGCGCGCGTGGCGCATATCGCCCTGACGCCGGTGGTAGGGCCGGAGGTGGTGACCGGCTCCTCGCGGCTGAAGGCGGGAACGGCGCAGAAGCTGGTGCTGAATATGCTGACCACCGGCGCGATGATCCGCAGCGGCAAGGTGTTCGGCAATCTGATGGTGGATGTGGAGGCGACCAACCAGAAGCTGGTGCAGCGCCAGATCAATATCGTCAGGCAGGCGACCGACTGCGGCGCGGAAGAAGCGCAGACGGCGCTGGCTGCCTGCGACGGCCACTGCAAAACCGCCATTCTGATGGTGCTGGGGCAGCTCTCCGCACCGGAAGCGCAGCGTCTGCTGGAACAGCATCACGGCTTTATCCGCCCGGCGCTGCGTCAGGCGGCGAGCGCGCAGCGCTGACGCCTTTGCGGCCGCACCGCCTTTGATGGCGAGCGGCCTGCGCCTTGCCGGCGCTTTCTGCGGCTATCGCCCGCTCTCTTTAACGCAAAATCCCCTCCCGCCTCACCTCCGGTAAATGAAACTTACGGTTCCCCATACCCTGACCTTTGCCGCGCCTTTGGCGGCAATGCCCTGGGAAGCTGCTTAAAATGCGACCTTTGTCGAACTAATAGCGGTTTTTAACATTAAAGATCCCGACGCTGGCTGCCGAAAATATAGAAAAACATAATCTATTCATCGCATCTCGGTCTGTGCCCCGTTCAAGGATTATTTCATGCGTAACAACCAACCCGTTACCCATCAGGAGTTCGCGTTTAGCGATGACGCAACGCTGATGACAACGACCGACCTCAATAGCTATATCACCTACGCGAACGACGCTTTTATCGACGTCAGCGGTTTCACGCAGGAGGAGATCAACGGCCAGCCGCACAACCTGGTGCGTCACCCTGATATGCCGCCGGAGGCGTTTGCGGATATGTGGGCCACGCTGAAGCAGGGGCAGCCCTGGTCGGCCCTGGTGAAAAACCGGTGTAAAAATGGCGATCACTACTGGGTGCGCGCCAATGCGATCCCGGTGATCCGCAACGGCGCGCCGCAGGGCTATATGTCAGTGCGCACCCGGCCGACGGCGGCAGAGATCGCGCAGGCGGAAACGCTGTACGGCGATTTTAAGGCGGGACGGCATAAAGGGCGCAGGCTGCATAAGGGGCTGCTGGTCTACAGCGGCTGGCGCCGCTGGCGTTCGCTGTTTAAGACCCTGCCGCTGCGCTGGCGCATCCGCTCTACGCTGCTGGCGCTGCTGCCGCTCAGCGTCGCCGGGGTGTGGGCGCTGGGTGTGGGTATGGGCGCGCTGGGGCTATTCAGCGCCGGCATGGCTGGCCTGCTGCTGCTGGCCAGCCTCTGGCTGGAGCAGCAGATCTCTCGTCCGCTGGAGCGCGTCTGCCGGCAGGCGCTGGATGTTGCCACCGGTAACAGCCATAAAGTCGAGGCGCTCGATCGGGTCGATGAGATCGGCATGACGCTGCGCGCCATCGGGCAGCTTGGGCTGATGTTCCGCTGGCTGGTGGATGATGTCAGCGGTCAGGCGGTGAACGTGCTGAGCGCCAGCGACGCCATGGCGCGCAGCAACGAAGAGCTGAGCCAGCGCACCGAGCAGGCAGCGGCCAACGTGCAGCAAACCGCCGCCACCATGAATGAAATGACCGCCACGGTAAACAGCAACAAGGCGCGCGCCACGGAAGTGGATCAGCTTGCCGCAGTGACCAGCAAGGCGGCGCAACAGGGCGGAAACGCGATGCAAGAGACCATTGGCATGATGGATGACATCGCCGACAGTTCGAAGAAGATCGCCAGTATTATCAGCGTAATCGACGGTATTGCTTTCCAGACCAATATCCTGGCGCTCAATGCGGCGGTCGAGGCGGCGCGCGCGGGCGAACAGGGCAAAGGCTTCGCCGTTGTGGCGGGCGAAGTGCGCAACCTGGCGAGCCGCAGCGCCAGGGCGGCCAGCGAGATCAAAGCGCTGGTAGAAGCGAGCGTGAAGCGGGTGGAAACCGGCACCGGACAAGTGAATCACACCGGCGGCACCATGCAGGAGATTGTCGGCCAGGTGCAGACGGTTTCAGAATTGATCGGCCAGATCAGCGCCGCCACCGCTGAGCAGGCGACCGCGCTGAGCGAAGTCAGCCTGGCCGTGGAAAACCTGGATGAGATCACCCACCAGAACGCGGCGCGCGTGCAGGAAGGCGCTGAAGCATCAGGACGCATGACGCGCCAGGCGACGCGCCTGGTTGAAGCGATCAGCGTGTTCCGCTAATCCCGCGGCGTCGGGCGTCAGTACCCGGCTGCGGTTTCTCCCTTAACAGATCGGGCGTTCGCGCCCGACTGTGGTTTCCCGCTTAAAATATCGGGCGTTCACGCCCGACTGCGGTTTCCCGCTTAACGATCGGGCGTTCACGCCCGACTGCGGTTTCCCCCTTAACAGATCGGGCGTCAGTGCCCGACTGCGGTTTCCCCCTTAACGATCGGGCGTTCGCGCCCGACTATGGTTCCCCTTAAAGGATCGGACGTTCGCGCCCGATATGCGCCCTGAGGCGAAGCGCGCATTTCAACCTGCGTCTGCTGATCGCAACTTTACTCGCCTTTCTGCCTCCCCTCTGGTTACGCCATTCTTCTCCTTTTTTTACTTGCTGCATCTCTCCGGCTCACCCTTTTCGCCGAATAAACGCCTGCTTTTTCAACTACAGTTAACGTTTTGCGCCGCCGCGGCTGGGCGCGTCAACACAAGAGAGGAAACCATGAGTCAGTTTTTCATGAACGAAAAAAGCGAACTGGTGAACGAAGCGATTGAGGGCGCGCTGCTGAGCGCCCCTTACCACAATCTGAGCCGGCTTGAGGTGGGCGAAGGTATTCGCGTTGTGGTGCGCAATGACTGGGACAAGCGCAAGGTGGCGCTGATCTCCGGCGGCGGATCCGGGCATGAACCAGCGCACGTCGGCTTTGTGGGTAAAGGGATGCTGACCGCGGCGGTGTGCGGCGACGTGTTCGCTTCGCCCAGCGTCGATGCGGTGCTGAGCGCCATCATCAACGTAACCGGCGAGGCGGGCTGCCTGCTGATCGTGAAAAACTATACCGGCGACCGCCTGAACTTTGGCCTGGCGGCGGAAAAAGCGCGCGCGCTGGGCTACAAGGTTGAACTGGCGATTGTGAAAGATGATATCGCGCTGCCGGATAACCCGCAGCCACGCGGCCTGGCGGGCACGGTGCTGATCCATAAGCTGGCGGGCTATTACGCTGAGCAGGGCGCCTCGCTGCAGGAGGTGACGCAGCGCGCGCAGCGGGCGATTGACGAGACCGCCAGCATCGGACTCGCGTTCTCTACCTGCCATATTCCCGGCGAAGCGCCCGACAATCGCGTGGCGGAAGGCGAAAGCGAACTTGGCATGGGCATTCACGGCGAGCCGGGCGTCAAAACGCTAAAAACGCAGAACAGCCGCGAAATCGTGCAGATCATGGCGCAAAAGCTGGCGGAAAAGGTGCCGCAGGATAAAAAGGCGCTGCTGCTGGTTAACAACCTCGGCGGCTTTTCGCTGCTGGAAATGGGCGTGCTGGTGCGCGAAACGGCAAAGACGCCGCTGGGTGAACGTGTTACTCATCTGCTCGGCCCCGCCACGCTGGTCAACTCGCTGGATATGAAAGGTTTCTCCCTGACGACGCTGCTGCTGGATGAAGAACGGCTGCAGGCGCTGCAGGCGCCGGTGGAGGCAAGCGGCTGGCAGCCGGTGCAGGCGTTGCGCATGCCGGAGCCCGTCAAAGGCGAAGCGATTAAACGCCAGCAGGAAGCGCAACCCTCCGACAATGCGGCGACGCGGCGCGTGGTGGAGACCCTGTGCCAGACGCTGATTGACCTGGAAGGCGATCTGAATAAGCTGGATGCGAAGGTCGGCGATGGCGATACCGGCTCCACCTTCGCCGCCGGTGCGCGCAAAATCCTGCAGGGCAGCCAGCAGAACAGGCTGCCCCTTAATGAGCCATCGCGCCTGCTGACGCTGATTGGCGAGCAGCTGGCGGTGGTGATGGGCGGCTCCAGCGGCGTGCTGATGTCGATTATGTTTACCGCCGCCGGCCAGCAGCTGGAAGAGGGCAAAGCGCTGCCGCAGGCGCTGATGGCCGGGCTGGAACGGATGAAACACTACGGCGGCGCGCGCGTCGGCGACCGCACGCTGATCGATGCGCTGGAGCCTGCGCTGCAGGCGTTGATTGCCGGCCAGGGGCTGGATGCCGCCGCCGCCGCCGCGCAGCAGGGCGCGGATTCTACCGCCAGCATGGGCGCCGCTAAGGCGGGACGCTCCTCCTATCTGAATCAGGAGAGCCTCAACGGGGTGAAGGATCCGGGCGCTTACGCGGTAGAGCGTGTGTTCGCCGCGCTTAAATAGTCTCTTCTTTCCCGGCGGCCCGTGCCAGACGCGCCGCCAGCGGGGTGACATACTGGCGCTGCGGCGTTTCCCGCAGCGCCAGATCGCTGTTTGCCATCGCCCGCGCGTTTTGCGCCACGTTATCGCTCCGCCTGAAGGTACGCCCGTGAGAAGGGCGAACAGCCAGCCGCACGGCAGGGCGACGTGATTGCGGCCTGAATAGGGTGATTAGGCGGCTTTGCGGTCCTCCGGGCCAGGCGAAGATGACCGGTGGTGTTGACGACGGTTAACGCGCAGAGGGCCTGCCGTTATGCTTCAACAGCCGCTGACGGCGTGGCCAAAGCGCGCCTCACCCCCGCCTGTGGTTTACTTTCCCGCGTGACCCCTTAGCGTTGTTGCAGCACGCCCCGTCTGCTTCCATCGTCAATCGCCTGCTCAAAGCTGCGCAGACGCTTATAAATCGACATCAGCGACACCAGCGTCGACCAGGAGGTAATCAGATACTGGAACGCCTGACGCACCTGATCGAAGACGTTGGTGATCTGCTGCAATAATCCAAGCGTCAGGCCGCCGACAATAATGGTCGGCAGCAGGAGAAACAGGCCGAACATGCTATCCACCTGCAGATAGAGAATGCGCGTCACGTTGAAATAGAGATAGTGAAACCAGAGACGGAAATAGTTATGGCGCACCCGACTGAACAGCTCGCGCACCGTGGCGGGTGCGGCGCGGCGGGCGTCATCTTCGCCGTAGACCAGCTCTTTACGGTAGGCGGCTTCGACCCGCTGATTGCGGAACTCCAGTCCCGGCAGCTTAATGCCCACCAGCCCCAGCAGCAGGGTGCCAAACAGTGACCAGAACAGCGCCGCCAGCACCAGCCCGTCAGGCAGGCTGCCGAGGATCGGCACGCTTTTGACATGTTGCGACAGCCCCACCAGCACCGGCAAAAACGCCACCAGCGTCATCACTGCCTGGATCAGATTGACGCCCCACTCCTCCAGCGTGCTGGAGAAGCGCATCGTGTCTTCCTGCACGCGCTGCGCCGCCCCTTCCACGTGGCGCAGCTGCTGCCAGTGCGTCAGATACCACTGGTTCATTGCCGTACGCCAGCGAAACACCCAGTGGCTGATAAAGAAAGCGTTTAGCACGCCGACCACCACCGCAATCAGCGCAATGCTAAGAAAATCGCCGATCTGCTGGTAAAAGGCGGCCATCGGGACTGAACCTGCCTTCTCCAGCGCCTGCTGGATCAGATCATAGAAGGGACCGTACCAGGCGTTGATGGCGACGCCGACATGCACGTCGAACCAGGTCAGAAACAGGATCAGCGCGGTTCCCCACACTGACCAGCGCTGCCAGGGATGCGGGCTGGCGATCGCCCAGACGGTGGCGAACAGCGCCGTCAGCGCGGCGAACCAGGCGTAAAACCATAGCTCGTCGGGCTGAAGAAAGCGCCAGGCGTTATCGGGCGGCGTTTTGCCGGCCCAGGCGGCAAACGGCGACAGGTGAAACAGCAGCTGGCTGGCGCCCTCAAACCAGAGCAGCGCCGCCGTCAGGCTAAACAGGGCCGCGCTGCTGAAAAAGAGCGCGGGCCGGGGAAAAAAGGAACTGAACATAGCTTCTCCGCATCAAAAATCGCTTCTTTATAGCCTGCGAAATCGTTAACCGTCTGTGGTGGGTTGTGACCAGTCGTTACGGCGATTTGTGTTCAGAGCGAGCAAAAGCGGACAATGTCAGTTTAATGTTAAGGAATTTGTGTGTTTTTGTTTTTTGAAGCTAAAGATTTTACAAAATAGCTGTTACAATGCGCGCCATTGTTACCGGTAACAAGAGCCTGTTTTCCATCCGGAATGCCCTGCGCAATGCGATAACAACCACAATAAAACAGAGACAATCAACAGTTGCGCCGTTAAGCAACGCGCGCTAAGGCAATGTCATGTCGAAAGAAAAAACGAGTACTTCCAGGAGAGACTTTCTCCTGAAAACCATCACGCTGGCGCCCGCCGTCGCGATGGGCACCACCGGGATTGCATCACTGGGCCTTAGCGGCAGCGCGCAGGCCAACGAAAAGGCGGCTCCTGCCGGGCCGCAAACCGCACGCGATTATCAGCCGGTCTGGTTCTCCACCGAAGAGTTCGCCTTTATCAAGGCCGCCGTGGCGCGCCTGATCCCGGCGGATGAACGCGGTCCGGGCGCGCTGGAAGCGGGCGTGCCGGAGTTTATCGATCGGCAAATGAATACCCCGTACGCCACCGGCAGCAACTGGTATATGCAGGGGCCGTTCAATCCTGACGCGCCGAAAGAGCTGGGTTACCAGCTGCCGCTGGTGCCGCAGCAGATCTATCGTCTGGGCATTGCCGAAGCGGACGCCTGGGCGAAACAACAGCACGGCAAAGCCTTTGCCGCGCTAAGCGCCGACCAGCAGGATGCGCTGCTTGGCGAGTTCGAAAGCAACAAAGCCAGCTTTAAGCAGCTGCCGGCGAAGGTCTTTTTCGCTTATCTGCTGCAAAACACCCGCGAGGGCTTTTTCTGCGATCCGCTGCACGGCGGCAATCAGCACATGGTGGGCTGGAAGCTGATCGGCTTCCCCGGCGCACGCGCTGATTTTATGGACTGGGTGGAGCGCGGTGAGCGTTATCCCTTCCCGGCGGTATCGATTCGTGGAGAAAGAGCATAAGCATGGCAAACGTAATGAAAAAAGTGGACGCGGTCATTGTCGGCTTCGGCTGGGCCGGTTCTATTATGGCAAAAGAGCTGACGGAAGCGGGCCTGCATGTGGTGGCACTGGAGCGCGGCCCGCATCGCGATACCTACCCGGACGGTTCCTATCCGCAGGTGATCGACGAACTGACCTATAACGTGCGCAAAAAGCTGTTTCAGGATCTGTCGAAAAGCACCGTCACCATCCGCCATGATGTCTCACAGACCGCGCAGCCTTACCGCCAGCTGGCGGCGTTCCTGCCGGGCACCGGCACCGGCGGCGCCGGCCTGCACTGGTCTGGCGTCCACTTCCGCGTCGACCCGATTGAGCTGCGTATGCGCAGCCACTATGAAGAGCGCTACGGCAAAAACTTTATCCCGGACGGCATGACCATTCAGGATTTCGGCGTCACCTACGACGAACTGGAGCCGTTCTTCGATAAGGCGGAGAAAGTGTTCGGCACCTCCGGCTCCGCCTGGAGCATTAAGGGCAAAATCGTCGGCCAGGGCCGCGGCAACCCCTTTGCGCCCGATCGCTCCGACGATTTCCCGCTGCCGCCGCAGAAGCGCACATATTCCGCCCAGCTGTTCGCCAGGGCGGCCGAGTCGGTAGGCTATCATCCTTACGATCTGCCGTCCGCCAACACCTCTGGCCCTTACACCAATACTTATGGCGCGCAGATGGGACCGTGCAACTTCTGCGGCTACTGCAGCGGCTACGCCTGCTACATGTATTCCAAGGCATCGCCGAACGTTAACATCTGGCCGGCGCTGCGTCAGGAGCCGAAATTCGAGCTGCGCGACAACTCGCACGTATTGCGCGTTAACCTCACCGACGATAAAAAACGCGCCACCGGCGTGACCTATGTCGATGCGCAGGGCCGCCAGATCGAGCAGCCGGCGGATCTGGTGATCCTCTCCGCGTTCCAGTTCCACAACGTGCATCTGATGCTGCTTTCCGGCATCGGCAAGCCTTACAACCCGATTACCAATGAAGGGGTGGTGGGCCGCAACTTCGCCTATCAGAACATCTCTACCATTAAGGCGTTCTTCGGCAAGGATGTGCATACCAATAACTTTATCGGCGCGGGCGGCGCGGGCGTCGGCGTGGATGATTTCAATGCTGATAACTTCGACCATGGCAAATATGGCTTTGTTGGCGGTTCGCCTTTCTGGGTCAACCAGGCGGGCGTGAAGCCGATCTCCGGCCTGCCGGTGCCGCAGGGCACGCCGGGCTGGGGCAGTAAGTGGAAGGCGGCGGTGGCCGATCACTATACGCACCATGTTTCAATGGATGCGCACGGCGCGCACCAGTCTTATCGCGCCAACTACCTCGATCTCGATCCGAACTACAAAGATGCCTTTGGTCAGCCGCTGCTGCGCATGACCTTTGACTGGCAGGATAACGACATCAAGATGTCGCAGTTTATGCACGATCGCATGCGCAAAATCGCCGTCGCGATGAACCCGAAAGAGATCATCGGCGCGCCGAAAGTGCAGGGCACCCACTTCGACACCACCGTTTATCAAACCACGCATATGAACGGCGGCGCGATCATGGGCGAGGATCCGAAGACCAGCGCGGTAAACCGCTATCTGCAGAGCTGGGACGTGCCGAACGTCTTTGTGCCGGGCGCCTCGGCGTTCCCGCAGGGGCTGGGTTATAACCCGACCGGCATGGTCGCCGCGTTGACCTACTGGTCGGCGAAGGCGATCCGTGAACAGTATCTGAAAAACCCCGGACCGCTGGTACAGGCATAAGGATGATGGTGATGAAAAAGGCATTACTGGCGCTGTGCCTGCTGGCTACAGCCTCTGGCGCGATGGCGGCCGACGACCAGGCCGGCGATCTGATCAAACGCGGCGAATATCTGGCGCGCGCAGGGGATTGCGTCGCCTGCCACACCAGCAAAGAGGGGAAACCCTTTGCCGGCGGGCTGGCGATGGCGACCCCGATCGGCACCATCTACTCCACCAACATTACCCCGGATAAAGCGACCGGTATCGGCAGCTATAGCTATGACGACTTCCAGAAAGCAGTGCGTCACGGCATAGCGAAAAACGGCGATACCCTCTATCCGGCGATGCCTTATCCCTCTTACGCGGTGGTCAGCGACGAGGATATGCAGGCGCTTTACGCTTACTTTATGCACGGCGTGGCGCCGGTGGCGCAGCAGAATAAAGAGAGCGATATTCCCTGGCCGCTCTCCATGCGCTGGCCGCTGGCGATCTGGCGCGGCATTTTTGCGCCGGACGTGAAGGCGTTCCAGCCGAAAAGCGGCGAAGAAGCGGATCTGGCGCGCGGACGCTACCTGGTGGAAGGGTTAGGCCACTGCGGCGCCTGCCATACGCCGCGCAGCTTTACCATGCAGGAGAAAGTGCTGAGCGATGAGAAGGGCGGCGACTACCTCTCCGGCAGCAACGCGCCGATCGACGGCTGGACCGCCAGCAACCTGCGCGGCGATAACCGCGACGGCCTGGGACGCTGGAGCGAAGAGGATCTGGTGCAGTTCCTCAGCACCGGGCGCAATGACGATACGGCGGCCTTCGGCGGCATGACGGAGGTGGTAGAGCATAGCCTGCAGCATCTCGACGATAAGGATATCCGGGCGATCGCGCGCTATCTGAAATCGCTGGGCGCGAAGGATCCGTCGCAGGCGGGTTTCCAGCCTGACGATGCCGTGGCGCAGGCGCTGTGGAAAGGTGACGACAGCAAGGCGGGCGCGGCGGAGTATGTCGACAGCTGCGCCGCCTGCCACCGCACCGACGGACGCGGTTACAAGCGCTTCTTCCCGGCGCTGCGCGGCAATCCGGTCGTGCTGGCGGACGATCCCACCTCGCTTATCCATATCGTGCTGACCGGCAGTACGCTGCCGGGCGTGAAGGACGCGCCGACCACCGTAGTGATGCCGGGCTTCGGCTGGCGTCTGGATGACCATCAGGTGGCAGACGTGGTGAACTTTATTCGCACCAGCTGGGGCAATACAGGCGCGAAACCGGTGACCGCGGGCGATGTCGCCGAAGTGCGTAAAGAGACGTTCGTGGCGCAGCAGCAGGGCAACGTGGATATCGAGAAGTTGCCGCAGGCCGAACACTAGCCGACGCGGCGGTACGTCGTCAGGCCATTGCCTGTGACGGCGACAGAAAACGGCGGCGGGCATCCGATAAGGCGCCCGCCGCCGCTATTTTCAGGAGAGGAAATCCTCGCGCTGCGGCGTAAAGGTATCCAGCAGCACGCCCGGCTCCAGGCACACGCAGCCGTGAACCACGTTAGGTTTCTTATACAGCGTATCGCCCGCGCCCACTTCATGCGTTTCGTCATCGATAGTGAAGGCGAAGCGCCCTGACAGCACATAGGTCAGCTGCTCGTGCGGATGATGATGCAGCGGGCCGACCGCATCTTTCTCAAAGGTCACTTCAACCGCCATCATGCCGCCGCCGTGCGCCAGCACGCGTCGTGTAACGCCTTCGCCCACCTGTTCTGCCTGGGTTTGTTCTCTGAAAGTAAACATGCGCCTGTCCTGCAGTTAGCTGAAGAAGTTCTCTTTGATGGCTGCCAGATAGAGCGCTGGCTGGCCTTCATAATCGGTGGTGAACAGCACTTGCTTATCGTCCGGCGTAAACGACGGATGCGGATGCGTAACCTGACGATCGCCATCCAGCACGCGCCAGGAGCTGTTATGCGCCGCCAGTGGACGATGCTGACGCGTCGCCACGTCAAACAGCCACAGCATCGGATCGTTATCAATGGTGTAGCCTTTGGTGTCCTGTACATCCACCGGCGTGCCGGCACCGTCGCCGACCAGCAAGGTGCCGTTATGGTTACTCATCAGGTGAGAGCAGGCGGGCATGGTCATCAGCACTTCATTATGGCCGGTGACGGGATCGAAACGGCAGATCTCGCGATCGGCCCGCGCCTTATGATAGGAGACGTAGATCAACGCCGATCCGTCCGGCACCCAGAACTCATGGGTGCAGCTTTCGCCTTCCGCGTGATCTTTCACCTTGCGCATATTGGCGCCATCCTCATCGATCAGCCACATGCGCGCATCCACGCGATCGTGCGGCCCTTCGTGGCAGAAGGCGACGGTATGGTCGTCAAACGGCCGGTAGATCGGGTGCCCCAGCCACAGCCGCTGATCGAGGATGGTCTGCGCCTCGCCGGTTTGCAGATCGACCCGCAGCAGGCGGCAATGCGGGTTCTTTTCAAAAAAGGTTTTAAACACCTGCCAGTCGCTGAGCGGCTCCCAGTCCTGGCGGTCGATTTCGATGCCGACCAGCTTAGTGCAGTCGCTGTTGGCGACCCAGGTGCCGTAGCCGACCCAGGCTTCCGGCACGCTATAGATAACCTTCTCTTCCAGGCTCTGCAGATCGACGCGGCGCAGCTGACGTTCGTTTTTCACATAAAACAGGTAACGATCGTCCGGCGAGAGGAAGCCGCCGAAGGTGTTATCGCCCGCACCTTCCGTTAGCTGCGTCGCCTGCTGCAGCTGCAGATCGAGCAGATAATAGTTGCGCTGGCCGTCAAACTCGCCGGCGAACAGCAGTTTGCTGCCGTCGTTGAAGAAGCACTTCTGATAAAAATAGTTGCGATGACATAACACCTCAGGCGGCGTTAATCGCACCATGTCGGCGCCGGTCTTCTCATCGGTAAAGCGATGAAAAGGCAGGTGTATACGGTTCCCTTTCGCCATAGATTTTTCCTCACGCCAGATTTTGCTTCAAATTGAAACATTGTTTCATATTGCAAAATCATACCCCGTTCAGGGAGCTTGCCGAGTGGCGTAGCGTGAAAATGCAGCAAGGATCACACATTTTTTCGCCTGCCCGGTTTAGAGATTCAGGCCGGAAAAGGGGCGGAAAAAAGCGCTTCTGCCGAGAAAATGTGAAAACTGTCACAGTAATTCCCCTGCGCGGTATCTATAAGAGTACGCCCGCTCTAAAATATGAAACACTGTTTCATAAATGGTTGACGTCTGCAGAAGGGCGCGCCAGGGCCTGTTGAATACACACTGCAGGCGCACGACGGCAGAGTAAGCCCAGGCGGCGGCATGTCGCCGCCGGGCACCCGCTGGCGTCACACGCCTGATACACGCTTAATAAGAGGATAAACGATGAAGATCGCGCTGATGATGGAAAACAGCCAGGCGGCGAAAAACGCCGTTGTGCTGAAAGAGCTGCAACAGGTAGCGAACGGGCTGGATTATCCGGTATTTAACGTAGGTATGAGCGATGAGCAGGATCATCATCTGACCTATATTCACCTTGGCATTATGGCCAGCATACTGTTGAACTCGAAAGCGGTGGATTTCATTATCGCCGGCTGCGGCACCGGGCAGGGCGCGTTGATGTCGCTGAATATTCATCCCGGCGTCGCCTGCGGCTACTGTATCGATCCCGCTGACGCTTACCTGTTCGCCCAGATCAATAACGGTAATGCGCTGGCGCTGCCGTTTGCGAAAGGTTTTGGCTGGGGCGCTGAGCTGAACCTGCGCTTTATCTTTGAAAAAGCCTTCAGCGGCGAAAAAGGTCAGGGCTACCCACCGGAGCGTAAAGAGCCGCAGGTGCGCAACGCCGGCATTCTTAATCAGGTGAAAGCGGCGGTTGTGAAAGAGAACTATCTGGATACGCTGCGCGCCATCGATCCTGAGCTGGTAAAAACCGCCGTGAGCGGCCAGCGCTTCCAGCAGTGCTTCTTTGAAAACTGCCAGAATAAAGAGATCGAAGCCTTTGTCCGCGAGATGCTGGGCTAACCGCACGACGCTTCAGGCCAGCCGATGCTGGCCTGAGCTTCCTTCGACGCTGTCGGCCGCTTACAGCAGCTTAAAGCGGTAGTCGATAATCACTTCGCCCGACAGCACATGCGAACGGCGATAGTCGCCGTGATGCAGCACCGGCGTACGGTTAACGTTTTTATATGACCAGCCTGGCCCGAACATCATCCATACGCTGAAATCTTTTAGCCCGGGATGAGAAGGCGTCCAGCGGCCGTAAAGGCTCACTTCACCACTGCGCACGTTTAACCCCTTATAGCGAATCGACCCGGCATTAACCGCAACGCCGCCCAGCAGGTCGGGCGTAAACTGGTAGTCGGTCATGGTGGCCACCATCAGCTCTTTGTCGCGCATATAATCATCGCCGGCGGTAGCCATCGAGATGAAATTGCCGAAAGCGTTACGGCTCATATGGCGGGGATAAAAGCCCACGCTGTTTTCCTTCTCCGCGCGCGTATAACCCAGACCCCAGCGGGAGCGCAGCTTATCCTGTTTCCACGTCATCTCCAGCGCATAATGGCTGGCGTGGCGATCGAAGTCGCGACGCGACGCGGGCATCGCGCGATAGTTCTCCATCGCCCGGGTAACATAGATTTGGCTGCCGACGGACAGATGTGACGTGATATCGCCGCTCATAAAGAGGTGCTGTCGTCGCAGATAGCCGTCGCTCTCGCCCGCGCCATATTGCAGCGTCAGGCTATCGCCGTTGTAGCTCACATCGCCGGTAGCGATATGGTCGATGCTGTTGCCGTCGTTAGTGATGAAGTGAACCTGTTCAGGCGAGCTGCGGTCGATGGATCGGGTGACATACGCGGCGCGCAGCTGCGTCGCGCCGAGCCGGGCAACGCCGTTCCAGCCAAGGTAGGTGATAGGCGAGAGGCGCCATGAGGTGTTAAGCACGCCGAAGTTGGGCAGGCTTTCCCAGCCGCCGTGCAGCTCGCCGTTTACCGCGTCGCCCCCCAGGCGCAGCTTAAGATAGCGCTGCCCAGCCTTGCTGAAGCCCTGCGCGTTGCCCTTTTTATTGTCATGGCCGGCGTTATAAAGGATACCGCGCGTATCAAAGAAGTCGCTGGCGCCCAGCTTTAGCGCGCCGTAGTAGGAGAGATCGAAGCCGATCAGATCGGCGAAGTAGCCCGACTGATAGTCCAGCACCAGGCTTTGTCCCCAGGCGGCATGAACGGTTTTAGGGTTAGCGCCGTCCTCCTTCAGATACTTCCAGTAGTTGCGTAAAGCGAGATCGAGCGCGCCGTCGCTGAAAAGCGTATCGGCTAGCCCGCCGCCTGCGCCGGTTTGCGCGTGACAAATAACCGGAAAAATAAGCGCACTGATAATGGTGATGACTTTCATAAATAACACTCCCTGGTGCTGACGCAAAAGGCGGCGCTGCAGCCGCGCTGAATAAATCGGGCTGCCTCCCCGCCAATGAAAAGATTCCTCTTTTTTATTTATCCGGCGCGATGTGGCGCAGCATTCATTTATTTCTTCTAACGGAAAGCGTCATCTGGCCAGCGCTTATTCTCGCTTTGCAGCGGATTAATCATTCATGGGCTGACGTTGCGCGCATAAATATGGGGCGCTGCGTGGATTTTTTTTCCGCACTTATTTCGTGCCGGCGGCCTACGCTTTTCGCATGCAGTATTCAGCGCAGCGTTAGCTAAATGCTGCGCACCGGGGAAGAACGCGCCACGGGGCCGGCAGGGCATTGCGGCCGCACGCACAGGGCGGCAGGCAGGGGATGCAGCGGAGGCAGGGCGAAAGGCGAAGCCGCCGCGCTGCGTTTCCCTGGTTCTCTGTATGCCAAATAAAAAACCTACCTGATGAATAACCTGGCGCCGGGTTAACAGCGAAAAAGGTGAATTCATTACGGTAGGTTTTGCCCGCATACGCAGTTGCAATCCATATTTTTCGCTACGCTAGCATAGCGCTTTGCTAAAATACATTGGCATCGGTTGCCCGTGTGCAGGAATGTGAGATAACGCATAATTACTTTATTTATTTAACTCATGGCGCGTTACGCGTTGGCGTTATTTATTATTCAGAGAATATTTTAAAGTTATTAATGCGTTTATTTAAAAGCAACGCGGGAAATATAACCAGGCCGTTTTAATGTGTCATAAAGGGTATAGCGGCTCTGTTCGCCGGGCGAGAAAGCCGGAACGGGGGGATGGCAAACGGTGCGTAAGAAAAGCGGAAGGCAGAAAAAGGGAAAGCGAAGAGAACTACTGCGAAAGGAGCGTCAGCGGAAGCGCAGAGCGGGAAAGCGGAAGGCGAAGAGAAATTGCGAATGAAACGTAACCGAAGGAGCAAAAAGGGAAGTGGAAGCAGAGGGAAGCCGTGAAGGAACAGTCAGCGAAAAAAACAGAGAAAAAGCGTGAAGGCAAGAGAGAGAAAGCGGCGCGGCAGGCATACCGGCAAGGGCAGAAGCGACCTTAGCCGCTCCTGCCGCAGGCACATCAGAAGTTGTAGCCCACCACCAGGTAGTAACCCCAGCCGGTAGATTTCACTTCAAACGGACCGTCGCCGAAGTTCAGATTGGCGCCGTCGGCCCACTGGCCGCCGTTATGGAAATAACGCGCCACCACCGAGTAGTGCCAGTGATCGTAGCCCAGCGCCAGAATATGGCTGGAGGCGATGGAGTTGCTGGAACGCGACGCGCCCGGCGTTTTATCCGCCAGATCGGAGCCCCAGTCAAAGTTGGTGAAGCCGATATAGCTCAGATTGCCGCCCCACAGGGTGGTTAACGGCAGGAAATATTTCACCTTGAAGCGGTAGCCGTCCCAGCTGTTCTCATTCGCCGCACCGTAGTTCTCCCACTGGTATTTGGCGTAAATGTTCAGCGCCAGCGACATTTTGGTGTGGGTATCGATATCGGTGCCCAGACCCATATACCAGGTGTTCTGGCGGTTATTATGATCGCGGCCCATGTCGTAGACATAGTTGTTAGCGAAGTACCACTCTTTAAACGGGCCGAAGCTCAGATCGGTGCCGGTCAGCTTGTCGATAGAGAAGCGCGGTTCGATTTCCATAAACAGCGGCGAACCGTTGTCCCAGATGCCCTGCTGATAGCTGTTCGCCGCGCCGAAGAAGTTCGGGATATCCACATAACCGTAGAAATCGAACCAATCTTTATGGGCGAAGGCTTCATATTCCAGATAAACATCGTTGTTCAGGTGCGGCCCGAAGCGGGTGTGATTGCTTCCCACTACGTTAACGCTTTGATGCCACCAGTCTGATACGTAGGTAGGGGCGCCAGTTTCCGCCTGAGAAGAGATGCTATATGACGCCGCCAACAGCGCGCCAGCCACCAACATTTTATTTTTCATGGTTTACCACATGCTTAAAGGCCTCTCTGCTGAGTCAGAGAAGGGCCGCGAACCAGTGTCCACTGCTGGACGGGAAGGTGTTGTTATATGCCGCTCCGGGGGAGGCGTACAGGTACGCCGCGGCAGCCCGCATAGGGTGCCTTTATCCTGCCGATAGAAAATAGATATTGCTCACGTTTGTCAAAGTTTGTTTCATTTTGATTCAACCGTTTTGTGATGTAGATCACGAACAGTTCGATAAAGCGTAAAATTAACGTCATAAAGGTGGTTTAGAACGGAAAGCAAACGCTTTCGTAAAGCGCGCAAACGATTAGCTGTTAAAGTGACCGGAGGCGGAAACGTCGCGGCAAAAACCGCTTTTCAGTAACAGGGTGAAACATCTGTTAGCGGAAACGAGACGGAACATTTTGAACATCTGTTCAGAATAATATTGAACGCCTGTTCAGAAAAAGGCAGAATGTGGGCCGGCTAAATCAGGCGAGGCAAAGGATGGGCTATTTAAAAGCGGACGCACGCGCAGATCTGCTGATCGGCGCGACAAAGACGTTAATCAGGAAGGAAGGCTATAGCGCCGTCACCGCCCGTAAAATCGCTCAGGAGAGCGGGGCGGCCATCGGGCATATCAACCGTCATTTCGCCTCGCTGAGCCAGCTGAAGTGTCAGGCGTTTCTGCTCATCGTTAATGAAACCGTCGCCGCGCATAAAAGCGCCAGCGAAGCGCTGGACGGTATCGATGCGGTATCAGCGCTGCTGTGCGATTCAGATAAAGAACAGCACGAAACCGAACTGTGGCGCGAGGTCTCGGTGGTTTCCCAGCAGGATAAAGCGCTGCACAAAATCTTCGTCTACGCGCTCAATCTCTGGCACAGCATCGTCAGCGACACCATTACGCGCGGCGTTCAGCAGAACCTGCTGCGCTGCCACGATACGCCGTCAGCCACGGCATGGCGGCTTATCGGCTTAACGCTGGGACAGGATGCGCTGGATATGCACGGCGTGCTAAGCGATCGGGAAGATGTCCTGCGTAATAACCTGCTTCATATCATCCGGCTGGAGCTACAGCCGGTGATGGACGTATCGTAAAGGAAGCCTTATGAACCTAAGCGCAGCAAGTGAAAAGGTGTTTACCTACGGCGTGATCCGCGAGCTGATGCGCTGGATTGAAAGCAACCCGCATCGACGCATCACCGTAGACGACTGCGCGGAAAAAACCGGCTATTCCAAATGGTATCTGCAACGCTACTTTCATGCGGTCACCGGCAAAACCCTCGCCGCCTTCTGCCGCGAGAAACGCCTGGTGGCTTCTGCGCGGATGCTGGTGGAGGATAATGTCACGATCGAATATGTGGCGGTGCAGCACGGTTTTTCCTCTCATGACACCTTTCACAAAACCTTTGTGCGCCACTACGGCATGACACCGGGCGAATTTCGTCAGAAATGCCGGCAATAGTGCCACCCCTCAACGAGGCGGGCCGGCGCCGGGGTTATCCCGACTGGCGGAAATAAACACGCAAACAATCTGTTTACCGCTTCGCTTATTGCGGGCGTGGTATTTAACGCTATTTTACGTCTGATTGTAATTAAATCTTTCAAAAAGGGTGTTAATTCAGTCTCTTTACTGTCATATCAAAAACTTATTACCGCTGCGCCAACCATTTGCTTTCTCCCGCTGGTCGGCTAAATTTATACCCGAAGTCGGCAATATTCTTCTCCACTGCCCCCTACCCCCTAAGTGGATAAGAATATTATTCTGGAATAACGAGGAGGAATAGATGGCTGAACAACATCGTGGTAATCCTGGTAATTTCGCTGAAGATCGTGAAAAAGCTTCTGAAGCCGGTAAGAAAGGCGGGCAGCACAGCGGCGGTAATTTTAAAAACGACCGTGAAAAAGCCTCCGAAGCAGGCAAAAAAGGTGGGCAAAACAGTCACGGCGGCGGTCGTCCATCAGGCAGCTAATTATTAGCTCATCAGGCAGCTAATTATTAGCTCATCAGGCAGCTAATTATTAGTTAGCTTGCTAATTCTGTTGATTAACCTCTGGCGCGGTTTTAATGCGTGCCGGAGGTTTATTTTTTTAAAATAGCCTCTTTTTCATTCCTTCCTTAGGTTTATTCTTAATTCATCTTTATTAACAAAGCGATAACGCAAATTTTTTTGCCGTTACGGTTGTTATTTGCTGTTTCGCTGCCTACGCTTTTTATGTATCGCTTAAAAACTTTTATCCGCCGAAGTGCGGTGAATAATCAAAGAGAGATAATTCTGGCGTTGCGACATGTTTATTACGTCAGGCTTATTTTCTGGGTCACTTATCACGAGGTGAAAATATGACTTATCAGGAAAACTATCTCAGCTGGCTGCGCGACGCGCATGCCATGGAAAAACAAGCAGAAGAGATGCTGGAGAAAATGTCCGCCCGTCTGGAACATTATCCCGATCTGAAATCACGTCTGCAGCAGCATATTGAAGAAACGCGCCAACAGCAGCAGATGCTGCAACAGGTTATCGATCGCCAGGATACCTCCAACTCCACCATGAAAGACATGATGGGCAAAGTGGCGGCAATGGGCCAGGCGGTGGGCGGGATGTTCGCCTCCGACGAAGTGGTGAAAGGCGCCATCAGCGGTTATGTCTTCGAGCAGTTTGAAATTGCCTGTTATACCTCTCTGATCGCGGCCGCAGAACTGGCGGGCGACAGCGAAGGCGCGCGCGTATTTGAGCAGATCCGTGAGCAGGAAAAAGCGATGGCCGACTGGGCGCTGACCCACCTGCCAGACGTGACTGAACAGTTTATGGTTCGTTCGGCGCAGCCGGACACAGAAGCAAAAAAATAAAACAAAGCCAGTCATGGCGTTTCACTGTCATCGGGGTTGCCGCCGTTGGCAACCTCACCAGAGGAGTGAGCAATGTTTAGACATGTCAAACAGTTGCAGTACACGGTACGTGTAGCTGAGCCTAATCCTGGGCTGGCGAACCTGCTGCTTGAGCAGTTTGGTGGACCACAAGGGGAGCTGGCTGCCGCCTGCCGTTATTTCACCCAGGGTCTTGGCGAAGATGATGCGGGCCGCAAAGATATGCTGCTGGATATCGCAACGGAAGAGCTGAGCCATCTTGAAATTATCGGCTCCCTTGTCGGGATGCTGAATAAGGGCGCGAAAGGCGCGCTGGCGGAAGGAACCGAACAGGAAGCTGAGCTTTATCGTTCCCTGACCGGTAACGGCAACGACAGCCATACCACCGCGCTGCTGTACGGTGGTGGGCCGCCGCTGACTAACTCTGCCGGCGTACCCTGGACTGCCGCCTATATCGACACCATCGGTGAGGTGACGGCGGACCTGCGTTCCAATATCGCCGCAGAAGCGCGCGCGAAAATCATCTACGAGCGCCTGATCAACCTGACCGACGATCCGGGCGTGAAGGATGCGCTGGGCTTCCTGATGACGCGTGAAGTCGCGCACCAGATTTCGTTTGAAAAAGCCCTGTACGCTATCCGTAATAACTTCCCGCCGGGCAAACTGCCGCCGATTGAGCAGTATGCCAACACCTACTTCAATATGTCTGAAGGCGGTGAAGTACGCGGCAGCTGGAACTCCGACGAGAACTTCGATTATGTCGCGGATCCGCAGCCGGCAGTGGACGGCGGCGACGGCCTGGCGTCAGTGATGCTCTCCGAAGGCGAAAAGGCCGATCTGGAAAGTATGGCGCTGCGCACCCGCTCCAACCCGGACATCAACCCGATGACCGGCACCGAGCTGGGCTCCCAGCCTGCGCCTGACGATCTGCAGACGGGCAAGAAAAAATAATCCCCTGGGCCGCCGACTGGCGGCCCAGCTTTTTCCCCGTGCTGCCTGTTCCCCCGTGATGCCTGTTTCCCCATGATTCCTGTTTCCCCATGATTCCTGTTTCCCCATGATTCCTGTTTCCCCGTGATGCCTGTTCCCCCGTGCTGCCTGTTTCCACATGATGCCTGTTCTCCCGTGATGCCGGCTTTTTCCGGCGACGCCTGACTCTCCCGTCTGCTGGCTTTTACGCCCTCTTTTTGCCACTCTGTCCGTCCTGCTCCGACGGAACCTGACCATGCCTTCGATTGAAAATATCACCGCGATGATGCTGTTTGCGCGCGTGGTAGAAACCCGCAGTTTTACCGCCGCCGCACACAGCCTCGGCCTGTCAAAATCCTTCGTCAGCAAGGAGATTGCGCAGCTGGAGATCCGTCTTGGCGTCAGGCTGCTGGAGCGCACAACCCGGCGTATCGCCGTGACGGAGGTCGGCCGCGCCTGGTATCAGTTCTGCGCCAGAGCGCTGCAGGAAGCGGACAACGCCGATGCCTTTATTCGCGATTATCATCAGGAGCCGGCGGGCAACCTGCGGCTGATTGCGCCGGTTAACTTTGGCCGCCAGTACGTCTTGCCGGTGCTAAACGCGTTTGTGAGGCGACACATTCATGTGCAGGTTGATCTTGATCTTACCGATCGATCCCTTGACTGGCGGCGAGATCGCTACGATCTGGCGGTCACGGTTGGCCAGACGCCGCCGCCGGTCGCCTCCTGGCATCCGCTATCGCAGGTGGAGTGGGGGCTGTTTGCCGCACCCGACTACCCGCTAGCGCGTGCGCCGCTTACCGAACCGCAGCAGCTGCCGCGCCACGATTTCCTGCTGTTTCGCGGCCCGGCGCATACCCTCTCTCTGCCGTTCCGCCAGGGCAAGCAGAAGCTGCATATCGAGGTACACAGCCGCTTCCGTATCAATAACAGCGAGGCGCTGCTGAGCGCCGCCATCGCTGGCGCAGGCATCGCCTATCTGCCTTGTTACATTACCCGTTCGGCGCAGCAACAGGGACTGCTGACGCGCCTGCTGCCCGACTGGCAAATGGATTGCTATTACAGCTATCTGGCGGTGGGCGATGCCGAACCCGCCCGCGCGCTGACGGCGCTGTTCTGCCAGCAGCTGCAGACGGCGCTGGCGACGCCGGCAGGGTAAACGGCAACGATTGTTTCTGCGGGCGAACAATAGTGTACTGCTGACGAACTCTCGCCGCGCCGCGTCATTAAATACCGCTTACTTGCTAGCATGGTGGCCTGTTAATCATGGGAGAGTAGATCATGACGCAAGCCCCGAACGGAGAGGCGGAGCAGTACTGGCGGCGTAATTTGTGGGTCTGCATGGCCGGATCCTTCACCACGCTGATCGCCATGACGCTGCTGCTGCCTTTTTTGCCGCTCTATGTGGCGGAGCTGGGCGTGAGCGAGCCGGCAGCCATTGCCCGCTGGTCAGGCGTTGCCTACGGCGCCACCTTTTTTACCGCCGCGCTCACCGCGCCGCTGTGGGGACGGCTGGGCGATCGCTACGGCCGCAAGCTCATGCTGATCCGGGCCAGCCTTGGCATGGCGATCGCCATGTCGCTGATCGGCATGGCCAGCACGCCCTGGCAGCTGGTGGCGTTGCGGCTGCTGGCGGGGCTGCTGGGCGGCTATGCCTCAGGTGCGACCATTATGATCGCCGCGCAAACGCCGAAGGCGCACACTGGCTGGGCGCTGGGCATGCTCTCCTCCGGGATGATGGCGGGCAACGTGATCGGCCCGCTGGCAGGCGGCCTGCTGCCGCCGCTGATCGGTATCCGCGCCACCTTCTGGCTGGCCGGCGGCGTGATTTTCCTCGCCTTTCTCGCCACCAGCCTGCTGCTGAAAGAGGCGCCGCGTTCTGCGGCGCGGCAGCCTCCGCCGGCCGGCGTCGCGCTCAGCCTGCGTCAGGGCATTATGCCGGTGATGCTACTCTCCGGCATGCTGTTGATCTTCGCCAATATGTCGGTTGAGCCGATTATCACGCTCTACGTGGCGCAGTTTGTTCACGCGCCGCATCAGGTGACGCTGATGGCCGGTTTCACCATGTCGGCAGCGGCGCTGGGTAGTATCTTATCGGCCGCCTGGCTGGGGCGACTGGCGGATCGCATCGGCCACTGGCACGTACTGATCGCCGGCCAGGCCGCCGCCGCGCTGCTGCTGATCCCGCAGGCGTTTATCACCTCTGCCTGGCAGCTGGTGGCGCTGCGCTTTCTGATGGGCGTCGCGTTAGGCGGGCTGCTGCCCTGCATCGCCAGCCTGATCCGATATCATGCGCCGGCGGGGCAGACGGGCAAAGCGCTGGGCTACTCCACCTCCGCGCAATATATCGGGCAGGTGAGCGGGCCGCTATTCGGCGGCTTTATCGGCGGCGGCTTCGGCATGCGGTCGGTGTTTCTCGCCACCTGCGTAGTGATGGCGGCAGGCGCGATCGGTAACCACTATCAGATGCGGCGGGCAGGGCGGAAGGCATAAAAAAACCCCGGCAAGGCCGGGGTTTGCTTATCAGCGGAACTGCTTATTTCTGGTCGGGCAGGGCGTAGGCGATGATGTAGTCGCCCAGCCTGGTGCCGAAAGAACCGTGGCCGCCAGCGGCGATCACCACGTACTGTTTTCCGTTGGCTTCATAGGTCATCGGCGTGGCCTGACCGCCAGCCGGCAGACGGCCTTCCCACAGCTTCTCACCGGTGTTGGTGCTGAAAGCGCGCAGGTAGTTGTCCGCGGTCGCGGCGATAAAGAAGACGTGACCTGCCGTGGTGACCGGGCCGCCCAGCATCGGCATGCCCATTTTGAACGGCAGCGGAACCGGCGCGCTATCGCGTACGGTGCCGATACGTTTCTTCCAGACCACTTCGTTAGTTTTCAGATCCAGCGCGGAGATATAACCCCATGCAGGCTGTTTACACGGCAGACCAAACGGCGACAGGAACGGATTCAGCTCCACGCCGAACGGCACGCCGTACTGCGGCTGAATGCCGGTCTCGGTGCCGGAACCGCCAGCTGCACCTTCCGGCGGCTCGATCGGGTTGCCCGGACCGCGCGGCACCAGTTTAGAGACAAACGGCAGCGCCATCGGGTTGGCGATAGCGATCTGACGGTGAGTATCGACCGCGATGCCGCCCCATTCGAACATGCCCAGGTTGCCCGGGAAGACCAGCGTACCCTGCTCAGACGGCGGGGTAAACGGACCTTCGTAGCGCAGACGATGGAAAATCACGCGGCAGACCAGCTGGTCGAACATCGTCGCGCCCCACATATCCTTGCCAGACAGATTCTGTTTCGGACGGAAGGTCAGCTCAGAGTAAGGCTGGGTCGGAGAGAGACGATCGCCTTCCGCCGGGCCTTGCGGCACTGGCGTTTCCGGCGCCGGCACTACCAGCTTACCGTTACGGCGATCCAGCACGAAGATATTGCCGGTTTTCGCCGGCGCGTAAATCACCGGTACGGTATTGCCATCTTTGTCGGTAATATCAGCCAGCGTCGGCTGCGAAGGCAGGTCCATATCCCACAGGTCGTGGTGTACGGTCTGATAGGACCATTCCAGCTTACCGGTGGTGGCGTTCAGCGCCAGCACGCTACTCGCGTAACGCTCCTGCTCAGGCGTGCGGTTGCCGCCCCAGATGTCCGGCGTGGAAACGCCCATCGGCAGGTAAACCATATCCAGCTTGGCGTCGTAAACGGCAGGCGCCCAGGAGTTCGGCGAGTTCGGGACGAAGCTGTGACCGTCGGCCGGAATGGCGTTCGGATCTTTGGCGCCCGGATCGAACACCCACAGCAGCGCGCCGGTGTTAACGTCGAAGCCGCGGATCACGCCTGACGGCTCGTGCGTGGAGTAGTTATCGGTTACCGCGCCCGCAATCACAATCACCTTATCGGTGATGATCGGCGGAGAGGTCGGCTCATAGGCGCCCGGCGTGGTGACCGGCTGCTTATGCTGCAGATCCAGCTCGCCGTTGTTGGCGAAATCCGGACAACGTTTGCCGGTTTCCGCATCCAGCGCAAACAGGCGGCCATCGTTCACCGGCAGGATGATGCGACGTGCGCAGAGAGCCGGCGCCGCATTGCCCGCATCGGCGGCGGCAGGGGTTTCATGATAGGAAACACCGCGGCAGGTAACGTGCTGGAAGGTCGGGTTAGGCTTCAAGCCCGGATCGAATTTCCACTTCTCTTTACCGGTCACCGCATCCAGCGCGAACAGGATCTGATGCGCGGTGCAGAGGTAAAGGGTGTCGCGGACTTTAATCGGCGTCACTTCGTTAGTGATTTCACCCGGATCGTTCGGGGTTTTCAGATCGCCGGTACGGAAAGTCCATGCAACCTGCAGGTCCTTAACGTTTTTCTCATTGATCTGATTCAGCGGAGAGTAGCGGGTGCCTGCCTGATCGCGGCCATACGCCGGCCAGTCGCCCGGCGGGATCGTATTGTCAGCCGCAGCTGGCGCAGCCTGATCGGCGGTCGGCAGGGTGCCGTTGATTTCCTGCGGATCGTTAAATACCGCCCAGGCCAGCACCACGGCGCTGACAACCAGGCTAACGCCCATCAGGGAGACGCCCGCTTTGCCGCCGCGGGAGATGCCGCGATAAACGAACGGCAGCAGCAGCCAGACGCCGAAGATAACCCAGACGTCAGTACGCGGCGCCAGCGCCCAGAAGTCAAAGCCGACTTCCCATACCGCCCAGGCAAGCGTGCCGAGCAGCAGCAGCGCATAAACCACCAGCGCGGCGCTATGGCGACGATACAGCAGAAACGCCGTCACCAGCATCGCGATGCCGCTGATGACGTAGTACCAGCTACCACCGATGGTTGAGAGCCAAAGGCCGCCAGCCAGTAAATACGCGCCACATAGCGCTGCGAACAGCACGGTCAGAAACCGTATGACGCGCAAAGATGAGGAGTCTTTCCCCATAATTTAGTCCTCTTGAGTGTTGCCATAAACTTAAGTAAGCAACCGGCCTGGTCGCCTACCAGCAGATAAATAAAGTACGGGTGTTCAGTGTTCCTGATATCGCTCTTCCTGTAAGCGCAATGTTCCTGATGCGTTAAATTTTATATGAATAACCGTTACAAGTTCTGACTTTTTTGGCAGGAAACATTATTCATTGCTTTTTATATAGCAGCTGTGGCTGATTTGTGGGCAAAAAATAACCCTGAGAACGGCCTGCACCGAAAGAAATCGCGCTATTTTTCGCCGCCGCTCATCGGTTAACCGCATCACCGCAGGCCGCGCCGGAATAAAGCGCGGCGGCAAAGAAAATCGCCCTTTATTCTTCAGGAATCGAGCGGAACGCCGGCAGGCAGATGAAAACTGACGGGAATATAGAAGTGCCCCTCCAGCCAGTCGGGACGGCAGCGGGCAAGGTCAAGCGTCTGCAGCTCGGCGCCCGGCCGGCGCGCTAAACCCGGCTGCGCCAGATGGTGATAATAGACATCGCTAATAAAGGCGCTGAAATCGCGCGGGTGGCCGTGAAAAGGGAGCTTCAGCCATAGGCCGCCCGGTAAAATATCCCGCTGCGCCTGTAGGGAATATTCCCCCTCGCGCTGCGCCAGGCCGCGCATTAAAGTCACCATATGGTACTCTTTGCGCTCCGCGCAGGGCGTAAATTCCAGCGTAATAAACCCCTGCGCCCGGCTGCCCTTATTTTCCTGCACGAATTCGCTTAAATATTGCGTCAGAATCGCCTGCTTATCGTCGACGAACTCGCCATATAAACAGGGGTAGTGCTGGCGTTCGCCATAAATAACCCGATCGGGTAAGGTCAATAGCTCCGGTTCGCTTTGCTGATGACGCAAGGGATCGAAGCGGCAATGAAACGCCTCGGTATTCAGCTCGCTGGCATAACGCCACGCGTGCGGCGTTAAGGAGAAATGCTTGCGAAACGCGCGGGTGAAATTTTGTTGCGTATCAAAACCGTAGCGCACGGCGATATCAATCAGCGACAGGCGCGTCAGGCGCAGCGCCATAGCGGATTTGGTCAAACGGCGTTTACGGGCGTAGGCGGCGACGGTCTGGCCGGTCATCTCCTTAAACAGTCGCTGCATATGCCACTTCGAGTAGCCCGATTTTTGCGCAATGGTATCGATATTCAGCTCTTCCGTCAGATTGTCCTCAATCCACGCAATCAGATCCTGAATATACTGCGTTTTCTGCGTTTCACCCATTTCCTCACCCAGACGGTAACTATCGTTATAGTTTTAATCGATACAGTTTTAAGGGTGACTAATTTAGCAAAATCCAGGGTAACAAAATGGCACTCACTGTAAATAAATGTGATGAAAAAGCATGATGAAATCCCTTTTTTGTTAATCAGCTGTAGTGGGGGGCACGCGGCGATAAAGGCGGCGCGTTCGGCGTGGCGCGTCAGCGGCGGAAAAGATAACGCTTCTTTTTCACCGGACGGCTGTTTACATTGTGAGCAACCCCGATGAGAGGAGCGACACATGGCACGTCTGACCGCAAAAGATTTTCCGCCCGCGCTGCTGGAGCTTTACGATCACTATGCCCACGGCATGTTAAGCAAACGCGAGTTTCTGGCGCGGGCGGCGAAATACGCCATTGGCGGCCTGACGGCGGCGAGCCTGCTTTCCCTGCTCAGCCCCGACTACGCCCTGGCGGAACAGGTGGCATTTACCGATCCTGATATCTACGCCGAATACCTGCGCTACCCTTCACCCAATGGCCATCAGTCGGTGCGCGGCTACTTTGTCCGTCCGGCGGCGAGCCGCGAGAAAATGCCGGCGGTGGTAGTGGTGCATGAGAACCGCGGCCTTAACCCCTATATCGAAGATGTGGCGCGCCGCGTGGCGAAAGCGGGCTTTATTGCGCTGGCGCCGGATGGCCTCAGTTCGGTCGGCGGCTATCCGGGCAATGATGAGCAGGGGCGCGCGCTGCAGCAGCAGGTCGATCAGACCAAACTGATGAATGACTTTTTCGCCGCGATTGAGTTTTTGATGCAGCATCCGCAATCTACCGGCAAGGTGGGTATTACCGGTTTCTGCTACGGCGGCGGCGTGGCGAACGCGGCGGCGGTCGCCTATCCCGAACTGGCGGCAGCGGTGCCGTTTTATGGCCGTCAGGCGCCGGCAAGCGAGGTGGGGCGTATCCAGGCACCGCTGCTGCTGCACTATGCGGAGCTGGATACACGCATCAATGAAGGCTGGCCGGAATATGAGGCGGCGCTCAAGGCGGCGGGCAAAAAATATGACGCCTTTATCTATCCCGGCGTGAACCACGGGTTTCACAACGACTCCACGCCGCGCTATGACCCTAAAGCGGCGGAGCTGGCGTGGGATCGCACCATCGCCTGGTTCCGGCGCTACCTGGTGTAGAGCGCGGCAGGTATGCCGCCGGTTAGCCCGATTCCCGCACCACCAGCTCGCCCGACAGGGTAATGCGCTGTGGCGCCAGATCGGGCTGCTGGATTTTCGCCAGCAGCACCGTTGCCGCCTGCTGGCCCGCCTCATCGCTGGCGGAGGAGACATAGGTAAATGAGGGCGAGCTGAGGTTGATCTGCAGCATATCCTCAAAACCCACCAGCGAGACCTGCTGGGTAAGAAACACATCCTTGCCGACGGTGCGCCCGGTTTGCTGAATGCCGCTCAGGCAGCCGATGATAGCGTGCGCGGAGTGGCAGAGCAGGGCGGTGATCTGATTATTGCTCTCCAGCAGGCGGCGACTGGCCAGCCGCGCGGCCTCGGTCTCCTCTTCGCACGCTGGCGCCCACTCGGCACGAAACGGCAGCCCATGCTGCTGCAACGCCTGGCGATATCCCTCCAGCCGCTGCGCGCGCAGCGTCGACGCAGCTTCGCCGCCAATATAGCCGATGTTGCGGTGGCCGCGACGGATCAGATAGCGCGTCGCCAGCAGCGCTGCCTGGCGGTTGTCGCGCATCACCAGATCGCCGGCGTCGTCGATCGGCGTCTGCGATACCACGACCTGCGGCAGCGGGCAGCGTCGCATCGCCTCGGGCAGCGTTTGACGGCGCGGATTAGCGTTCAGAAAGATGACGCCCGCCACCCCCTGACGGCTGAACGCCAGCAGGCACTGCGCCAGCCGCGCCTCTTCATCCTGCGGACAGGCGAGCAGCGCGATATAGCCCTGCTGCTCCAGCGCCTGCACAATGCGCGTCATCACCCTGAGGGTAAAGGTATCGCTGAGATCGCACACCACCAGACCAACCAGGTTCGAGGTGCTGGCGCGCAGATTGGCTGCGGCGACGTTATGCACATAGCCCAGCGCCGCGATGGCCGCCCGCACCTTTTCAATGGTTTGCGCGGAGATCTTCCCTTTCTGACGCAGCACCAGCGAGACGGTCGAAACGGAAACGCCCGCCGCTTTGGCCACATCGATAATACCTACCTTTTTCATGCCGCTCCCTGTTATGCGCCCCTGCCTGAGGTGATCGGCCGGGGCGGCATCCAACGTTTAACGCCCTGTCAGCTTATGCATTTGCTGGGCGATAAACTGTGCCCGCGCGCCGAAGATAATCTGAATACCGCGTTCGCCGACGAAAACCACGCCGCGCGCACCAAGATTATGCAGGCCATCTTTATCAACCGGCTGGCTTTGCTCCACTTCCAGACGCAGGCGGGTAATGCAGGCGCCGACGCTGGCGATATTTTTTTCGCCGCCCAGCAGCAGCACAATCTCCTGCGCCAGCACCTCATCGCTTTTATCGCTAACATCCGCGACGACATCGGTGCGGCCCGGCGTTTTGACATCAAAGCGGCGGATCACAAAGCGGAAGGTGAAGTAGTAGATCAGCGCCATCGGCACGCCGACGATCGCGGCGCTCAGATAGTGCGTCTGGAAGCCGTTGAGCGAGGGGAGAATGCCGAAGGAAATATAGTCGATAAGCCCGGCGGAGAAAGATTTAGCGATATGTGCCTGCAGTAAATACATACACATATAGGCGAGGCCGGCCATCACCGCGTTAAACACATAGAGCAGCGGCGCGACGAAGATAAAGGTGAACTCTACCGGCTCGGTAATGCCGGTGAGGAAGCAGGTCAGGGCGGCGGAAAACAGAATACCGGCGGCAATTTTCTTATTTTTGCTGTTCGCTTCGTGGTACATCGCCAGACAGGCGGCGGGCAGCGCAAACAGCATCAGCGGGAATTCACCCTGCATAAATTTGCCGGCGTTCTGGTAGCTGTCGCTGCTGAACGATTTAACCCCTTCTTCCAGCATCTTGAACCAGATGGTTTGATCGCCGTGGATCAGCTGGCCGCTCTGGGTGGTGTAATCGCCGAAAGAGTACCAGAAAGAGGGATACCAGATGTGATGCAACCCGAGCGGGATCAGTGCGCGCTCCACCAGCCCGAAAATAAACGTCGAGGCCGCCTGGTTATCGCCGTTGACCAGCACGGAAAGCGCGTCGATGCCTGCCTGGATATGTTGCCAGACAGAAGGCAGCACCAGCCCGAGCAGGAAGGAGAGAAAGGCGGTGGCGATAGCGACAAAGCGTTTACCGGAGAAGAAGCCGAGGAACTCCGGCAGCTGCAGCGTATGAAAGCGGTTAAAGCACCAGGCCGCCAGCACGCCGCAGATCAAGCCGCCAAAGACGCCCATCTGCAGTGTCGGGATGCCGATCACCATCGCGTATTTGCCGCCGCTGGCCGCCATCTCCGGCGTGATATGCATTACCGTACCGATGGTGACGTTGGTGATCAGGACCGACACCGCCGCCGACAGCGCGGCGATGCCCGATTCCGATGCAAGGCCGACCGCCGAGCCGATGGCGAACAGCATCGGCAGGTTATCGAAGATGACCCCGCCGGCATTCATCATCAGCGGCAGGTGAAACTTATCGCCAAACGCCAGCAGCAGGCCGGCTGCCGGCAACAGCGAAATCGGCAGCATCAGCGCGCGGCCAATCATGGATAATTTAGATAATGAGGTGAATAACCCGCTAAACAGCCGCATAGAGCCCCCGATGGAATAACCTGCATGAAATGGTGTTGTTGTTTTAAGGTGGGTAGAACGTTTTAGTAGAACGTTCTACCTATCTTTGTGCAGGGCAGGTCGGCGCGCAACGGGAATTTCGTTTTCGGCCAGAGGAAATTGTTATTTTATGACGTGGATCTGAAATAGCGGCGGGTGTCGGCGGGAAGGGCGCACGCAGAGCGGTTAACTTACCTCTCAGACTCTGACAAACGCAGGCCGCCTTTATTTGCCGGAGGAGCATCCATTGGCAAATAAAGGCGCATTCAGGCGGCTGGCGATAGTGCCCTGCTGCCAGCCCGCCACCACAGAATCAGCGCCGCCAGCGCCACCAGCCCCAGCGCCGCGAACGCCACGCGCCATGAGGCGTGGGCGACGATGGCACCGGCCAGCGCCGGGCTGAAGGCCGCGCCCGCGCCCTGCATTAACATGATGACGCTCTGCCCGGCATTGATATGCCCCGATCCGCGCAGCGCGTTGACGATGTAGCCCGGTACCGCGACGCCCAAAATGCCGGCGGCGACGCCGTCCAGCACCTGTACCGGGATCACTGATAAAGGCCCGGTAAAGCTGGCTGCCAGCGCGGCGCGGATCGGCAACACCATCAGCGCAATCAGGATAAGCCGTCGATAGCCATATCGCTCCGCCTGCGCGGCGGTGAAGAGGGCCACCGGGATCATCACGCACTGCGAAATCACCACCGTCGCCGCCGCGTACAGCCCGGGGCTCCAGGCGCCGCCATCCGTAGACGCCACGCGCATGCTCAGCATCGGCAGCAGCGCGGCATTGCCAAGATGAAACAGCAGCAGCGTGAAACCGGTAGTGGCCAGTACCGGATCGCGCATCAGCACCGACAGCCGCGGCAGCGCGCGCGCATTTTCGCTTTTTTCAATGCCGCGTGCTGCATCATGATCGATATCCTGCTCGCGGATCGCCAGCACGCTCAGCGCGGTGAAAAAAGCCATGCTGGTCATCAGAATAAATACCGCGCCGATGCCCCACAGCCACATCGCGCAGCCGGCCAGCACCGCCGCCAGCGTGTTGCCGGCGTGATTGAACGCTTCGTTGCGGCCCATCTGGCGGTTAAAGCCGCGTCGGCCGGTAAGCCCCAGCGTAATGCCGGCCACCAGCGGGCCGATAAGGGCGGCGGCCAGCCCGGAAACGATTTGCGACACCAGGGCGATGGGGTAGCCGGTGCTGTACCAGAGCAGCAGCGTCGCCAGGGTGACCAGCGCGCAGCTCAGCAGCAGCAACAAACGTTTTTTGCGGGTGGCATCGATGACAATGCCGGCCGGCACCGTCGCCAGCAGCGCGGCAACGCCGCCGGCGGTCATCACCAGGCCGATATCATCCGGCCGCCAGTGATGCTCTGTCAGAAAGATGCCAAGAAAAGGCCCCAGCCCATCGCGCACATCGGCCAAAAAGAAGCTCATCAGGCAGAGCGCCTGTAGCGATCGCAACATTTTTATGAGGTCTCCCTGCAAACCGGTGGTGATGCGCGGCGTCGTTATCGGCGTGTTATCAGAGAATTATGACGGCAATAAAAAAAGTGACGCAAGGTTAACGTAACCAAATGAAACGGGCGAGGCGGCTGGAGCGGCCGTTAAGTAAAAACGGGCGGCCATTTTGCTGTTGATGGCGCTGTTTCAGGGGGAAAGCGTTACTCTTCCCAGCCCAGGTCGCGGTATGTTATCTGGTCCTGTGCGGCAAATGGCGTCTGATACTCATCCCATGCCAGGCATAATAGCGGGTCATCGCTTCAAAGTGGCCTGGGGCTTCGACTTCCCCTATCAATTCAGCGCCCGGCGGCAACCATTTTCTGGCGGCTTCCCCGCGTGAACCCGCAAGACAGAAAGTCTGGCAGCCGTCCGACTGCAGCCAGAGTTCATGTTTCAACTTTAACGCCTTGTTTTAAAATGCGTGAGCCTGAAAAGCCCGGCCACGGCCAAACGGCCGCCGGGGCGCTACGTTACCGGTTAACTGAGCGTGATGTCAGTAGCATCCGCAGCGCGCCCCGCGGGAAATGCGCTCGGCTAATAGCGCGTTCGGTGGCCCAGCGGCCACCAGCGGATCGCCGGGGGTGGCGGATCCATTGCCACAGGCGCCGGATCGAGCGCGGATAAAAACTGCCCGGCCCAGCGGTGGCAGTTATTCAGATGCAGCCCCTTTATCAGCCGGGCATGCAGGCTACGCCGCTCCCTCGCTGACAGCGACAGTGCGGTATGGATGGCATCGGCTATCGCATCGGCGTCATAAGGGTTGACGATAATCGCCCCATCCATCTGCTCCGCCGCACCGGCGAACTGTGACAGAATAAGCACGCCCGGGTTGTCCGGATCCTGCAGCGCCACATAAAGCTTGGCCATCAGGCTCATGCCGGACATCAGCGGCGTCACCAGCGCCACGCGCGCGGCGCGGTAAATTCCCGCCTGCTCTTCGCGGCTGTAGGTGTGCGTCAGATAGCTTACCGGATACCAGTCCATGGTGCCGTGCAGGCCGTTGAACTCGCCGCACAGGGTTTGCAGGCCCTGGCCGATTGCCGGCGCGCGATGGGCATATCCGGCAGAGGGCGACGCCAGCTGCAGCAGAGTCATGTTTTTCTGATAAGCAGGGTGGCGGCGAAGCAGAACCTCAACGGCGCTGATGCGGTAAGGGAGACCTGCGCTGTCGTCCAGGTGACCACCGCTGAGGATAATATTCTCCGGTAGCCGCTCGCGGCACTGCATCTCCATAAAGCCGCAGCTGTTGCTGTCGCGCAGGCAGCGCGCATCATCAAGATCGATCCCGACAGGAAAGACACCGGTTCTGATAATCCGCCCCCGCACGCGCAGCGTACCGGCGCCCAGCCGTTCAGTACGGAATTCACTCTCCAGCCAGACGATAAAGTTATTCATGTCCTGCACCGTCTGAAAACCTATCAGGTCGCAGCAAAGCAGCGATTCCGTCAGCCACTGCCAGTCGGGTGCCGCTTCGAACATCCGGCCGGACGGAAAGGGCTGATGCAGGAAGAACCCGATCTGATTAGTCAGCCCGGCGTCGCGTAGATATCTGGCGCAGCCCAGCAGATGATAATCCTGTATCCAGATCACATCGTCCGGCATCGCGTACTCGCTGACAGCGCGCGCGTAGGCTTCGTTCATCTTCTGATATTCGCGACGGCCGTCGGCGGAAAAGCGCGCCAGGTCCGGACGCTGATGAAAAACGGGCCACAGCCCCTGGTGAACGTAACCGTGATAGCCCGCCTCCACTTCGGCGGGCGTAAGCGGGAAGGTCAGGGTGTCATAGGGGCTTTGATGAAGAAACGACAGCGGCCTTGAGACGTCAGGCGCCAGCACCTGCGTTTCGCCACTCCAGCTGATCCAGAGCCCCCGCGACGGGAAAGGATGCTCTCGTAGAGGGCGGTAAGGGTAGAGCGCTGCTGCTGATTATGTGACACCAGGATTAAACCTGACATGGAGTTTTCCTTCTGAAGCTGCCGGCTGGCGCTGCGCTGCGGCCAGAGCCCGTTTACGGTTGACCCGAAAAGAAAGTGAAGAATGCCGCTCATCGCCGCGTGCCCTTGCCGGTTAGTGTCTGCGCGCGCTTTCTGTCAGCGCCGATATCAGGAGGCCGGAAAAAGCGACCTCCGCCACATAAATGCCCGGCAGCGCCGGATGGCTGCTGAAGCCGTTTCGTTCAAGAAACGCCGGCGCGGATTCGCTAAGGCAGAGGATCCGGCGGCAGCCGCGCGCTGCCGGATGAGCAACCGAGCAATTCAGCAGCCAGGAGCCCAGCCCGATAAAGCGATATTCTGGTGAAATAAACAGATCGCGGATCACCCAGGTATCCACCATATCGGTGACGATGCGCGCAAAGCCGATTTGTCGGCCGTTGCGGTAGAGGCCGAAACAGAGACTGCCGCTCAGGGCTAACCGCAGGTTGCGGATATCGGGAAATTTATCGGCCAGCCACTGGGCGATCAGCGGAAGGTTGAGCAGCGCCGGGTCAGTGCTGATCTCCATCGACTCTCTGATCCATTTCCGTGGCGACAGCAGGCGAAGACGCTGCTGTTCAGCAAGCTCAGCCACTGCGGAGTAACCGCCGGTCGGCCTTGAAGCGGCCGGATTAAGGCTTTTCATCAACTGCTTCCTTGGGTATGAGCGCATCTGCGCCGGAGCTGTTGATTAAAACGTTCGGCATATAAAAGTGGCGTAAAAAAAACGTCGCGCAGTATAAAAAGTGCGTAAAGGAGGGCGGGGGGCGATGACAAAGGGGATATTTCCGGCGCACTGATCCCGGAAAAGCAAAAACCCAGCCATAAGGCTGGGTTCTCTGAATAAGTGATGCCCGGACTCGGACTCACGCCGCAGGCGTTGAACAGCGCGCCTGACGCGCTGGCCCCGGAGGGGTGAGCCGCTGGCGGCGAATCATCGAACGCAGTTCGATGGCGAGTCCGGCCCCGGAAAAGCAAAAACCCAGCCATAAGGCTGGGTTCTCTGAATAAGTGGTGCCCGGACTCGGAATCGAACCAAGGACACGGGGATTTTCAATCCCATTGCCGGAAAGTTAAATTTTTTGCCTTTGTGTTACAGAGATGTGAATAATCGCTAACGCATACATCCAAACCATTGTTTTGGATGTGCAAAATGACAATACTTCCCGTTATCTCTCCCAAAGGTGGAGAAGGCAAATCCACGTTTGCTGCTTACCTTGCCGGTTTTCTTGCCGATGCTGGCCTGAATACCCTTCTTGTGGATGCAGACTATTCCCAGCCCACAGCCAGCAGTATCTTCGCGCTGGAGCATGAATCCCCATTCGGTCTCTATGAATTGTTGATGCAGATGGTCAGTGACCATACGCAATGCATTTCGCAGACCGCCATAAAAAATCTCGATGTCATCTACTCAAACGACCCGGACGAACTGTTGCCGACCGCGATGCTCCACGCTGCAGATGGCCGTCTTCGCCTGCGTAACATACTTCAGCATCCTTTCTTTAACCGTTATGACGCCATTATTGTGGATTCTAAAGGCGCAACAGGCGTTATGACTGAGCTTTCCCTCCTGTCCTCTACCGGTAATGTGATGGGCGTTGTTAAACCCATCCTTCCGGATGTCCGTGAATTTATCCGCGGCTCCCTTCACATGCTTACCCGCCTGAAAACCTATGAAAATTACGGTATCCGCCTTCCTGATATTTCCATTCTCGTCAACTGTATCGAAAACACTCTGCTTGACCGTGAAGCAATGGACGGTCTTGCCGCCATCATTAACGAAAAACATTACGACGCCTCTGCGCTGGGCAACCGTGACGTTTATCGTTTACTCAATACCCGTATCGAGGCGCTGGATATTTTCAAACTGGGGCACGTCAAGCAGCAGCCCGTGCATCGTCTGGAATACAAAACACGCCGCAAAGGTCCGGCCGCAGCCGTCACCATGCACGACCTCGCGTGTGAACTGTTCCCTGAGTGGCAGAGCCATTTCAGTGACGTTCTGACCCGGGAGGTGCGTCATGTCTGAGATGATGATGCCCTGCTCTTATGAGGCTGAGCAGGCCGTACTGGGCGGACTGATGCTTGATAACGACCGGTGGGATGAGGTGATACTGCAAATCTCCCCGGAAGATTTGTTTTCCCGGCCGCACCGTATGGTCTTCCGCGTCATGGCCGAGCTGGCCGGAGAAGGGCTACCGCTCGATCTCATCACTATTACGGAACGGCTGGAGAACAAAGGCGACCTTGAACAGTGTGGCGGCTTTGCTTATCTGGCTGAAATGAGTAAAAACACGCCGTCTGCAGCCAATATCCTTGCTTACGCCGGCGTGGTGGCGGAGAAAAGCCGCCTGCGGCAGCTGATGACAGTGGGTAACAGTCTTCTTTCCGATGTGCAGGCCCCGAAAGCCAGCTCGGCCGGCATCCTTGAGTCGGCCGAAGGTAAGCTGTTTAACATTGCCGAACAGGGAGCCATGCAGCTCAACAGTGAGACCGGCGTTAACGAGGCGCTGGATAAACTGCTGACGCATCTGGAAAGTATGTCCGCCAGTGACGGCCTCACCGGCACACCGACCGGTTTCAGTGAACTGGACGCGATGACCTGTGGTCTCCAGCCCGGCGATCTGGCCCTGCTGGCCGCCCGTCCTTCCATGGGAAAAACGTCGCTGGCCATGGCCGCCTGCACCGCGGCCGTGGGCGCAAAACCTGACGATCACGTCTTTGTGTTCAGTCTTGAAATGCCCTCAGAGCAGCTGATGATGCGCCTGCTGGCGATGGAAGGCCGGGTGGAACTGTCCCGGCTTCGCAGCGGCAACATGGATGATGAAGACTGGGCTCGCGTGTCAGCGGCTACCGGTCGCATTATTGAATGGAAAAACCGTCTGATCATTGATGATACCAGCTACCAGACCCCGGCTACACTGCGCGCCCGCGCCCGTCGCTATGTCCGCAAATTCGGCAGACCCTCTCTCATCATGCTGGACTATCTGCAGCTTGTCCGCTCCCCCGAGCAGGAAAACCGCACGCAGGAAATAGCGGAAATTTCCCGCTCGCTTAAGGCGCTCGGTAAAGAGCTGGGCTGTCCGGTACTGGCGCTTTCCCAGCTCAACCGCCTGGTGGAGCAGCGGGCCGATAAACGCCCTAATAATGGTGACCTGCGTGACTCTGGTGCGCTTGAGCAGGATGCAGACCTCATCATGTTTATTTACCGGGATGAGGTTTATAACCCCGGCACTCCTGATGCCGGGGTGGCTGAGATCATTGTCGGCAAGCAGCGGCAGGGGCCAACCGGCACGGTGAAAGTCAAATTTGACGGGCGTTATACCCTCTTTTCGGAGTTTCAGGAAGGCAGCTATGACTTCGGTTACCGCAGCGGGAGGAAACAGGCATGAGCCGTAAAAGTTCTAATGTGGGGGCTGCCATGCTGCAGCCCGGACGCCAGTCGCAGGCGGCCGGCAATATCAGCGTCATGCCGGCGGCTGAAATGCCCATGGTCCTGACGCTCGACCAGTTAAGCCCGAATCCTGATAATCCGCGAACATCACGCAATCCGCGTTATGACGATATCAAGGCTTCCATCCGTTCGCGCGGGCTGGACACCGTACCCAAAGTCACCCGTGACCCGGATGGTGAGCCCGATATGTACATCTTCAGCGACGGTGGTAATACACGTTATCAGATCCTGTCAGAACTGTGGCAGGAGACCGGAGAAGACCGTTTTTTCCGTGTCCATGTGTTGTTCAAGCCGTGGCCGGGACGGCTGCAGTGTGTTATCGGCCATCTGGCAGAGAATGAAGTGCGCGGGAACTGAGTTTTATTGAAAAAGCGCAGGGGATCCACAAAGCCCGCTCTATATATGAAGAGCAGTTAGGAAAGCCAGTCTCTTTACGACAGTTGTCAGAGCTTCTGACCCGTGAAGGTCTGCCGGTACATAATTCAACTATCAGCCGTATGGAAGATGCACTGAAATATCTTTTTCCGTGGATCCCAGACCTGCTTGAGTCCGGGCTCGGCAGGCCTCAGATAACGGCGCTGCTGGCGCTCCGGCATGATGCTGAACGCGTGTGGGATGAGTTTTGCCTGATTTCAGACACAGGCGACAAATCCTTCAGCGACGTTTTTGGCCAGTGTTGTGGCCGTTTCAACTCACCGGAACTGTGGTCTCTTGAGATGTTTCGCGATGAATTAATTGGTGATTTACTGCATGCGCTGCCCCATCCGGAGCTGGATTATGACCGCTGGATGATGGAACTGGATCCTAAAGAACGTAACCGCAGACATCACTTCGGCGATCCAGAACCGGTGTCCATCCCTCCCGTAAACAGCCTCGTCACCGCTGACTCTGCAGGTCAGGCCACACCGGCGCAGAAGTCTGTTGAGGTCGCGCAGCCTTTCTCCAGTCCACGTCGTGAAATCTCAGGAGAGCCGGTAACGCCCGCCCCGGATAATACCCCACCTGAAAAACTGGATAAACAGCCCCCCCGGCATGAGGTTCAGCCAGATATGTACGGTGCCGCGCCGGTCATTTCAGGTGAGAGCGGGGATGTTAGCGGGCTGGTTACCCTCTCCGATGGGTACGGAGAAGAGAATGGTGGAGAAGAGGACAATGGGGAGGATGGCCTGCTTTCTCTTTTAACACCAGAACCTGAAGTTGTCCTGCAGGATGACGCGCCAGTGACTAATGACAGCATCTGGCATGTGCCGGCCCATCAGGACGATATCGAACACCTGCAGAATACCGCTTTTCGTCTGGCCTGGGAGCTGGGTGAGGTCCTTGGCTGCGAAGATGAAATTCTTCCGCAACGCGACAATGACATGTCTGCCGGTTACGTCGGGGCAGGTGAGGTGTGTTCTGAAGCCGCCGCATTTCTGCTGGGCCTGACCGGCGAAGCGCCTGCGCTGCATCCTGCGGCAGGAGTGTGTGGTCTGCCGGAGCTTTTCACCGGCGGCCCGGGTGAGGGGGAAGCACCTGCACTGACAGATGAAGATGCTCTGAAACTGCTGCGCCTGATGCGCGTTATGCGCCGTCTTCGGGAGCTGCAACGCGGTCTGACGTACGGGGAGGATAACAGTGATGAATAACTCACAGCGACAGTTGCGACTGCTGAATCTTGTCAGGAAACTGCTGAAGCTGGGCCGCAGCAACAGTAATGCCCATGAGGCAGGACTGGCCCTGCAGCGTGCCCAGAAGCTGATGGCCAGATACGGTATCAGCGAGCTTGACGCCAGTCTTACATCTGTGCGCGAGGCGTCTTCCCGCACGGCCCCTTCGGATGCTGAAAAAGTTCCGGAATGGATGGTGACCCTTGTCCGGGGCGTCTGTCATGCCTTTGGCTGCCGCGCTTATTACTCATGGCGTCAGACCTCTGCCGGGTATCGCCGTTCGGTAACCTTTTACGGATTCAGTGAAAAACCTGAGATAGCAGCCTATGCCTTTGATGTGCTGACGCGCCAGCTGAAAGATGCCACAAATTCTTATCTCAAAACCCAGAGTAAGCGGCTGAAACTGGCCACACGCCGGGCGAGAGCGGAGCAGTTCCGTGACGGCTGGGTATGTGGGGTGCGTGAGGTGATATCGGCAACTGACATCAGCAGCGAGGAGGAGCAGGTGATGAGCCACTGGCTGGAAAGCCGCAGTATGAAAACAGTCACAACCCGTGAACTGAAAGCCTGCCGCGGGGCGGATACAGCACGTTATCAGGGGTATGAAGCCGGACAAAATGCCCGTATTCATCATGGTGTCAGCGGCCGGGGTCCGGCAGCCATTGGTTACCGTCAGGATTAAGGGGGAATGATGAACAGTTTATCTCAGGCTGCCAACGGATTGCTGATGCAGCTGGTTATGGATCTCAGAAGTGGCTATCTGCGCCGCTGCGAATCGCTGGGACTGAACCGCGAGGAAATGCAGATGCTGCAGGGGCTCTCGCTCGAAGAGCTTCACTACCTTTCCGGCAGTGAGGTGTCGATCATCAGTGTGGGCATCAATCACGGCAATCTGGTGCGCATGCTGCAGCAGGCCCGGACGGAACAGAAACGACTCCAGCGTATCGATCGGGCGCTGGCGCTGGGCGGCTCCATTGAACTGATGGCCAATTACTTCGGGCTCTCCAGTACGGACGTGGCGGCCCGCCGTCGTATTGCCGGTATCGATGTCCGGCCGGGGCGCGGTAACGCACTGGGTGATGAGGAAAACGCCGCCCTGTGGCGTCAGTGGCAAAAGTCCGGCGTTGAAGATGCGGAAAGTGCTGACGGGCTGGACGTAATGATGCTGGCTGCAGAACAGATGAACGTCTCGCTGACGTCCGTCTGGCATGCCGTCCGCGGCTGGCACAAAACCCGGCAGCCTTCTCCGGCACGAACGCCGGTAAGGAAGACGGCATGAAATACAGGATGGTTGCGCCGGGCCTGCGGGCTCCCCATGGTACGCCGCCGCAATGCTGTCAGAAGGCGTTACGTCAGGTTCGCCGTTTCCGGCAGGGGGCGCGTAATTACACCCGGCTCGATGAGAAAGGCTGCGGTTACTACAAAATCGATCTCGGCCCGTTCTGGCGTTTGCTGAGTCGCAACGAAGGCCGGACATGGCTTCTTCTCAGCCACGAACGCTATAACAGCGCCATACGGAAATAGCAGCATGACAGCCTGTTTACCCTGCACCCGTACGCGGGTGCATTACTAAGCATACTGACAGTTCAGAACGGCCGTGATGGCGGCCGAAAAGGAAAAATAATGAGTCTGCCTGCAGAAAGCCTGATTGCTTATACGCTGGATAAAATGAATGCCCGCCTTGCGGCCAGACCCCGGCGGGATGATGGCAGGATACGTAACGGCCTGCTGTTTACCGGAAATGTGCATGATTCCATTCCCCGCCGGCTGTTGCTCGACACGCGGTTGTCACCACTGGACAAGATGGGCTGGATGATGATCCGGCTGTATGCACAAAATAATGAGGGGGCAGTTTTCCCCAGCTATGACGAACTGCAACTGCAGCTTGCCTCACCCGGAAAGGGGAAAGCCTCAAGGGAAACGGTAAGCCGCGTCCTGCTTATGCTACGAATAACCGGCTGGCTCAGCCTCTGTAAACGCGTGCGGGATGATAAAGGGCGGGTGCGGGGGAATATCTATGCTCAGCACGATGAGCCCCTGACGTTCAGCGATGCGGAAACGCTCGACCCCCGCTTCCTTGATACGGTGGCGGATGCCTGCCTGAGTAAAAACCGGACTATCAGCCAGACCGCCCGCGAAGTGCTCGACGATATAAAAAACGACCCCACCATGCGCCATTATCGCAGCCATCTTGCGCTGATCGAATCGCGTCTGGACCGCCCACAGACGCCCAGCCAGATGGCGAAACATCATCACCGAATACCCCGTCCCGCACCGGGTTCGGAAACCGAACTCAGTCATAAACGGCCAGGAATCATCGCTAAAAAACAGGGTTCGGATACCGAACTCAGCCCAGAAAGATACAACAATTCACTGAGTTCGGAATCCGTACTGCCAGTAAAAACAGGCAGTTATGACCGGGTTCGGAAACCGAACCATTACGTACGTAGTATCACACACAGTGTGAATAAAAATACGTACGTACCGGGTAAACCTGTGCTTCCCGACAGTTTGCATGAACTTGTGCCGGCAGAAGATATTGCCATGCTGACCGCCCAGCTGCAGGCGCTGCCTGAAGAACAGGCACAACTTGTGCTGCTCAGCCTGCAAAAGGTGATGGCACGCCAGCAGCTCAGCAACCCGGTTGGCTGGTTGCTGGCCGTAATGAAAAAGGCCCGTGAGGGCAGGTTATACGCGCCCCGTCAGGCTGATGATTCGCCTGAGAGTGCCGTGCAAAAAAATGCTCAGCGTCCTGAACAACAGCTGTGGAAGCCAGAACCACGTTCTTCTGTCCATCCTGTATCGGAAGAGAACATACGAAATTTGGTTAGAGATATTCGTAGAAAGCTAAACGATAGATAGCTACTTCTAGAACCGGAGGTTAAAAAACAACCACCGCTGCGAGTGGCAGCAGTGGTTAAAAAGCAATCGGTGCTGCGAGTGGTAGCAGTGGTTAAAAAGTAATCGGTGCTGCGAGTGGCAGCAGTGGTTAAAAAGCAAACAGTGCTGCGAGTGGCAGCGGCGGATAAAAAATGTACAGCACTGTATGGGTCTGGTTTGAGTAAAACATGAAAGGATTTTATCTTTTGATTTTTAAGCAGTTTGAGGTGTCATTCTATATAACTGACTACTTCAACGCCCTGAGCCAGCCCGCTATGAAGCCATATAAGTGAATTTCCGAGATTAGGGATCTGGTTTCTAGTTGTCCCCAAGCTCCTGCCTGAAGAGTATCACTGACTCAGGTCGAACCTGACCGGGATCTTACAGGAGATGATTTCATGACCACTGAAAATGAAACGCGAAGCGATAAACCGGGCGGACTCACATCCTCCCTGAAAATCGAGATCCACTCAAACTATGCTATCCGTCTCTGGGAAGGCCGCCCGCAGGCTCAGGCGAAGGAGGGTGTAAAGAAAGTTAAGCATGCCATCATGAGTATGCCCCAGGCTATTAAGCGCTCAGGAATTATTTATCAGGATTCCCTGGCAGATAACCCATGGGCAGATGAGGCGATGTTCAGGGTTGAAACGCTTTTGAATGAAGCTGGAGAACATATCAAAAGCCGGGTAGAAGAACTTGAGGTCATATTGAAATCAGTTCCCCCTGCTGTTTCATTTTCTGACATTGCCTCCTCGTCTCCACTTAATATAGGCGTATACAGTCGTTCTCCGCTGGGTTACAGATGTGTATGGGTACTCGTCGGATATGACCAGATGGCCCTTAAAGCATTCCAGGCGGCTCATTACGGTCTCATATCCCGCAACCGTCGCGATGAACTACTGAGCCATTGCGCTCACTTAATCAGAAAAGTATATGGTGTGCTACGCCTTTATCGAACCGTCAAGGTTAACCGTGCTGACATAGCAATCCAGACTAAAGAAGCACAACAGGCAATAGAAAAACTGGGCATGCCCGATACTGACATTCTTACTGGTAAGAAACGCTCTTCCTTTTCTCCACCTCTGAGAAAAGCCGTTCAGGAGGAGAAATAATATGATTCGCCCTGTGTTCCTCCTCACCTCCTTCTTTTTACTGAGCGGATGCGCAACAACGGACTGGGCTGCGATTAATAAACAGGTCAGCGATACCGCTGCGAACCTGACAAAAACGTTAGGCGGCAACGACAGCGGAGAAAGTGGCGGGATGCCGCTGATGAGCCCGGCGGGGCAACAGGCCATGCAGTCCGTCGATAAAACGTTCTCCGTGCCGGTCGATGTGGATACCGCGGCGGCCCGCCTGAAGCGCCATTACAAATTTATCTCCACACAGGAGCTTGAGGCACTGCGGCAGGCCGCAAATGACGGGGACTGGAAAGCGGCGGCAGAAGATGATGCGCATCCCGTCTGGGACGCCATGCCGGGCAGCTACTACAAAATGGGCTCCGACTGGAACGGACGTGATCACCTGGATATCGAAATCGAGAAAAACGGGTCCGGCAGCAGGCTCTATGTTGTCTATCGCTCATCATCATCACAGCGTCTGGCCGGGTCCGGCGTCACGAAGCTGATGAATGATGTCCGCGCTGTTGCGGCGGGTGAAAAACGCTGATGCGGGAGGCAACACATGCAACTCTTTCTGTGTGAAAAACCCTCCCAGGCAAAGGATATTGCCCGCGTGCTGGGTATCAGCAAGCGTGAGCAGGGATTTATCAGCGGCGGTAACATCGTTGTGACCTGGGCGGTCGGCCATTTACTCGAAACTGCCAGCCCTGAAGCCTATGGCGAGCAGTATGGCAGGCCATGGCGTGCCGATGTTCTGCCTGTGCTGCCTGAGGCCTGGAAAATGGTCGTTAAAGAGCAGACAAAATCGCAGTTCACCGTTATCAGTAAGCTGCTCAAAAAGGCGTCTGAAGTGGTCATCGCAACCGATGCCGACCGCGAGGGCGAGGTGATCGCTCGTGAGCTGATGGAATACTGCCGCTACAGTGGCGCGGTACGCCGGCTCTGGTTGTCAGCCCTGGATGAGGCCAGTGTGAAGGAAGCACTTAGCAGTATTCTTCCGGGGGAAAAAACAGCCCTGCTGTATGATGCCGGCAAGGGCAGGAGCCAGGCGGACTGGCTCATTGGCATGAACCTGACGCGTCTTTATACCCTTAAGGCCCGTGACTCAGGGGTGTCAGAAGTGCTGTCCGTCGGGCGGGTACAGACGCCGACGCTTGCTATGGTGGTTAACAGGGATAATGAAATCACATCCTTCGTGCCAAAGCCCTGGTGGCAGGTACATGCGCTTATTGAAAAAGAGGGCGTCCGGTTCCGGGCAGTCTGGGTGCCCGTTGAGCAGTACTGTGATGAGGAAAAGCGTTGCATCAATCCCCAGGCCGCCCGGGCGGTGGGGCAGTTGTGTCAGCAGCAGGGCAGGGCTGTGGTACTGGAGGTAACACAGAAGCGGGAAAAAACGGCGGCCCCCCTCTGTTTTGACCTGGGCACCCTTCAGCAGGTCTGCTCCCGAAAGTTCGGCATGGGCGCAAATGATGTGCTCGCCATTGCCCAATCCCTCTACGAAACCCACAAAGCGACCACCTACCCCCGGACAGATTGCGGTTTCCTTCCAACTTCGATGCAGCAGGAAATACCCGACGTTCTGGCGGCAGTGGCAAAATCCGATCCCGCTGTGGCCCCGGTACTGAATCAGCTGGACAGGAAGTTTGTCTCGCGTGTCTGGAATGACAAGAAAATCACCGCGCACCATGCCATCATTCCCACCCGACAGGCATTTGATTTGTCGCGCCTCAGCGCCGATGAGCTGAAGGTCTACCATCTGATTCGCCAGCATTATTTCGCCCAGTTCCTTCCGCTGCAGGAATCTGACGTGACGGAGGCGTCTTTCAATATCGGTGGTCAGCTGTTCCGTACACGCGGGAAAGTCGGTGTGGTGACGGGCTGGAAGTCATTGTTCCAGGCTGAAAAAGATGACGATGAAGAGGACGTCGACGGTGACAGTATGGCGCTGCCGGCGCTGGCAAAAGGGGATATTTGCGCTGTCACCGGTTCTGAGGTTAAAGATATGAAAACCAGTCCGCCTAAACCGTTCACGGAGGGGACGTTGATTGCTGCCATGAAGAACGCGGCCAGTTTCGTCAGTGACCCGAAGCTCAAGAAAGTGCTGCGTGATAACGCAGGTCTGGGCACAGAGGCGACGCGTGCGGCAGTACTCGAAACCCTCTTCAAACGACACTATCTGGAGAAAAAAGGGAAGCACATCCACTCAACTCAGATGGCCCGGGAGCTGATTGCGGCCCTGCCGGAAACGCTGACGAGCCCGGGCATGACCGCATTATGGGAGCAGGCACTGGATGATATTTCGCAGGGGAAAATGTCGCTTGCGGTCTTTATGCAAAAGCAGCTGCAGTGGACCCGTCACCTTGTCGAAAAAGGCCGCCAGGACAGTGTGAAAATCACCGCTCCCGTCACGCCCCCTTGTCCGTTATGCAAAGGGCCCACACGTAAACGCAAAGGTAAGAAAGGAGATTTTTGGGGTTGCGTGCGTTACCCAGACTGCAAAGGTATTATTAACACCAACGGGAAAAAGACCACAAAGCGCAAAAAAGCAGCATCAGGGACAAAAACAGAATCATCCGCACAGTGATGAGTTATTTCACTGTACAACCCCGGGCCGGGTTCTGCTAATGTGACTACGCTTCGATATGTACCCCTTTGCCGGAGGCAGCCAGCTTAACTTTAACGGGATTAATCTGGCAACCGGCACGACGGTCTGCCATCGCACATCTGGCAGGAACTGTAAGACGCATGCGCTCCGTGAAAATCGCGTCGGGAACGGATCCCCGGAGTAGTGAGATACATTAAGGTCTGGTACAGCCCCCACGGCGTTGCATATGCAGCGCCGTTTTCATTTCTGGTTTTATGGGTTGACACCAGGCTTGTTTGGTTTAAAAATCAACAGTGCTTACCGCTGTTTTTCACAGCCAGCTAAAGTTTCAGCAGTCTGAGAGAAACGCCTTAGGGTGACTGCCAGCTAACGTTTCACCGGTCTGAGAGAAACACCTTCGGGTGACCGGAAAATCCTCGCAGCCTGAGAGAGGATACCTTCGGGTGGTAAATCCGTTTAACCTCTGGAAACGGATATCACTGCACAGTGATTGAGGTCCTTTCAACATACCAGACTCTCAGGATTCAACCGATCCTGACCCCCGACGGGAAACCACTCCCGTCAGGGCAGATGGTTTCTCCGCCGTACCTTTTTTTACCTCCATGGAGAAAACATCATGTCTGCAAACAATACTTCTGCATCTGCAAAATCTGAGTACTTCAACCTGACTATCAAAGGCATCGGGTATCTCAGCAACATCCGCCAGGTTAACCATCAGAATGGCTCGTTCCTCAGCTGCGTAATAAATGCACTGAGTGGTCCGACTGATAATCCGGCCTACGTCCGTTTTGACATTTCTGTCGCAGGTAAAGAGGCAACCAGCCTTATCGCCCGCTGCCAGAAAGCCGTCGATGAAGACAAGAAAGTCCTGTTGGGCTTTAACCTGAGTAACCCGTCCACGGACATATTTACGCTGAACAAAGGCGACCATGCCGGCGAACAGCGCGTCAGTCTGAAAGCCCGCCTGATAAAGGTGGACTGGATCAAAATAGGCCAGGAAATGGTTTACAAGACTGAAAAATCTGACTCCGTGCCGCCGCAGAATGGCTCTGCCGCACAACAAAACTACGCAGAAAACTCATTCTGATGCGCACCTGACACACCCCGTTCGCGGGGTGTTTCTTTATTCCTTACAGGAGAAATGATTATGTCCTCACGCGGCGTTAACAAGGTTATCCTTGTCGGAAACCTCGGCCAGGATCCTGAAGTTCGTTATATTCCCAACGGCAGTGCAGTTGCCACCCTTTCTCTGGCCACGTCTGAGAGCTGGCGCGATAAGCAGTCCGGCGAACAGAAAGAAGTGACCGAATGGCACAGGGTGGTTATTTTCGGCAAGCTGGCAGAAATTGCGGGTGAATATCTGCGCAAAGGCTCCCAGGTTTACATCGAGGGTCAGCTGCGCACACGCAAATGGACCGATCAGGCCGGCCAGGAGAAATACACCACAGAGGTGGTGGTCAATATTGGTGGCACCATGCAGATGCTTGGCGGCCGCCAGTCCGGCAGCGGACAGAATACGTCTTCCCGGAATGACTGGGGGCAGCCTCAGCAACCTTCAGGACCGACTCACAGTGGCCAGGCCTCCGGCAGCAGTGCCGGTGCGCCACCGATGGACTTCGATGACGATATACCGTTCATTGGATTCGGGTATGACTGTTCCAGAGTGGCAATTCACGCCCTCTGAATTAATGGAGCTTTGACTGTTATGACTGTCTCTGACAAACTTCAGGAAGCAACTTTTTATGTTGCATCTTATGTTATCCCCGGAGCATATCTGTTCTGGCGGTTTCTTCACTTTTTGACTAACGGAGGCTTGTATGGGAGCACGTTACGATTCAGACGTTGTTGCCTGGGCCAGTGAACAGGCAGCTTTACTGCGTGCCGGAAAGCTCAGTCAGATTGATATTGAGAACATCGCCGAGGAGATTGAAGACGTGGGCAAAAGTGAAAAGCGTGAGCTGGCCAGCCGTATGGCTGTCTTACTGGCCCACCTTCTTAAATGGAAGTTTCAGCCAACCCATCGAGGTAAAAGCTGGGAGTTAACCATTAAAGGTCAGCGTGATTTGATTGTACGACGTCTGAACAAGACGCCGAGCCTGAAAAGCGCGTTTTCTGATCCTGAATGGCTTGCGGATGTGTGGTTTGACGCCCGCGCCGATGCTTCCAAAGAAACCGGCATAGGTCTGGATATCTTTCCTGAAGACAGCATCTGGACAACAGATACTATTCTCAGTAACGAGTTTTACCCGGACTGATTACTGTCTGTTTCACCGCAACGCCATCCTTTCGGGTGGCGTTTTTTTTCATCAACGGAAAATCAGTTGTTAATTGAGTGAAACCGGACCGATTCCGCACAGTGAGGGCTGTTTTATCACTGTACAGGAAAATTCCGGATGAAACGTAACACCTCTCACAACGTATTTTCACCAGGCAGGCTTGCCACTGTTCTTCCCCTGCTGCTCCTTGCGGGCTGTGTTTCCCAGCCGCAAAAGTTGCAACAGCGTGCGCCTGCCGACCCGACACCCGGCACCACCGTCACCCGCAACGTTCAGCCGGTCTCTCCGGACGAGTATGCGCGGACGCCGGAAGTGGTGCGCTACGATCGTTATCTGCTGGTCAGCACCGATCCGCAGGCGGCCCAGCGTGACCCTCTCTCCCAGATTATTGATATCCGTATCCCGTCATCCCTGCATCCTACCGTGGCGGATGCGCTGCGTTACGCCCTGCGCCAGTCCGGTTATTCCCTGTGCGCGACAGGCTCCGCCAACGGCGTGCTTTACCGCCAGGCATTGCCGGCGGTTCAGTACCAGCTGGGCCCGATGCGCCTGCGTACTGCCCTGCAGGTCCTGGCCGGTCCGGCCTGGCAGCTTGAGGTGGATGATGTACAGCGTGTGGTCTGCCACAGCCTGCGCGACGGCTACCAGCTGCCGGTCTCCCAGCTTCCGCCGCCGGTCAGCAGCTGGTCCACGCCTGCGCCGTCCGCCGTGTCACAACCGGCCATCAGCGCCCCTCAGTCAGTACCCGTTAAACCTGTCAGCGGAGGGTTTCTGAGAAAATGAGCGAACAGCAACCATTCCATACTGACCCCGCTCCGGCTCGTAAAAGATTCAGCTGGCGTCCCCGCTGCCGCCTCATCTGGGGCGCTGCCAGCGGTGTGGCGCTGGCCGGCATTCTGGCGCTGGGCTACACCGCCTTCAGTCTGGGCATATCGAACCTTGATGAACGCCTTGCACGCCTTGAATCTCAGGGCAGTACAGCGGCCACTGTTGAGACAGTCGCGGCCCTGCAGTCAGATGTGACCACGCTCAAAACCGGCCTGCAGGATACCCGGAAAAAACTTGGTGAGATGCAGCAGGAGCTGAGCGCTGCTGCGAAACAGGCCGGCAGCGACGACGCCGTGCGTCAGTCATTGCGAACCCTTCAGGACGCCCAGCAGGGGCTGGAAACCCGCCTGAGTGCGCTGACTGAGCAGCTGACAGCGCTGAAATCACAGCCGGCACCCGCACCCGCCGCACCTGTCGCCGCACCGGTCAAAAAAAACGCGCCTGCTGCAAAAAAGCCCCGTCCCGCTGACACACGTCGTGCTGCTCCGTCCCTTCGCGTGGCCCGCAATGCGCCTTTTGTGCTGACGGGCGTGGAGAAGCGGGGGGCAGAGTCCTGGGCTGCCATCGCGCCCCGGGGCTACAGCAGCCTGTCGCAGGTGGCCCTGGTCGGAGAGGGCGAAACCGTTGCCGGCTGGACGCTGGTCAGTGCCGGTTATGGTGAGGCGACGTTTCGGGTTAACGGCCGCCTGACCGTGCTCAGAGCAGAATAACGGAGCGAATGATGAAACTGAAACACACCTTTTTAGCCGCCATGCTGCTGAGTCCCCTGACCCTGGCCGCGACCACATCAGGACAGACGGATGTCAGCCGACAGGAATCAACACAACGGGCGGACTCCGCACAGCAAAACCTGCAGCAGCAGGCCGGTCAGTGGGGACTCAGTGCCGACGATTATCAGCGTTATCAGCAGCTGATGAAGGGACCCCGGGGTACCCAGTCGCCGGGTCTCGATCCGCTTTCCACCCTCGGTATCGAGGCGCAGACGCCGGCAGAGCGCCGTAAGTTTGCTGAAAAGTGGGTGAAGGAAGAGTTTGCCCGCACCCAGAAAGAGCTTGATTTCCAGCGTGAGGTGAACGCGGCCTGGCAGCGCCTGTATCCGGGCACACTGCCGGTCAATATGGGGAACGCCTCCGGCGTGGCGCACGACAGTGGCGGCCGGCTGGCACTGTTCGTCAGGTCAAAAGACTGCGCAACCTGCGACGCGAAACTGTCTGCCGTGCTGGCTGACAACCGGCCGGTGGACATCTATCTGGTCGACAGCCAGGGCAGTGATGATGCGCTTCGCAGCTGGGCGCGGGACCATCACATTCCCGTGGAAAAGGTCCGCAAGCGCCAGATCACGCTTAACCACGACGGCGGCCGGTGGATGCGCTTTGGTAACGGCCTGATGCCGGTTTTACTGCAGCAGGCGGGAGACGGTAAATGGGCAATCGCAGCATTCTGACCGGCGCGCTGGCGCTGGGCTTACTGATGGCGGCCGTCCCTGACGGCCATGCTGACCAGACGGTGCCGGAGGGTTACGTCCGCGTGGCCATGGCGCACGGCGTGCCCCCCGAAGCGCTTTACTCGGTATCACTGAGCGAGTCTTCGCGCAAACTTCCCCGCGGAATACGGCCATGGCCCTGGACCATCAATGTGGCAGGCAAAGGGTATCGCTATGAGACGCGCCTGCAGGCCTGGCAGGCGCTGCAGGTCTTTATGAAGCGTCACCCGCTTAAGCGCATCGATGTCGGTATTGCCCAGGTCAATCTGGGCTGGAACGGTCATCATTTTGCCTCGACGTGGGATGCGTTTGACCCTTACACCAACCTGAACGCCGCCGCCACCATTCTGCGTGAGTGCTGGGCGCGTAAGCCAGGCAGCTGGCTGGATGCGGCCGGCTGCTACCACCATCCCGCAGGTGGTCAGCCTGCTGCACGTTACCGCGCCATTGTGAGAGGGCATCTGGCAAAAATCAGCCCTGCACCCCGCATTTCTGCGCCGGCAGCTGAAGCGCCCCGCTCGGTTGCTGCGCTCACCCCCGATCCAGGCTTCGTCTGGACTGAACCCGGGAGATAACCCTGATGAAAACGCTGTCCTTACTGCTGTTTACCCTCCTTCCCCTGACCGGCCATGCTGAACTGAATGTGATTGCTGATCTGGGCGGTGAAGATGCTGCGCCGTATTTTGAGGCCGTTAATAAACAGCCCGGCATGCCCGGCGTCAGTGACGTACAGCCTTCACGCCAGCCGGACCACGGTGTTCCGCTGGCTGACGGGATGGCGGGTATGTTACCCGTTAACACACCTGAACTGAGCCCGGGGAATACAGCAGACCGGCCGCTGCAGTTGCCCGGCATTGGGGCGTTGTTTCTGATCGGGGATGATGCTCTGTCCCGTGAATGGCTGAAAGCCAATGCCGGCGCGCTGGCTGAACAGCATGCGGCCGGGATGATAGTCAACGTCACAGACATGGATACCGTGCGCGAGCTGCGCGAGCTGGCACCCGGTGTCAGCCTGGCCCCGGCTTCCGGCAGCGAACTGGCCCGTCGCCTGCAGATTGCGCATTATCCGGTACTCATCACCGATACCGGCCTGACGCAGCAGGTTAAGCCGTGATGAGCGCGCCAGATATCAACGGTCTGCTGATGGCGCACCCTTACGGGGCGGTCATACTGGTTGTCCTTTTCCTGGTGGTGATGGCCTTTCTGAACCTGCGTCGGCGGGAGAAAGCCAGCACCCGCCGTCACCGGCGATACCGGGCAACGGCGGGGCGGGTACTGGATAAACTGACCCGCCTGCCGGGAGACGGGCAGCGTCTGAGCTATCTGCGCAAAGTCAGTCCCTATGTCTTTGAAGAGCTGTTGCTCTCTGCCTTTGAACGCCAGGGGCTGACCGTGGTGCGCAATGCCTCCTACAGCGGTGACGGCGGCCTTGATGGTCAGGTCATCATTGACGGTGAGCACTGGCTTATCCAGGCCAAACGGTACAGTCGTGCTGTTTCCCCCGCACATGTTGAGGACTTCGACCGGCTTCTCCTGCAGTCCGGCCGCCGGGGGCTGTTTATCCACACGGGCCGTACCGGAAAAATGAGCCGCACCATTCGCACGGCGTCACCGCGTCTGCGCATCATCAGCGGGCAACGCCTGCTGGCCATTCTCGCCGGTCAGGACGTCCGGCAGTATCTCTGAGGAATCTTTTATGCACATCTTCCTGAACAGCCTGCGTTACGCGTTGTGGCTTGTGTTCTGTTTATTCCGTCATGCCGTTTTCGTGCCTGCCGCTTTCGGCGGTGTCTACCTGCTCGCCTGGCTTGTTTTCGGCCATCCGGTCAGTGACCTGAACGACCAGTTGCAGAAGGAGGCAACGGCATGGCGCACCGCGCCGCCCGGACATTACATGTGGGAGGAATGCCCGGCGCCTGATAATGCGGCTCCGCCTGATGCAAAGCCGGCAGCCTGTACCGTCACTGCCGTCTCCACAGAAACCGCGGCGAACAATTACCTGCTGTCATTGCGGGCTGTATGGATCATTTTTTTCATCCTGTCGAATGTTCTGTATGTGCTCTGGCGCTTACTGGCGGATGCCCTGCGTTACCACTCCCTTTCCTGCAGGGAAGCCGGTGCCGGGAGGGGAACGTATATCCGTATAGCCGACGGTAAAATTATAAAGGAGGCAGACGATGAGTAACCGTTACGTCATTGAGGCCCTGCTGCGTCCGGCCGTTGAGCTGAATACCGCCGTGGTATCGGGCATGGCGGCGTATGTCTGTGTGCAGGCACCCTGGGCTGTCGCTCTGGCTCCGTCTGTCAGCTATGTCACCGCAGCCGGGTTTGCGGCGCTGGCCGTCACCCGCACGCATCAGGGGATGAAGATTATTCGCTACCGCCGGAATCTCCGCCGCCTGCCGCGCTATGTCATGAGTACTAAACAGATCCCCGTCAGTCATCGTCGCCTGTTTCTAGGCCGGGGTTCCGCTGGACGCAGAAACACACCCAGCGGCTGCAGGATACGTTGCGCCCTGAAGTGGCCCGTTACCTGCAGCCAAACCGCTTTTACCTGGGGGCGCGTCAGCTCGAAATGATGACAGAGCACCGTCTGCCCTGGCTGGGTAAGCTGCTGAGTGCCGATACGCCGCTGAACCCGGTGCGGCCATTACCACCGGTGGGCGGCAATCCGGCGCTGCACGGCATCGAGCCCGACGAAAAAGACGTCACCCTGGCTCTGGGGGAGCGCGTTGGCCATACGGTGGTGTACGGCACCACGCGCGTCGGGAAGACCCGGCTGGCAGAGCTGCTGGTCACCCAGGATATCCGGCGGGGTGAAGTCACCATCGTGTTTGATCCGAAAGGCGACGCAGACCTGATGAAACGCGTCTGGGCAGAGGCCCACCGGGCCGGACGCGGGGACAAGCTGTATATTTTTCATCTTGGCTGGCCTGAAATTTCAGCCCGTTATAATGCCGTCGGGCGTTTTGGTCGCGTGTCAGAGGTGGCGTCCCGCGTGGCCGGTCAGCTGTCGGGTGAGGGGAACAGCGCGGCATTTCGCGAATTTGCCTGGCGGTTCGTCAACATCATCGCCCGTGCGCTGGTCGCCCTGGGTGAGCGCCCTGACTACACGCTGATCATGCGCTACGTGAACAATATCGCCGATCTCTATATCCGCTATGCGGAAAAAATCATCCAGGCGCAGCTGCCGGCTCTGCAGACGCAGATTGAGAATAATCAGCAGGTGCTGGGAGAGGACGACGTGCCCCGTAACATGCAGGGTCAGCCGGATGCCTTACGTATCTGGGCCATTGAGGTTGCCCTGAGTTCAGAAGAGGGTAAAAAACTCTATGATCCCATCCTTGACGGGCTGCGGTCAGCGGTACGTTATGACCGTACTTACTTTGACAAAATCGTGGCGTCGCTGCTGCCGCTGCTGGAAAAACTGACCACCGGCAAGACCGCCGAGCTGCTGTCGCCGGATTATCAGGACATTGACGACACGCGGCCGATTTTTGACTGGGAACAGATCATCCGTAAAAAAGCCGTGGTGTATGTGGGGCTCGATGCGCTCAGTGACAGTGAAGTGGCGAGCGCGGTCGGTAACTCCATGTTCGCCGATCTGGTGAGTGTGGCCGGGCACATTTATAAACACGGTATCAATGCGGGCCTGCCGGGCGGGAAAGAAGGGAAGTCCCTGATTAACCTGCACTGCGATGAGTTTAACGAGCTGATGGGGTATGAGTTTATTCCTCTCATCAACAAAGGGGGCGGTGCCGGCATGCAGGTGACGGCCTATACCCAGACGTCTTCTGATATTGAGGCACGCATCGGGAATGCGGCCAAGACGGCCCAGGTACAGGGTAACTTTAACAACCTGATTATGCTGCGCGTCAGGGAGAACCGCACCGCCGAGTTGCTGACCACGCAGCTGCCGCAGGTGGAGATTTACACCAAAACGCTGGTCTCCGGGCACCAGGACACGGCGGATGTCAATGCAGACCAGGACTTCACCTCAAGCACCCAGGACCGCGTCGGGACGGTAAAAGTCCCACTACTGGAGCCGGCCGATATCGTGACGCTACCAAAAGGGCAGGCGTTTGCCCTGCTGGAAGGAGGGCAACTGTGGAAAATCCGCATGCCGCTGCCTGCCGGGGATGCTGATGATGTGCTGATGCCGGAAAGTATTGAGAAAATAGCGGAGGAGATGCGGCGCAGCTATCACAGCGGCGAATCCTGGTGGCGGGACGGCCCGGCCCTGAACGTGCCGGTCACAGGAGGGGCGAATGGCTGAGGTAAAACGTCCCCCACAGCAGCAGACGCTGCCGGAACGCAAGCACGGCATTCTGTATAATCTGCTCTGGGGCTGGCCATGGGCCCTGGTGGGCGTGGTGCTGTCCTCGCTGCTGCTGAGCCTGCTGATTGAATATATCGGCATCGCCTTCTTCTGGCCGGAAGCCGGGGCGGCGCACAGTGAAGCGGTCATGAACACCGAGCTGGGGTGGCTGTCCACAGAGTTCACCCGCAGCCTGCTGCTGTCTGAGCCATCGGTGACGGTTGTGCGCTGGGTTAGCACCGCGTATCAGTGGGCCTTTGTGGACAGTGGCTTCCTTGACTGGGTCCGGCAGCAGTATGCGCACCAGATGCACAGTGACAATGCAGTCACGCGGGAAATCAACAGCTGGAGCGGCTGGCTTGCCGGCTACCTGCGTGAATACCTGCTGGCCACGGTATGGATAAGCATTATCACACTGGTACGCGTCACCATCCTGGTGCTGTCCGTCCCGCTGTTTGTGCTGGTCGTGGTGGTGGCCCTGGTTGAGGGGCTGGGGCGGCGTGATCTGCGGCGTTACGGGGCGGGGTATGAAAGTTCTTTTGTCTATCACCATGCCAAGAAACTGGTCAAACCGGCAGCCGTGGTGCCCGCCATGCTGTACCTTTCCTGGCCCACTGCAGTCTACCCCAATCTGCTGTTGTTGCCGGCGGCTGTCCTGTTGGGTATCGCCGTGACCGTGACCACTGCCTCATTCAAGAAGTATCTTTAAATCAGGGCTGGACGGAGGCGTGCAAAACTTGTTTTGCGCGCCTGCCGTCAGCAGACAAGCCATGAAACCACTGTTACTGGCGCGTCAGTGTCAGTTATTAAATACCGTCAGTTCTGTCACTTTGAAGCTGTCTGGCTTGTTGGTTATGCTGTCGTAGGGTGCCTGTAGCTTCCATTGCTGACCCGGCTCCAGATTTTCAGCCATCGCTGCCGTATTTCCTATTACTGCCCCATTCTGAAGCAAGTTGAATTTGACAATTACAGTCTTCACAGGCCCACCTGACACGTTTGTTCCCGTGCCTTCAATTTGCTGCAAACCATTTGCTGCTGTGGCGAAATGCAGGTCTGAAAGTTGGACTTTGCCAGTACCGTCGGCCGCAAGAACAGGGCCGGTAATCAGTGCAGTGATTAACGTGGCCTTCAGAACAGTCTTCATCATTTTCATTTTCCCTCTGTTTACCGTTGAGTTTTCTTAATATCACAATGAACCTTTATTTACAGCTAAACCTGCCACCGGCACTGACCTGCAATTAATTTTGAAATTCCTGTTTAGGGTTTATCGCTGACCCGACGCTCCCTCTTCCGCATCCTGTCCGCACCCCTTAATCCTTCTGGAGGTGCGTATGAACTCAAATCGTCCGGCCATGCGGCGCAACCGTCGTGTCCCGGGCATCACTGGCCTGGTATTGCTGACCTTTCTGGCATCAGCTGCTGCACAGGCATCCGAGAAAGACGAGCTTGCGTCTGTTCAGCGTCAGCTGGACCAGGTTCAGGCGTCGCTTGAACGGGCCCGCGTGGCGGCTGCACAGGCCGACCCGGCTGACCGTGGCCGCTTTTTCTTTGATTACCGTCAGGCCACATCCGATCTCAACACCATCCGCAGCGGCATTGACCGCTATCTGGAGCCCTCCCGCGCGCAACCGCGTGACCCGTCTTATGTGGCCGGTAATTACCGGCGGGAGCGGCCCTGATGCCCATGACATCCGAACAAACGAACGCGTTTAAAGCCGGCTCCGGCAGTCTTGATGTGAACATCCTTCATCTGCTCTGCATCGGGGCACTGCTGGCATTTCTTTTTTTATGGGCCGCGTGGGCGCTGTCGGATGTCTGGACCGGCTGGAGTAACACCAAAGTGCGGGACGCGGCCCTGGGGCGTTTTGCCGTCCGCACCGTGCTGCTGTTGCTTGTGTGTATCTGGATGTTTGCCAGTTAACCCGATTATGAACGTTAAGTCAGGAGATGAATTCCATGCACCATTCTGAGTCTGTTGTTGCCCGCCTGCGCCGTCTCGCCAGTCGTACGCTGACCCGCGCCGGTACGCTTGCCCTCCTGGGCTGGCTCACCTGCAAACCGGCCTTTGCGGACTTGCCAAGCGTTGAAGCGCCTGAATCCGGAGGCGGAAGCGGGCTGTCCGGACAAATCAAGGGCTACCTGCAGGACGGCATTGTTATCGGGGGGCTGGTCGTGGCGGCCGTTGCCTTTATCAACGTTGCCATTGCCGCCCTGCACACCTTCACCGAAGTCCGCAATGAGAAAGCCACCTGGACCAAATTCGGGGCCATTGTGGTGGTGGGTGTGGTGCTGCTGGTTGCCGTTATCTGGCTGCTCGGCAAGTCTGCCGACATTCTGTTGTAGGAGCCTGCGACGATGCAGACCATTCGTTTTTTACCTGACCGTCTCAACAGTGAGCCCGTGGTATTTCGCGGGTTTACCACCCATGAGATGGGGCTGGCAGCCCTTGCCGGCGCGGGTGCGGGTCTGCTCCTGTCACTGCCGTTTATCCCGCTTGCCGGCTGGGTTGTCGTTCCCACCGGCCTGCTGGTCATGCCGCTGCTGCTCGTCTGGTTCGGCGGCCGCTGGATGGCCAGGCTCAAGCGCGGTAAGCCCGAGAACTGGCTCTGGCAGCGACTGGAGACGAAAAAACGCCGGCTGGGGATGGGCAATCCGAAACTGATTGTGGATGCCCGGGGCTGGTCAGTGAAACGTAACAGGAGAGCCTCATGAGCCGTTTTCGCCATGCGGTAAAAGACCGCGACCAGCATATTCAGACGCTGCGCATCGCCTGCGCCGTGCTTGCCTTTTTCCTTTTATTCACCTGTGCAGGCTGGATGCTGGCACCCAGCAAGCTGACCGTGCATAACCCGCCGGATTTACGTACCGGCAGCACGCGGCCCTGGTGGGAAGTGCCGCCCCCGACGGTCTACTCCTTTGCGTTCTACATTTTTCAGCAGCTCAATGCCTGGCCGAAAAACGGCGAGGTGGATTATTCCGCCAAAATCAATGCGCTGTCGCCGTATCTGACGCCGTCCTGTCAGGATTTCCTGAAAGCGGATGCAAAGAAACGCGGTGACGCCGGGGAGCTCACCGACCGCGTGCGCGTGGTGTATGAAGTGCCTGGTCGCGGTTACCAGTCACAGAGCGTGACCGTACAGGATCGCGATCACTGGATTGCCCGCCTGGACGTGGTGGCCGACGAATATTTCCATGCCGAGCCGGTCAAACGCGCCCTGGTACGTTACCCGCTTAAAGTGGTGCGCTGGGAAGGTGATGCGGAGCGCAACCCGTTCGGGCTGGCGCTGGACTGTTATGCCGGTGTGCCCCAGCGTCTGGAGGCGGCACCGCCTGCACCTAAACCGGAGAAGTCAGGAGTGTTTCAGTGATGAGTAAAAACCCCCACTACCGCGCCGGGCTGATGGCGCTGTCCTTCGCCCTGCTGCCCCTGGCAATGCTGGTATCACGTCCTGCCGGCGCAGATGAGCTGATGAAATGGGAGCGTATTCCGCTGCAGATCCCCCTGAAGGTGGGGCAGGAGCGGGTGGTCTTTGTGGACAAAAACGTCCGCGTCGGTTTTCCGCCGGCGCTTAACGGTAAACTCCGGGTGCAGAGCACCGGGGGAGCCGTCTACCTGAAAGCCGACAGCGCCTTTCCGCAGACGCGGGTGCAGCTGCAGGATGTGGAAAGCGGCGAGGTTCTGCTGTTTGATATCGCCGCCGGTGAAAAAGGGCCGACTGAGCCGGTGCGGCTGGTCTACAGCGGTGATGTCAGCACGCTGAGTCACGCCGGCGATGCGGCCGGTCAGCCAGGTGGTGCAGACCGGGCTGCTTCCGGATCAGGCTCATCTGCTCCCACCGGCAGCGATGATGGTACTCAGGCAAAGCGTAAAAAAATCCGCTACAGCGCCCCCATCCCGGTGCTGCTGACCCGATATGCCGCTCAGAGCCTTTATGCTCCGGCACGTACGGTCGAGGCGGTCCCGGGTATTCATCCGGTCAATCCTCATCTGCCCCGACGTGTCAGCACGCTGTATCCCTCTGAACCATTAACGGTCACGCCGCTGGCTGGCTGGGGTGTGGCAAACCGCAGCGTGGTGGCACTCAGGCTCACGAACACCGGCAGCCGTAAGGTCGTTCTGGATCCACGCTCGCTGCAGGGACAGTTTGTGTCCGCCACCTTCCAGCACCGCTGGGTCGGTCCGGCCGGCACGCCTGAAGACACCACCACGGTGTATGTGGTGACCGCCGGTCGTCCGGAGAGCGCATTCATTGCTGAGCCGTCTGCACTGCGTAAAGCGACCCGCACGGTAAAACAGGAGGCCCGCCATGCAGATTAAATCTAATGCCCTGGTGAAGTTTATCGTGCCGGCCGTGGTGATTGCCGGGCTGGCCGTGGGGCTCAAAAGCTGCAAAAACGAACCGGCAGAACAACCTCAGGCAAAACAAAGCGGCTCCCTGAAAAACCTCTCGCCGGATGAACTGAAGGCGCTGGGGGTGGAAGGCGACACGCCGGAGGACACCCTGCGCACGCTCATCGGCCGGCTGAACGATGTGCGTGACCGCCAGAAAACGCTGGATAAGCAGAACGCGGATTTGGTGAAAGAAAACGAACGGTTGCGCCGGCGCAATCAGGACGTTTCAGGACAGGTGAATGAGGCCGTTAATGGCCTGCGCGAGCAGTACGACAAGCGGCAGGCTCAGCTTCAGAACGAACAACTGAGCCTGACGGCGAAAATCCAGGAGCTGACTGACAAACTCAAAAAGCCTGACAGCGAGAAAAAAACGGCGGACAGCGATATCCCGCTGGGGCTGGGACTGGACGGCATGGGCAGCAGCACCGGGGGAGCGCTTCTCAGGGCAGTGACGGCATGATGTGGGTCGCGCCGACGGACCAGAAAGAGACGGATCCGCGGGATGCGGCCAGCGGCAAAGCCTCACCTCAGTTCCCGACCTCTTTTCTGGGGGAAAATGAGCTGACCCGCCAGAAAGCCGCCTATGAGCAGAAAGTGAAGGGACGGACGAATGAAAAAGGGGCGGAAGAGAGCGCCGAGCCGGTTTACACGCTGCCGGAAAATTCCACGCTGGTCGGCAGCCGCGCCATGACGGCACTGCTTGGCCGGGTGCCCATCAACGGCACCGTGACCGATCCTTATCCGTTCAAGGTGCTTATCGGTAAGGATAACCTGACGGCGAACGGCATCGAGTTACCGGACGTCGAAGGGGCGATTGTTTCGGGGACGGCCAGCGGCGACTGGACGCTGTCCTGCGTGCGCGGGCAGGTTAACAGCGTCACCTTTGTTTTTTCCGACGGTACGGTGCGCACCCTCCCCAGACCCGACACCAGTAACAACGCCGGCGGGCAAAATAATAACGCTCAGGCTAAACAGGATACCGGCACCAGTGGCGGTATCGGTTGGATTTCGGATGAAAACGGGATCCCGTGCATTGGCGGCGAACGTAAGTCCAACGCCTCCACCTACCTGCCCACCATCTTTGGCCTGTCGGCTGCCGGTGCGGCGGGTGAAGCGATGAGCCAGGGGCAGTACACGACGCAGAACAACGTGAATGGCATTTCCGCCACCATGACCGGCGACGCCGGACAGGCGGCGCTGGGGAAAGCCATTTCCGGCGGCATGTCTGAAACCACCGACTGGATCAAACAGCGTTACGGGATGACGTTTGATGCCATTTATGTGCCGCCCGGTGCCCGTCTCGCCGTGCATATCACCCGTCAGCTGGCCATTGATTATGAAGATAAGGGCCGTAAGGTGCGCTACGACTTCACCCTGCCGGGTGGCGTCAGTGACAATGGCGGACTGGACTGAGTACACGGCCATGGCGGGACAGATAACGTTTTTCCCTCTTTCATCCGTGTGCTGGATGTTCAGCGACGGGGCAGGCTGGCATATTGACGTGATCCCTGCGTCTTCTGCGGTTCTGTTGCTGCGACCCGTCGCGCTGTTGCCTGCCGGCGCACCTTTACTGCGCTGGCGCAATGGCCAGCTTTTACTGGATATCGGCAGGTTCTCCCTGCCGCTCAGTGCCCGGGAGTGTGCCGTTTCGTGGCGCAGCCCGAAAATCCCGCGCCGGCTTTACTGCCCGCGTATGACATTACGGGAGCTGGGGCACCTGCTGAATGTCAGTGCGTTCGTTTTTATCTGCGGCGGTTACGATCCGGCCGCCTCACAAAGGAGATACCGGTAATGTACAGAACGGTTTTCATTCTGGCCCTGAGCTGTGTAATGCTCAGCGGCTGCTCAACCTCCAAAGAGGAAATGCTGCCGGCGGGCGATAACACCATGCTTGAACTGTGGAACGGGGCGGACGGTGGCGGCAGTACTTCCCGCCAGTCTGCGGCGGCCCGCGACACGCTGCGACGCCCGCTGACGGGCAGCGAAACGCAGGCGGACGCGCAGGCCGACCGCAGCTACAGCCGTACTCAGGAAAGCGAAATCACCCAGCAGTTTCCCCGGCTGCCCAACCCCGACATGGTGATGTACCTGTATCCCCATCTGGCAGACGGTAACACGCCGGTGCCGGGTTACAGCACTGTGTTCCCGTTCTACAGCCAGACGCAGTATGCCATGCCTGGCGAGCGCACGGAGGCCCTGTAATGCTTTCACTGTTTACGCGTAATAAATCCACCGACCGGCAGACGCCGGTTGATGACGGCCAGTCCGTTCAGGCAGATGAAACCCTGACCGCGGCCGTGAAGGGCCGGCAACCTCTGAAGCGCCCCGGGAAAATGACGCGCCAGGATGAGGAGAAGGTTTATCACGCCAATCCGTCCATCATTGACTTTTTGCCCTGGGCAGAATTTCTCGATGAAGAGCAGTGTCTCCTGCTTGATGACGGCGTGTCGGTGGGGGCCGTTTATGATGTGACACCGGTGGCGACCGAAGGGCGAACCGAAGAGCGCCTGGAGCAGATCCGGGACTCGGTTGAGGATGCACTTCAGGACAGCTTTGATGAACATGACGTGAATCCCTGGGTCGTGCAGTTCTTCTGCCAGGACGAGGACGACACTGACGCGTACCTGGACAGGCTGCGCGGGTATGTCAAACCACATGCACAGCGCACGGCGTTTACCGACGCCTGGCTGGGTGAAATGGAGCGCCATATCCGCAGTATCTCCCGGCCTGAGGGACTTTTTACTGACTCGCTGATTACCGGCCAGCCGTGGCGCGGGCAGCAGCGCCGCACCCGGATGGTTGTTTATCGCTGGCTTGGTAAAAGCCGGGATCCGATGCCGCCGGTGGCGATGCTCAATCAGGTGTGTGACCGGGTCGTTAATGCCCTGGGCGGGGCGGGGATCCGCTGCACCCGGCAGAACGGCCTGCAGGTGCATGGCTGGCTGCTGCGGCTGTTCAATCCGTCACCGGACTGGGTGGAGAAAACCACGCTCTATCGGCAGGCTGCTTACGCAGACCCGCGCGAGACACCTGAAGGCACCGTGCCGGTCAGCAATGATTTTGCCGAAACCCTGTGGTTCACGCCGCCGGTTTCAGACCCGGAAAACGGCGTGTGGTGGATTGACAACAAGCCGCACTGCGCGGTGGCGGTGGAAAAACTGCGTACACCGCCGGAGCCGGGCACCCTGACCGGCGAGAAAAGCCGGGGTGAAAAGAAAATTAATGCCCTGATGGATATGTTTCCGGAAGGGACCATGGTGTGCATGACCGTGGTGGTACAGCCCCAGGACCGGCTTGAAGAGCAGTTTAACCGGCTGTCGAAAAATGCGGTCGGTGAGAATACCGAGTCGGGCCGCGTCCGCCAGGATGTGAAGACGGTCAAAGAGTATCTGGGCAACCGGCACAAGCTGTACCGGGCGGGGATCACCTTCCTGCTGCGCGGCGACGACATGACCAGCCTGAAGCGCAAGCGGCTGGAGCTGTCCACCGTATTGCTAGGGGCCGGTCTGCAGCCGGTACGGCCGGAGTTTGAAGAAGGTCCGCTGAACAGCTGGCTGCGGGCGCTGCCGATGTGCTTTAACCCGGACAGCGACAAAAAACACTGGTATACCCGTCTGACATGGGTTCAGCACCTGGCAGGACTTTTGCCGGTAACCGGGCGGGAAACCGGCACGGGGCATCCCGGCTTCAGCTTTTTCAACCGCGGCGGGGATACCCTTACATTCGATCCGCTCAACAAGCTCGACCGCACCCAGAACGCGCATCTGCTGTTGTTCGGCCCGACCGGGGCGGGCAAGTCGGCCACGCTGTGTGCCGCGCTCTCCCAGCTGATGGCCGTCCATCGTCCGCGGCTGTTTATTGCGGAGGCCGGCAACTCGTTCGGCCTGCTGGCCGACTTCTTTGACAGCCTCGGGCTGACGGTGAATAAAATCAGCGTCAAACCCGGAAGCGGCGTCAGTCTGCCGCCGTTTGCTGATGCTCACAAACTGGTGGAAGAAGGCCTGGCCGCCCAGGCCGTGGATGAGAGCGACCTGCCTGATATCGACACGGACGACGATGGCGAGGATGACAAGCGTGACGTTCTCGGTGAAATGGAAATCTCCGCGCGCATGATGATCACCGGCGGCGACCCGAAAGAAGAGGCTGACCTTAAGCGTGCCGACAGGGCGATGATACGTGAGGCGCTGCTGATGGCGGCACATGCCACGTATAAGGAAGGGCGGCAGATGCTGCCGTCTGACCTGCAGAAGGCGCTGTACGACATTGCCTCTGACAACGATGAGGGCGTCATCAATGTCCGCAATGCTCAGCGCAAGGCGAAAGCGGCGGAAATGGCGGAATCCCTGGGCATGTTCACTCAGGCCGGGAGCTTTGAAGCGGAGCTGTTCAACCGCGAAGGGGAGCTGTGGCCGGAAGCGGACGTGACGCTGGTCGACCTGGGGCATCTGGCGCGTGAGGGTTACGAGGCGCAGATGGCCCTGACCATGGTCTCGATGACCAACATGATCAACAACATCGCGGAGCGTGACCAGTTCCTGGGCCGGGATATTGTCTTCACGGTGGATGAGGCGCATATCGTGACGGTCAACCCGCTGCTGTCGCCCTACATGACGAAGGTGGTCAAGATGTGGCGTAAGCTCGGTGCCTGGCTGTGGCTGGCCACCCAGAACCTTAAAGACTACCCGGATATTGCCGAAAAAATGCTGAACATGGCGGAATGGTGGATTTGTCTGACCATGCCCCGGAGGAGGTCAAAGATATCAGCCGTTTCCGCGCGCTCACGCCGGAGCAGGAATCGGTGCTGCTTTCCGCCAGTAAACTGTCGGGGTGTTATACGGAAGGCGTGGTGCTGGCGAAACGGATCGAAGCGCTGTTTCGTGCCGTGCCGCCCAGTCTCTTCCTGGCACTGGGCATGACGGAAAAAGAAGAGAAAGCCGAACGCCGGGCGCTGATGAATGAATTTCACTGCAGCGAACTCGAGGCGGCAAAACGCGTCGCGCAGAATCTGGACCGTCTGCGCGGTCTGACGGATAAACAACAGGAGCCTGCCACGGTATGATGACACTGAAGTACCCTGAACCCGCCATTCATGAGCACAGTGGCGGTGCGCTTTTCACCCTGTCGCCTCAGGGGGAGCCCGGCGTGCTCCCGGCGACACATCAGCATCTGGTGAGGCTGCGGGCGATGCTCAGGCAGCGCCTGACCGGGCCGGTCAAAATGACGTGTCACCCGCACCGGGTGGGACTCAGCAGCAGCGTGGCCATCTATCTTGAGGGAAAGCTGAAGCAGGCGGTGAATATTCTTATCACCGTGACGGGACAGACGAGCTGGCCGCAGGAAGAGGAGTATGCGCATCCGCGCTGGTATATCACGGTGCCGGATTCGGCTGACCTGGTGTATCTGATGCTGTGGATTAACGGGCTTGACGTATAACTACAGACTTGCCTTCACCAGGGGCATGATTACAAAAAGAAAATAACAATATTGCATACCGGCCCTCAGGGCCGGTTTTTTGCTAAGTAACGTCATAAAATTGACTACGAGGTCAAGAAGATTTCCTTCGCATAACCTTCTTAACGCATTCACTTATAAATCCTTTTTGCTGATGGGAAATATCCATGAACATTGATTCACCTTCCATTTTGAAAGGTAAAACTCCTCCCTCGTATGCAAACCCTGTTTTGTTTAGAGGATAAAATAGCGCAATCCTATACTCTGCTTCATGAGAAAATATATTTGGTTTAAAAAAAACAAGTTCTTCAGGAGTGAAGCTGTCTGGTGCCGTTCCTGGATGATAATAGATCACATCTTTCCCTTTAATTTCAGTACCCGGGAATCTGTGGTCTAAAAGAGAAAGTCTTTCTTGGAGGAGATCAACGTCGAATGCGATGCAGATATCAGCTTTAAAAGCAGCATAGAGTTCTGGCTCATCTTGCCGATTACTCAAACATATACAATAACAATGACGAGGCGATAGCGTAAACATGGGATCTGCAGTCATATCGTCAGGGTTAAGGGTGCGCCCATTAATTTTTATAGCAACTTGATAACGATCCGGAGTGAAAATTTTTTCCATTTCATTATCGCGCATTTTTTCGTTTTCCATGCGTGAATAATGCGTCAGGTCACACAGTCGTATCGGAGCTTCGTCGCGGATAACGGGGCCAAGAATCTTCTCCTTTCCATACAGATACCTGATATTCATCATCACCTCTGGCAATTTAGTTGAATGATTACAGATTAGTACTTTATGCCGGGTTTAACCGTCTGTAGTTATATCATTAGCTAAATGGTTGTGATCATTTCCTACTGCAAAAGCTACAGATTCGCTGATTAATTTTTTTGTTCGGGTATAGAATTTAATGCGGCTTTTTTGAACGGCCACGGGCACGCTGTCAGGCGATTCAGTCTGACGGAGCCCCGATTCATGAAACTGACCTCACTTGTTTTCCTGCCGGCTCTGCTGCCGGCATCCGTACTGGCCGGCACGGTCGTCTTCACCGACAGTCAGCATCTGCCGGCAAATCTGCCGCCGGACGTGCCGGTGGTACTTCTTGATGGTCCTGACCAACTGCAGGCCGAGATGTTCGGGGAACTGCCTGCAGACCCGCAGCAGGCCGAAGCACAGGTCAGGCAGGTTATGGCATCATCTGCCTGGCAACAAAAACAGCTGCAGCTGAATGATTCCTATCGCCAGGTGGTCCGGGCCTGGGAACTGGGCATTAAAAAAGTGCCGGCCGTGGTGTTTGATGACCGCGATGTGGTGTACGGCACCACGGATGTTGACGTGGCCACTTCCCTGCGTAACCGGGGGGTGGTCAGTGAATACAAAACCTTCCCGCATCAGAACCACAGTGTGCTCGCTGGCGGTTGCCACGGTACTGGGTACGGCAACCGCGCCGGCAGCTGTTGCAGCACTTAACACGGCGCAGATTATTGCCAGCGCCGTATCGCAAAACTGTATCAGCTGGCGTGTCAGTGGCATCTGTTACTGGCTGTTCTGCACCCCCTTTGGCTGCAAGGTGCGCACGTCGGTCAAAGTCACCCACTTCATTCCTCAGGCAGTCGTTTCGACCTATGTCGCGCCGGGCGGCAACCCGTGGCAGGAAATGGCGTTTGTCAGCCAGACCGCCGGCGGGCTGGAAAGTGCCGTGACCAGCGGGCTTTCCGGTGTTTCTGCCGGAGGAGCCAATCCGGCAGACATGAAAAATCCCGGCCAGCGCAAGTCCGCCGTGCGTTTCAAGTATGCCGATGCGATTGGCCACCCGGCCACCTCCCTGATTGGCGGCAGTATTCCGGGCTATTCCTGTGATACCGCAGCCACCCCGTTAATGCCTTACTTCCTGAGTACGCTGGATTCGGCGGCCTGGCGCACGGGCGTACCGGAGTCCCTGTATCCGGAAGCGCTTGTGCCCGGCCAGCGGGAAATCGGCAGTCAGGCAGCAGCCAATATGTGGGGCAACATCTATCCCCGTTCGGGGTTTATCAGCCAGACCGATGATGACAAAGCCTCTGCCGTGGTGGCGCAGCGTGTGGCAGACATTATCACCCGCGCCGGGCAGCCCCATGTTTATCAGGTGCTCCAGGGCAGCCATCATGACGGGTACTGGCCACCGGGCGAAGTCACGGAAAACACCGGCACGCGCAATCACAAATGGCAGCGGCTGGCTCCCCACATGACTCAGTCATGTGCCGTCTTCCCGGACGGGAGCTATACCGCCGCGAGCGATAACAATGAAGCCTTTGCGTTCTGGCAGCCCTACAGCTGCTGCAAAAAGCGCGGGCAGAAATTTTTGGGCAGCACTGATATCTGATGAGGAAAACCGTGAAAAAAACACCTTCATTTTCAGCCGTTCGCTTAAGCCTGCTGCTGACCGGCTCACTGCTGACTGTCCTCCCGGGCGCGCACGCGGCCGATGATGACAATACCATCCTGGGCATGTCCCTGCCGCAGGTGAACAACAGCGCCATCGGTTACGGCAAGTCCGTCGATGGTGCGGTGTCGGACAAACTGTTCTACACCCTCGGCGGCGGCTCGGTCATTTCCCAGCCGGCCACGCGCGGCAATATGCAGAAGCTGGGGCTGAATACCGGCTGGAGCAGTGACCTGATGTGCGGCAATTTTGATCTGAAAACCACAGTCGGCAACCAGCTCAACGGCGTCACATCAGGCTTTAAAAACCTGATGGGCGACGTGATTCAGGGGGCCACCGGCGCGGTGGCCAGTCTGCCGGCGATGGTCATTCAGCGGGCTAACCCCGGTCTGTATGACATGCTCACCAACGGCGTGCTTCAGGCCAATGTGTCATTCGACAAGGCGCAACTCAACTGCCAGAACATGGCGAAAAAAATGATGGACTTCAGCGACAGCAGTAACTGGACGCAGCAGGCCATGATGGATGAGTACAAATCCATCGTAAACAGCGGTGATGCTGACGCAGTTCGTGTTGATGACGCAGGTCGCAAGGCCAGCGGCGCGTCAGGTAGTAACTGGGTTGGCGGCCAAAAACGTGGGGGGCGGGGCAGCCCGCGATACGTGTCACCCATGACCTTGTCGCTGCCGGCTACAACATGATGAACGGTCTGCCCGTCACGTCTGATTCGACCGTGGGCGAAAGCAGCTGTAACGGTGGCGCATGCTCTAAATTCGGCAGCGCGGAAGAGGCGGCGGCCATGACCGTGAAGGTGCTGGGCGATCGCTCGATGCGCACCTGTGCCAACGCGAGTGAATGTACCAGCGGTGATGCGGATGACCAGCCCGGTACGACCGTTGCCGGCACCGGTTTTGCCCCACTGCTGGAAGAGGCAACCAAAGCCAACGCTGAGCAGCTGGTCAGGCTCGTCAACGGTACGGAAAAGCCCACGGCCGCGAATCTGGCGAAGCTGAAAACTGGCGGACTGCCGGTGACGGCCGGCGTGATTAAAGCCCTGCAGCGTGATCCGGATAACGCGGCCCTAACCGCCCGCCTTGCAGGCGAACTGGCCATGTCTGACACGGTGGAAACGGCGCTGCTGATGCGTCGCATGATGGTTACCGGTATGTCGGAGCCGAATGCCGCTGCCCAGCCAAAGGCCATTGATACCGCCGGCCAGCGCATTGAGGCGCTGGATCGGGAAATCGCGGCGCTGAAAAACGAGATGGAGATGAAGCGCGAACTGTCACGTAATTCTGTGCTGACCATTATCGACAGGGAGAATCAGCGCGTCGAAACCAACCCGCAGACCCAGTCCGATGACAATACCGACAGTCGCTTCAACCAGATGGCAGCGCCGCAGTCGGCTGAATGAGGGAATAAGGATGCGTAATAAAACGACTGTCAGGAAAGTCTTGACCCGTGCCGGCTTCTTCCTCGCCTGTATGGCGCTGTTCATGGTGGTCTCACTGATGATGGCTGACACCGCCATGAAACATCCGACTGAAGCTGCTGCATTCCGGAGCTGGATGCAGTCGACGCGTTACGGCTGGCTGATGTGGCGACTGGCGCTGTATGCGCTTGTTGCCTGGGGCCTCTGGAAAATCCGGCATGCGCCGGGTTTTCGGGAGGCATACCGGCGGCCGCTGCTGCGCATCAGTGTGGTCAGTGTGCTTTTTATCGCGTTGTGTGAGTACGCGATGTTTACCGGTCCGGGAGCCTGACGATGACAACAAACAGCTATCTTGAGTATTTTCTCACGCTGCTCGGCTGGGTGATCAATAACGGCCTGTGGAATGTCCTGCTGAGCACCGGGCTTTTTGTCCTGCCGCTGGCGTTTAAGGTGGTGGGGATCTGGCTCAAAGTCCGTGAAGAGGGGGAGGATGAAGGCAACAAGGGGATGCTGTCGCTGCCTCGTATCGAGAACGCGCTGTATGCCGGATTCCTGGTGATGATTGCCTGCTGCGTACCGCTGATTAATGTCAGCCTCAGTACGATGCAGTACGACACAACCCGGGCAAAGAGCTGTGGTGTGTGGACGCCAAAAGCGCCGGATGAAAGCGGGTATGCCGGCGTGGTCACCAGTCTCAACGACCAGACGGCCGCAGCACCGGTGTGGTGGGTGCTGATTCATAAACTCTCGAAAGGGGTAACCCAGGCGGCCGTGGCGACCATTCCCTGCCGCCCTGACATGCGGCAGATCCGCTTTGAAGTGCAGCATACGCGTATCGACAACAAAGCGCTGGCGCAGGAACTGCAGGACTTCACCAACGACTGCTATTCGGTTGCGCTGTATCTGTGGAAGCAACAGGATCAGGGCCAGACAAAGGACAAAACTACGCTGCGTGATATCGAATGGATTGGCAGCAGTACATTCCTGAGCCGGTACTATCCTTCGTTGCAGTCCAAACTGCCCCGGGCTGCGTTCCCATGGTCTGACAGCCGGGACAGTGGCCGGCCCAATACCGGAAGAGGAGGCTATCCCACCTGCAGCGAGTGGTGGAGCAGTACGGACACAGGACTGAAAGCGCGGGTGAAAGATCAGGCCGACCCCGATATGTGGCTGCGTATCTCGGCCGCAATGAAAATGTCAGGCTTTAACGACAGTGACTATCAGGAAGCCGTCATCCGTCGTCTGGTAAGCCCGGAAAGCCTGACTGTCTCACAGAATGGTCACGTGTATGCCGGCTATGGCGGCAATGCCGATTTTACCCTGGATAATGCCGCGGCGCGCGTGGCCTCCATTGGCGGTACGGCCCTCGGCAGTCTGGCCGCGTTCCCGGCGTTCGATGCGATGCGACAGGCGCTGCCAATGGTGCAGGCCATCCTGCTGATGGCAATATATGTCATGCTGCCGCTGATCCTGGCATTTGCGGCCTACGAATTCAAAACCGTTATTACGCTGACCTTTGTGATGTTTGCTCTTAACTTCCTGACATTCTGGTGGGAACTGGCGCGCTGGCTCGACAGCTGGCTGTTAACCGCGTTGTACAGTTCGGATACACACAGTCGGTTCAATATGGCGGGACTGCAGAACAGCTCAGATGACCTTATTATGAATCTGGTTATGGGCACTATGTTTCTGGTACTTCCTGCTGTTTGGTTAGGGGCATTATCATGGGCAGGAGTTACCATCGGGAATGCTTTAAGCTCAGCATATCAGCAAGGAACAGCAAAAGCTGAAAGCTCTGGAGGTAAGTTGGGAGAGGCTGGAGCTAATGCTGTTGCAAATAAAGCTATGAAGTAAGCGTAAATTGTCACAAATGAGTAAGGGGGAGCCCTTACTCATCCTCGTTAACCATACGCCCTGCAGCGTCGTACCATCCCCATCCATGCTGGCCATCACGATATTTTCCATAACCTGGCTGCTCTTCCATAAAGTTCTCACATGGTGCATTTTCACTTTCGGAGAGATGTTTTCTATGAGGTGAGAGCACGGCACTAATGAGAAACAATGATCCAAAAGTGAGGATTACAAAACATGCAATGGGTATCATTGGGATATGCCCACACCAAGACGGTAGACGATGAGTAGCCGCCCACGACACACACCGTTTATCCCAGTTTAATAGAGTAGTTCTGGCTCGTTTCCATATACCCGCAAAACGGACGCCACGATTCCAGGCGCGTTTCTCTTGAGACTGATACATCACCCCCTCCGAATTACGTGAATTCTAAAGGGACTATAGCGGAATTTTTGTGCAATTACGAACATCCATGATACCTGACTGAGAACACTAATTAATTCTTTAAAACTCATCAGGTTACTTTTTTCCAAATAGTTACAGCTTGTCATCGTTGAAAATGCATTATTATACTGTATTTATAAACAGTATAATTTGAGGGGGGCGAGTTATGCCAATTCCTTTAGAACAGACGATGTGTTGGGATAAAAGTTCGCAGAAAAATTCAGCAAACACACCGGTTTTGATGATGGCGGCGATAGCCAGACTTACAGGTAGCAATCCATCACTGGCATGTGTTCCTTTGTTTGGCGATGGGGTTTCATGTGGTTTCCCTTCTCCCGCTCAGGATTATGTTGAAAAGCGTCTTTCCCTGGATGACCTTTGTATCCGCTATCCAGAAAGTACTTACCTGGTGCGAGCAGAAGGGGATTCGATGCGTAACGCCGGTATCAGAGATGGAGATTTATTAATAGTTGAATGTATTCGTGAGGCCAAGCACGGTGATATTGTCATTGCAGCTGTAAATGGAGAGTTTACCTGTAAACGACTGCAGTTGTTGCCTTCTCCAGCCCTGTTGCCAGCTAATCCCGCATATTCAGCTATACCCCTGACTGACGACATCGAAACCGTTGTCTTCGGTGTGGTACGCCATCTTGTGCATTCATTCAAGTTTAGGGGCGCTTAGCAGTGTTCGCCCTAGTCGATGTTAACTCATTTTACGCTTCCTGCGAGACAGTTTTCAGACCAGATCTCCGTGGCAAACCTGTGGTGGTGCTGTCTAATAACGATGGCTGCATAATAGCCCGTTCCTCAGCAGCAAAATCACTTGGGTTAAAAATGGGCGATCCCTGGTTCAAGGTTGGTCGTGAGGCTGAGAAAAAGGGTGTTGTAGCATTTTCAAGTAATTACAGCTTATAGTAAGTTAAATGGAATGCAACATCTTCGGTATAAACTTTAATCAGTTGTTATGAACTGAAAGGGGAAGGCCGTGAACACTTCCATGCATTCCGCATCTGCTCTTCTGCTGACTGAGCAGTGGCTTACAATTCTTTCGAATTTAGGAAGAGCCAGCGCAACTATTAAAGCCTATCGAAGTGCCCTGACGCATTTTTTTGCCTTCTGTGAAATACACGACATTGCTCCTGAAAGAGCTTCCTTTGAAGACATTGCAGGATATATCCGACCTCAGCTCCCTGATATGCCGTCGTCCGTTGCAAGCGCCACGCTCCAGTTGCGCCTTTCAGCTCTTCGTCTCTGGTATGACTTTCTGGTTTATCAGGATATTTGCAGTCTCAACCCGTTACCCCGTTCGGGTTTGCCTGGTGCCATTTATACCGGACGCGGCCTGATCCCACGTATCAACCGACTCCCCGTTATTCCCGATGACGGGGAGTGGCTCAGGTTCCTGAAACACGTTTCTGCAGCGCCTCTGCGTGACCGACTGATGCTTGCTCTGGCTTATTATGGGGCGCTCCGACGTACTGAAGTGACGGCTCTGAGGCTTGAGGACATTGACCTGGCTCATCGCCTGATACGCATCCGGGCAGAAACGACGAAAAACAGACGGGAAAGAATGGTCTGCTATAGCGCCGACGTTGCGCCGGTACTGGCAAACCATTTTCAAAAGCTACGGCTGGAAGGCTGGTCAGGCGGTGCTTTGTTCCGTTCCGTCTCTGACCGTAATTACGGCGCTCCTCTCTCTTTCTGGAGCTGGAGTAAAACCGTACGGAAATGGGCGGCAGAGACTGATCAGCCAGACATCACCACGCATACTTTTCGTCACCTCCGGCTGACGCATCTGGCACGGGCCGGATGGAAACTGCATGAACTGGCTACTTATGCAGGGCACAGGGACCCACGTACAACACAAATTTATATTCATCTGTCGGGAACGGATATGGCTGCCCGCATGGCTGCTGCCGTCGCTGAAACCGACCGTAAGATTGCAGGGCTTATCTTTCAGGCGGGAGCCGTGTGATGAAAGCAGAAACAGGAATTCATAAAATTTATGTCCCCTTCAGGCGTTCAGATTATCAGCTGAATAATGTGTTAAGCATTGAAGAGCTTGAGGCATTAAGCACAGGGCACAAACGTATCTCTGCTTTGAGCAAGCAAGGTCCGCTGTCATCTTTACTGCGGCCACTTCAGGATATTGCCGCCCGCAGCGGTACGAGTGACAGACTCGTCAGGATTATCATTCCTGTCGTGCTGGCGGAAATACACCGGACAAGGAAACCCTGCTGGCTGTGGGATTCGGAAAAGTGGCTGACGTTGTGCCTGCAGCACCGTTCCGGCAGGCCCCTTATTGCGGCATTTGCCTTCCATCTTGGCCCGTTTCCCTCACCGTTCGACCTGCCGCATCATGGTGCTCCGTCGTTGTACGCCTGTGCCATCTATGGCCGGGACATTTTCATTCAGGAACTCAACCGGCTGACTGATACGCTTGTCTCGCTGGGATACAAACGACAGAACCAGAAAAACGCCCTGTCAGCCCTGCTGGGCATACTGATGATGATGAACAATAATCCTGAGCTTGAAAGCTTCACAACTGAACTCCTGTGGCGCGCGCAGAATTATCACGATCGGGGAATCGCACGAACAGTAGGCAGAGTTTCACATGCGCTGGCCGCAATGGGCATCCTCAAAAGTGCCGTACGTATGCGCAATTACCGTGAGTGGCACGAAAAACCCACAGAAAATATTGCCACAGAGTGGGTAACGTGGTGCCGGCGCTGGAGAGAAACGTCGGTGCTTCGGCCCCGGTCCAGAGAGAGCCAGTACAGCTTTATCCTCCGCTGCGGTCTGTGGCTCGCCCGCGAGCATCCGGAAATTCGCTCGCCGTCCGACTGGACAATGGAGATCTGCGCCAGCTTCATTGCTGCAATCGGAAGAATGAAGGTTGATGAACTTTCACTGGGTACAGAACGTGGGGTGCGCCGCTCTCCACGTTCCGGAGAGCCCATGCTGCCAAATTCCCGTGCCGGTTTCGTGTATGCCGTTCGTCGTTTTATGTTTGACTACGAACTCTGGGAATGGGGACGTCTGAAATTCAGTCCGGCCCGCCATCTCTCCACACCTGATACACCGCTCTTTCGTCAGGGCGTCAATCCGCGTGTTATTGATGATCCTGTATGGCTGAAACTGGTCTGGGCAAGCCTGAATCTGCGTCAGGAAGATTTGCTCAGTGAAATTCACTACCCCCTCTCTATGCTGCAGGCTATGGCAGTCATCTGGACGCATGCAGGGCTGCGTCAGAATGAGCTGATGCGCCTGACCGCTGGCTGCATCATTCCACAATCGGAAGATATTAACCGGGACGACGGCAGTACCATTCCTGCCGGGACTCTTTGCTATCTGAACGTGCCGGCCGGCAAGACATCTAAAGCCTTTGTTAAGCCGGTTTCTGCAGTGGTGAAAAAGTATGTCGATATCTGGCTGGCAGAACGACCAGAAGAACAGGCAGCTCTGACGGATGAACGCACCGGTGAAAAAGTCCGTTTTCTGTTTCAGTACCGGGGCAAACCGGTGGGAAGAGACATAATAAACCGCACCGTTATTCCGGTTCTCTGTGCCCGGGCAGGAGTGCCTGAGGAAGACAGCCGGGGCCCCATTACCAGCCACAGGGGACGCGCATCGGCCGTAACTGCCCTGGCCAGTGTTCCTCAGGGCATGTCTTTATACGAGCTGATGCAGTGGTCAGGACACTCTTCGCCGCAATCCACCATGCATTATATTCGAATACGCCCGACGCAGCTTGCTGCCTCTTTTGTTAAAGCTGACCGGGTAGCGCACATGATAAGCGTGCTGATTGATCATGACCCCGCAGCAACCAGCCTCACGGGACCTGCGACATATTATGATCTGGGCGACTCTTTCTGTACTAATCCCTTCTGGAGCAGTTGCCCGCACCGTATGGCATGCATCGGATGTGATTTTAATCTGCCAAAGAGAAGTGCAAGAGGACTGTTACTGGAAAGTAAGGCATCGGTAAAACATTATCTTGAAGAAGTGCCACTGACGCCCGATGAGAAAGAAGTAATAGAAGGTGATGTGGAAAAACTGAACGCCGCTCTTATGAAAACAGATATCCCACGTATTCTGTAGCAGGCCCTGACCGGAATTCACTTTATGTGTGTGAAGGACGGCGTAGTAAGGAGCTGCTACGCCGTAACGAAAGTAATAAAAAAGAGCTTATTTACTGAGCCATACTTCCATCTGCCGTATTTCTTCTTTCTAGGCGCTGATAATGCTTTCAGCCATCTTCCGCATTGCCGGTGATTTACCATAACGGAGTTCCGTTTCGGCCATGGCAATGGCTCCTTTGTGATGTTCAATCATGCTCCTGGCAAATGCCCTGTCTGCATCCGGGTCCTGTACGGCCTTTATCATTCCTTCGTGCATATTATTCATGCCGTCCATATAGGCCTCAGAAGACGGTGACATTCCGGCATGGTTTCCGTGTACTGCCTGCGCAGCCGTTGCCGGAAACACGACTGCGAGCATCAGCAATAAAATCATGTTACGCGGTTTCATACTCTCTTCCTTTATCGGAGTGCAGATTAGCGGCTATTTTCAGGTGCCTGTCTTTACCGGAAGAGCAGCCAGACAGGTTACTTACGCAACAGGCGCAGACCGTTTGCCACGACAAGCAGGCTTGCCCCCACATCCGCGAATACGGCCATCCACATGGTCCCCATACCTGCAATGGTCAGGGCCAGGAACACTGCCTTGATCCCAATAGCCATAACGATATTCTGAACCAGAATGTTATACGTCTGCCGGGAGAGTCGGACAAAAGCCGGAATTTTACGCAAATCATCATCCATGAGGGCCACATCGGCAGTCTCGATGGCGGTATCCGTGCCCATTGCACCCATGGCAAAGCCGATATCGGCGCGGGCCAGCGCCGGTGCATCATTGATGCCGTCGCCCACCATGCCGGTCGTGCCCTGCGCCGTAAATGTTTCTACAGCACGCAGTTTATCTTCCGGCAGTTGATCCCCCCGCGCCTCATCGATACCAACCTGACCGGCAATGGCCTGCGCAGTGTGCGCATTGTCTCCGGTCAGCATGAGCGTTTTAACACCCAGACTATGCAACTGACTTATCGCCTCGCGGCTGCTTTCCTTCACCGTATCAGCCACCGCAAACAGCCCTAGCACCTGATGAGTGTCACAGAGCATGATGACCGTTTTACCCCCGGTCTCCAGTTCCGTTAGTGCAGCCCTGACCGCTTCCGGACAGCGCACCGTTTCTTCAGCCAGCCTCAGATTGCCCAGACTGTAGGTTTGACCGTTGATGACGCCGCGCACGCCGCGGCCTGGCAGAGCCTCAAAGTTTTCCACTTCATAACGCTGAATGCCATCTGATGCCGCCGATACAGCCTGCGAAACCGGATGATCGGAGTAACCTGCCAGGCTCACAGCCAGACTGCGCCCCTCATCTTCTGCCACCCCGGTATAGATAATCGCATCCGTCTGTACCGGCTTACCGTGCGTCAGGGTGCCGGTCTTGTCGAGCGCCAGCCACTTCAGCTTTCGGCCTTCTTCAAGATAAACGCCGCCCTTGATCAATATCCCCCGGCGGGCTGCTGCCGTCAGGCCACTGACAATGGTCACTGGCGTGGAAATGACCAGCGCACAGGGGCAGGCGATAACCAGCATCACCAGCGCCTTGTAAATCCACTCCTGCCAGCTTTCACCTGCAATCAGCGGTGGGAGAACGGCAACTGCGACGGCAATAGCAAACACCACAGGGGTATAAATTTGTGCAAAGCGATCAACAAAGCGCTGCGTAGGGGCTTTTGCCCCCTGCGCTTCCTCCACGGCATGAATGATACGCGCCAGCGTGGTATTTCCGGCAGCGGCCGTTACACGGTACTCAAAGCCACCGGAGCCGTTGACCGTCCCGGCGAAGACCGGGTCACCTTCCCCTTTATCCACCGGCAGACTTTCGCCGGTAATAGGTGCCTGATTAATGGCGGTCCTGCCCCGGACCACCGTGCCGTCGAGAGCGATACGCTCGCCCGGTTTTACCCTGACCACGCTGTTAAGGGATACAGACCTGGCCTCAGTTTCTTTCCAGGAGCCGTCCGGTTGCTGAACCGTGGCCGTTTCAGGCGTCAGCTTCATCAGAGAGCCGATGGCATTGCGGGCGCGATCAAGAGATTTCGCTTCAATCAGTTCCGCAATCGTGAACAGCACCATTACCATGGCGGCTTCAGGCCACTGTCCGAGCGCCAGCGCCCCGGTGACGGCAATACTCATCAGGGCGTTGATATTCAGGTTGCCGTTCCGAAGAGCAATCCAGCCTTTTTTGTACGTGGACAGGCCACAGGCCGCAACGGCAGCCAGAGCAAGAGCCGCTTCCAGCCATTCCGGCATGCCCGCCCAGTGCATGGCTTCGGCGGCGATTGCCGCCACACCGGCAAGCGCGAGCGGCCACCAGTGTTTTTTCTTTTCCTCAGTGACCGCGTGCCGGCCATTACTGTCAGGAAGTTCAGGTTCAAAGCCCAGAGAACGAATGGCGGCCAGAACCGGCTCCAGCGTATCCGGTGCGTGAACCACCGTCAGTACACGCTGCATAAGATTGAAATCCAGTTCCTTGACGGCTGACATGCCGTCCAGCTTTTTACGGATCATGCCCTCTTCAACCGGGCAGTCCATCTGCATGATCCTGATACTGGTACGCACCCCGTCAGCGGTCACCTGCTGCGTCTGCAGCTCACCGAATGTGACAGGGGCAGGCGAGCAGCAGGAACCGCCGGTATTTTCCGCCTCACGGCCTGAGCAGCAGCTGCCTTCAGGCTGCATTGCTTTATCAATCGGTTCCGGGTCAAAACCCAGCGAGCGCACCGCCTGCAGAACCGGTTCCAGCGCCTGCGGTGTATGGGTCACGGTAAGCACCCTCTGTATCAGATTGAATTCAAGATTGCTGACGGCAGGTAATTTTGCCAGTTTTTTTCGGAGGAGCGTCTCCTCCGTCGGGCAGTCCATCTGCATGATGCGCAGACGCGTCTGAACGTCATCGTTGCGGGGAAGCTCTGCAACCGGTTCGGACATCTGGCTCAGGCCGTCCGTTGAGCAGCAGCTCCCGGTGCTGCAACAGGCCGGTGTGGTCTGAGTCGTTTTTGGTGGCATTTTCCCTGAAGCCTCAGTCGGGGCAGTGGCGGTATTTTTAACAGACGCCTCCTCTCCGGTTGCGGCTGATCCACATTTTTTATTACTGCAGCAGTCACTCATTTTTTTATCCCGTTCATAACGTATACTGGCATTAAAGACCCTGATGTAACTACAGGGTCAAGCTCAGAAGAGGTGTGATATGAAAATTGGTGAACTGGCCCGCCAGGCGGGATGTCCTGTAGAGACGGTACGTTATTATGAGCGAGAGGGGCTTCTGCAGGCCGCATTGCGGGACCAGACTAATAACTACCGCCATTACGATAGCGCACATCTCGAAAGGCTTATGTTTATCCGGCGCTGCCGGGCGCTCGATATGACCCATGAAGAAATCCGGGTGTTGCTGCAGGCGCGCAGCCAGCCAGACGCAGACTGCGGTACGGTTAATGCCCTGATAAATGAACATCTGAACCACGTTCAGGCCCGTATTCGTGAACTAAATATGCTGGAAAAACAACTATTTGAGCTCCACAGCCACTGCAATGCCAACCGGGCAACACGGGACTGCGGTATTCTGCGCGAACTGGAGCAGGCAGAAGAGCCTGAGGATATCGTGCCGGTTATCACTGCAGGTCATCTGGCCGGAAGCCACTCTTACTGATGCTGCTTTCTGCCATAAGTAGAACGGTTCACTAAAGAAACAGGCTTTTTTTGTGATGTTACTTCGTCATGCCCGACCATTAAGGCAGCTGAAAGTGTGCTGCCGTTAAAATCTGTGTGATATCGTTTAACCGCTATTCCCTCATTAAGCTGTACTGAAAAGCCTGTAAGCACGTCAAAACATATATGAATTTATAAATATAAAGTTGACCTTTCGTCTGCAGCAGACGAGACTTGTTGCTGTCCGCCACGAAGGAGAAATTATGCCGTCACTGCTGCCCCTGCAACTTTTTAAGAATCTTTCTGACGAAACCCGGCTCAGCCTGGTGCTGTTGTTGCGCGAAAAAGGGGAGCTTTGCGTCTGCGAGCTTGTATCTATCCTGAAAGAAACACAGCCAAAAATATCGCGGCACCTGGCCCTGCTCAGAGAGAGTGGACTGCTTATCGACAGGCGCGACGGCAAGTGGATCCATTACCGGTTATCGCCACACATGCCTGCGTGGGCAGCAGCGGTCATTGAGCAGGCATATCTGTGTCAGCGGGATGAAATTCTTCATCTCAGTCAGCAGGCTGAGCGTGATAACGCAACCACCAACGGCAAAGCTGTCTGCATGTAAAAATTTTATCTAAACACATTCGATTAAACGCATATATTTACAGGGTACAGTTAGCAGCCCGCTTCAACGGGCAGTTATAATTAAGAAGGAGAGGGTATGTTTCTGGCGGGTGCGATTTTTATTCTGACGCTGGTACTGGTTATCTGGCAGCCGAAAGGACTCAGTATTGGCTGGAGTGCCGTTATCGGCGCCGCGCTGGCGCTGCTGACCGGCGTAGTACAAATCGGGGATATTCCGGTGGTCTGGCAGATTGTCTGGAACGCCACGGCCACGTTTATTGCGGTCATCATTATCAGCCTGCTGCTCGATGAGTCCGGCTTTTTTGAATGGGCCGCGCTGCACGTTTCCCGCTGGGGAGGCGGCAGGGGCCGGCTGCTGTTCACGTATATCGTTCTGCTGGGTGCGGCAGTGGCGGCGCTGTTTGCCAATGACGGAGCCGCGCTAATTCTGACGCCGATCGTTATCGCCATGCTGCTGGCGCTGGGCTTCAGCCCCGGGGCCACGCTGGCGTTTGTGATGGCGGCCGGGTTTATCGCCGATACCTCCAGCCTGCCGCTCATCGTGTCAAACCTGGTCAACATCGTCACGGCAGACTTCTTTAAACTGGGTTTCAGCGAGTATGCCTCGGTGATGGTGCCGGTGAATATCGCGTCCGTGGCCGCCACGCTGGTGATGCTGCACCTGTTTTTCCGCAGGGACATCCCGGACACTTACGACCTGGCGAAGCTGAAGGCGCCGCGTGAGGCCATTCGCGATGCGCGTACCTTTAAAACCGGCTGGATTGTTCTCATCCTGCTGCTGATCGGCTTCTTTGCCCTCGAACCACTCGGCGTGCCGGTCAGCCTTGTGGCCGCGGTGGCGGCGTTTATTCTCTGGCTGGTAGCCCGGAAAGGCAATGTGATTGATACCGGAAAGGTACTGAAAGGTGCGCCCTGGCAGATCGTTATCTTCTCGCTGGGCATGTACCTGGTGGTATACGGACTACGCAATGCCGGGCTAACTGATTACCTTTCTGCCGCCCTGAACCGGTTTGCCGAGCATGGCGTCTGGGGCGCAACGCTCGGCACCGGCTTTCTGACGGCGGCGCTTTCATCAGTCATGAACAACATGCCTACCGTGCTGGTTGGCGCGCTCTCCATTGACGGCAGCACCGCTCAGGGCGTGGTGAAGGAGGCGATGATTTACGCCAACATCATCGGCTGCGACCTCGGTCCGAAAATCACCCCTATCGGTAGCCTCGCTACCCTGCTGTGGCTGCACGTCCTGGCACAGAAAAACATAACCGTCAGCTGGGGCTACTACTTCCGCGTGGGCATCGTGATGACCCTGCCGGTACTGTTTGTGACGCTGGCTGCGCTGGCCCTGCGCCTGTCTGTTTAACCTTAACCCCGGAGCTGTGCCTGTGCAGCGCCTTTATGGAGTAACGCTCATGACTGACATTACCATTTATCACAATCCGGCCTGCGGGACGTCCCGCAATACCCTGGCGCTTATCCGCAACAGCGGCACCGAGCCCACGGTGATTCTGTATCTGGAAACACCGCCGTCGCGCGACGAGCTGAAAAAGCTGATTACGGACATGGACATTAGCGTGCGTGCCCTGCTGCGTAAAAATACCGATCCCTACGAGCAGCTCGGCCTGGCTGAAGACCGGTTCAGCGATGAAGAACTGCTCGATGCGATGCTGGCTCATCCGATCCTCATTAATCGTCCGGTGGTGGTGACGCCGCTGGGAACGAAGCTCTGCCGCCCCTCCGAAGTGGTTCTGGGCATACTGCCGGACCCGCAGAAGGGAGCGTTTACCAAAGAGGACGGCGAAGCAGTCATTGATGAGCAAGGGAATCGCGTCAGCCACTGATGTTTCCCTTGGCTGTGACAGGGAAAATGTGAAAAAGCCGGCAGATGCCGGCTTTTTTATATGCTGCGCTGGTTTACCCGCTCAGAGAGCTGCGCAGCACTCTCCTTCCTTTCGCTGTAGCGGTCGGTGAGATAACCACTACGACCGCGCGTCAGCAGGGTGAACTTCATCAGTTCCTCCATGACGTCCACTATGCGGTCATAATACGGAGAAGGCTTCATGCGGCCGTCCTCATCAAACTCGGCCCAGGCTTTTGCAACGGATGACTGGTTCGGGATAGTGATCATCCGCATCCAGCGCCCAAGAATACGCATCTGGTTTACGGCGTTGAAAGACTGTGAGCCTCCGCTGACCTGCATGACAGCAAGGGTTTTCCCCTGCGAGGGCCGGACCGCCCCGGACGTCAGCGGTATCCAGTCAATCTGCGTCTTCATGATGCCGGTCATGGCACCGTGACGCTCAGGAGAGCACCAGACCATCCCTTCAGACCAGAGCACTAGCTGGCGCAGCTCTGCGACCTTCGGATGCGTCTCAGGTACATCATCCGGCAGCGGCAGGCCGGACGGATTGAATAACTTCACCTCCGCGCCCATGGCCGTCAGCAGCCGTGCGGCCTCTTCCGTGGTGAGTCGGCTGTAAGAGCGCTCCCGAAGCGAACCGTAGAGCATCAGTATGCGGGGCGGATGCGCCACCTCTTCGGCCTTTAATTTCTCTTCCGAAAGGGGCGTATCCAGGAGTGTCAGATCGATATTGTTCAGGGCATCATTCACGTTATTCACAATGGAGTCTCTTTATGGGAAATCTCGGTAGACAGGCTGCAGCTACTGCCACCGGCGCAGCACTCTTCAGTGAGAAAAGCCATCAGCTGCTCAAGCTGCGCATAGCAAGGTCTGCAGAACAAGGTACGACTCTGCCGTTCCTGGCTTATGAGTCCAGCGGACATCAGCGCTGAAAGATGATGGCTGAGCGTGGAGGCAGGAATCTCAAGGTGCTTCTGCAGTTCGCCAACCGGCAGGCCTTCATGACCAGCCCTGACCAGCTCCCGGTATATGCGGAGACGTGTCGGGTGGCCCAGTTCTCGAAGTGCGTTTGCTGCGGTGTGTAAATCCATGCGGCCTCCTTTAACTATATTTCCAGAATAATAGAAATATGGAAGCCGTCAAACATTTTTTTCGTGAAGGGTAGATGCTCCATGGTCCCGGTTCTGCACAACAGAGCCAGAATGACGCTGCCAGAGGACCACAGAAATCGCCGTAATGATCAGGGTCAGGATGAAGGAAAAAAGCAGCGTGCCGGGTATACCGTAGCGCTCCAGCAGTATGGCATACGCAGACGGAGCCAGTGCCGCGAGAAAAAATGCCGGCGACATCAGTATTCCTGTTTTGCGGGCGTACTGCTGCGGATCAAACAGCACAAGAGGAAGTACGGCCTTCACGATCGTATTCAGTCCGTTTACGGCCCCATAGCCCAGAACGAAAAAGGCTGTAGCCACAGGAGTAATGCTGCCTGCAAGGCCGGTCAGAAAACAGAGGGGAAGCAGGATACCGGTTATAAGGTTCAGGCGTATCGCGGAGATTCGTGCACCTGAAACTACACCCAGCAGACGGGCACCTAACTGCCCCACTCCCCACAGCATGCCAGCCAGAGCAGGCACGCCATAAGAGGCCAGTATCCGGGGAAAATGTGTGGACACGCCGGTGGAGACAAAGCTTATCAACGCTATCAGAGTGGCATACCACAGGCCGCTGATGAGTGCTTTTGTGTCCTCTGATGTTGCTGTTGCGTCAGCCGAATGGCCGGATCGCCCTGTTACGGGAAGTTTTACCCGACTGCCTGCCGGAACGGCAGTTAAAAAAAACAGGCTCAGCAGGCCCGCACAGCCATAAATGATGACGGCATGCCGCCAGTCGGTGACGTGAAGAAGCGCTGCGCCAGCAGGCCAGAAAGCGGCCGACGCGAGACCGCCCAGCAGGGTGACCAGAGAGATTGCCTTGCGAGCCTCTGCGCCTGCGGTTTCCACAAGCATGGCAAAAGCGGCGTCATACAGAGCAAGCCGCATGCCCGCGCCTGTCAGGATCCAGACGGCATCCCACGCTAATGTTGAATAGGTAAACGCCATCAGAAAACACCCGATGGTTATAGCCAAAGTTCCCGCCATCATCAGGGTGCGTCCACCGGTACGGGCCATTACGGGACCGATAAGCGGTGAAACCAGCCCCATAACGAGCATGGCAACGCTCAGGCCGGAGAATGTCTCACCGGAAGACCAGCCTGTTTCCGCCATGATGGCGGCTCCGAAGACACCCGGCATGTAGAACGTAATACCCCAGTTGATAAGCTGCGTCATGCCGATGCAGAAAATGGTGCGGCCTGTCAGATATCCTTGTGTCATTCTGTACTTTCCGGAAGCGTAGCGTCGCCATGCCCGAGCGTACGCTGCAGGATAACCGTATCGAGCCAGCGCCCATGCTTGAATCCTACAGACCTGAGGGTGCCAGTGATGCTGAAGCCTGCAGCGCGGTGAAGAGCAAGGGAGGCAGTATTTTCACTGTTCCCCACCACCGCTACAAGTTGCCGAAAACCACGGGCTTCTGCCCATCCTACTGCACGGGATAGCAGCATTTTTCCAATGCCCCGCCCCTGATACGTGGCATCAACATATACAGAGTCTTCCAGAGTAAAGCGATAGGCGCACCGTTCCCGGTATAGAGACAAATAGCAGTATCCTCGAACAATTCCTCCGTCAACCGCCACCAACCAGGGCAGTCCTGCTGCATGTACCTTTTTCAGCCGGGCTGCCATTTCAGCCTCACCCGGCGGTTCGGTTTCAAAAGTGGCGGTGCCGTGTAATACGTGATAAGCATAAATCTGTTGTATAGCGGGAATATGTCGTTCATCTGCTTCGGTTATTTCCATCAGTACAGCTCCCTTTCAGATCAGAAACAGAGACTAACCCGGATGAATCATTTCAGACAGGCAGCAGGGCTTATCAGCGTTATGAGGAAAACTTTGGCATGGCAACACTGAACCTCGATCATCTGGCTACCTTCAGGCTGGTCATCAGCCGGGGCAGTTTCTCGGGGGCGGCAGAAGTACTTGGCTTGTCGCAACCGGCAGTGAGCCTGCAGATAAGACAGCTGGAGCAGACGCTTAAGGTCAGGCTTATTGAGCGAACCAGCCGGGGAGTAAGACCAACGACTGCCGGTTTGACTCTCGCTGAACACTGCATGAAAATTGATGCGGTGGTAAGCGGAGCGGTTGAAGCGGTTTCCCTGCATTCAGACGAAATAACCGGCACCGTTACTGTCGGCACAGGCGCAACAGCCTGTATCCATCTGCTACCTCACTTACTGCAGCAACTTCGACAGACCCATCCCCTGCTGAAGGTGGATGTACGCACAGGCAATACTTCAGATATTGTACGGGGAGTGGAGGAAAACCGTATAGATATTGGTCTGGTAACGCTGCCGGCAGCCGGTAAATGCCTGAGTGTCAGCCCGCTGGGTACGGATGAGTTTGTTGTAATCATGGAAAAGGACACCTCGGAGCAGAGTGCAAAACCGCTGTCTCCTGATACCCTTTTGCCACTGCCGCTGATTGTATTTGAACCCGGAAGTGCCACACGCGATCTGATTGACGGATGGTTCAGCGATGCAGGGCATACTGTCAGCCCGGTTATGGAGCTTGGCAGTATTGAAGCCATTAAAAGGATGGTTCGTTCCGGCCTGGGTTACAGCATCGTTCCCCGTATGTCCGTTGCAAGTCATGAAGAAAGGCAGGGTCTCAGTCTTTACTCAGTAACGCCATCGCTTCACCGGACTCTGGGGACAGTGATGCGGGAGGATCGGATTGTCAGCAGGGGCATAAGTGAAGTACTGAACAGACTAAGTAAGATCTTTCCTGAATCAAAATAAATTTTTAACATGCCCTGACACAGAAAGTCCTGATAGCTGCTTGTTTTACGAGCTGTCGTTCCGCTATAAATTCAAATAAATCAATAGTCCATTATTTTAATGATATTTGTGTCGCCCCACGCTTCTTGCTTCGTCCGTAAAGTCAGACAATACTACTGTAAATACGTACAGCATTTTGACAGGGATTTTTGCTATGTTTCACGCCTTTGAGTTGATGCACCCGGCGGATAATCCGCCGCCCAGCTACAGGCCCCTTTTCCTGGAACGCGTACCCTGCGGTTTTCCCTCTCCTTGCCAGGACTATGCGGAGCAGGAACTCGACTTAAACGAATATCTAATAGCCCACAGGGCAAGCACCTTTTTCCTGCGCGCACAGGGCAACAGCATGCAGGATATAGGACTTTACGACGGCGATCTGCTGATAGTCGATCGGGCACTCAGGCCTGAGCACGGCGACGTGGTTATCGCTGTACTGTACGGCGAATTTACGGTCAAGCGCCTTCTTATTACCCAGAAAGGGCCGGTATTGCAGCCGATGAATCCCGCCTATCCTGTTATTATCCCAGACCCGGATACCCTGGAAATTTTCGGCGTAGTGGCGCACTTCGTGCACACTCCGCGCCGGAGAAACTGATATGTGCGGGTTATCTACACACGGCGGAGATCATGATGTCCATGTTCGGCCTGGCTGACGTTAATTCATTCTATGCCAGCTGCGAGACGCTGTTCCGCCCGGACCTGCGTGGCAGACCTGTGCTAGTGCTCAGCAACAACGACGGATGCGTCATTGCACGCTCCGCTGGCGCAAAAGCGCTTGGCATCAAAATGGGTGCGCCATGGTTTGAGGTAAAAACACAGGATTATCCGGAAAAGGTGCACGTGTTCAGCTCCAATTACGCGCTTTATCACAGCCTCAGCCAGAGAGTAATGACCGCGCTTGAAGAGATAACGCCACGCGTCGAGCAGTACAGCATTGATGAGATGTTTCTGGATCTCACCGGTATTGACGGCTGTGAGAACTTCGAAACTTTTGGCCGTCGCCTGCGTGCGCATGTCTTTACCACAACGGGTCTCACCGTCGGTATCGGCATGGGGCCGACCAAAACACTGGCAAAATCGGCCCAGTGGGCGGGCAAGGAGTGGAAGCAGTTTCGCGGCGTACTGGCGCTTACGCCAGGTAATCCGAAACGTACTGAAACCCTGCTGGCTAACCAGCCCGTTGAGGAAATATGGGGCGTGGGACGGCGTATCGGTAAACGACTCAACCTTATGGGCATCGAAACTGCTCTGCAGCTATCACGCGCGCGTCCGAAGTTCATTCGCGATAACTTTTCCGTGGTGCTGGAGCGCACCGTACGCGAGCTGAACGGTGAATCATGTATTCCGCTCGAAGAGCTGCCACCGGCAAAACAGCAGATTGTCTGTAGCCGCAGCTTCGGCGAGCGAATTACCTCAAAAGTCGCTATGCAGCAGGCGCTGTGTCAGTACGCTGCGCGCGCAGCGGAAAAACTGCGCGGGGAACGTCAGTACTGTCGCAACATCGGTGTGTTTATCCGGACGTCGCCACACGCAAACGGTGAGGTTTTTTACGGGAACAGCGCTGGTGAGAAACTGACGCTGCCAACACAGGACACGCGTGACATTATTGAATCTGCGATGCGATCACTTGACCGTATCTGGCTTGAGGGTCGAAGGTACATGAAAGCAGGTATCATGCTTGATAACTTCACTCCAAACGGTGTAAGCCAGCTCAATCTGTTTGAAGATAACCAGCCGCGGGCCAATAGCGCACAGCTGATGAAGGTACTGGATGATATCAACCAGTCCGGAATGGGAAATGTATGGTTTGCGGGCCAGGGCATTAATACCGAATGGAAAATGAAACGTGAAATGCTAAGCCCTGCTTGGACCACGCGCTGGTCTGACATACCTAAAGCGCGCGTGCTTTGAGTCGGTTACTAATTAAGCTGTTGAAATTGTATTCCACATAAATGCTGATATGTCAGACAGAGTGATGACTATTTTGCAGTTACTGACTCCGCGTGTGGAAATTTACAGTATCGATGAAGCTTTTTGTGATCTTACGGGTATGCGTAATCTGTTATCGCTTGAGGTGTTTGGCCATCAGATACGTGATCAGATTAAGCGAAGAACACATCTGACTGTGGGAGTGGGAATAGGCCCTACAAAAACGCTCGCCAAACTGGCTCAGTATGCAAGTAAGCGCTGGCCCGCAACGCGAGGTGTGGTAGATCTCAGTGACAGACAGCGTCAGCGTAAGTTAATGGCTTTAGTACCAGTTGAGGAGGTCTGGGGTATAGGACGGCGGCTGGGTAAAAAATTACAGTTTATGGGCATTAACAATGCACTTCAGCTGGCTGAGCTGTCGCCTTCATTCATTCGTAAACAGTTCTCAGTAGTTGTTGAGCGCACGGTCAGAGAGCTGAACGGTATTCCTTGCCTCGGTTTAGAAGAATTTACTGCCCCAAAAGAACAAATCATATGCTCCCGATCTTTTGGAGAAAAACCGTCGGACGAAGTCAGCCTGCATCAGGCCATTTGCGCTCATGCTGAACGTGCAGCAGAAAAACTCCGTGCAGAGCATCAATTTTGTAAACGGGTAGCAGTTTTCATCAGTACCAGCCCTTTCTCAGAAAATGAGGTGTTTTATAAGAATCAGGCGGTAACAGAGCTTGCTGTACCCGCTCAGGATTCACGGGATATCATTAACGCGGCTATAAAGGCATTTGATACGATATTTGTACCAGGGCACCGTTATCATCGTGCTGGCGTGATGCTCACTGATTTCCGAAGCGCTGCCGTATCTCAATTGACCCTTTTTGATGACTTTCAGCCTCATCGTAACAGCGAAGAGCTGATGACATTAATAGACAGCATTAACCATTCAGGCAAAGGCTCTGTTTGGTTTGCAGGGCAAGGTATTAAAGATGCATCTATGGGCTGGAAGATGCGCAGAGAAAGGCTTTCCCCCGCCTTCACGACTAAGCTAAGTGATATAATTAAAGTGAAGTGAGCTTCCTTTTTACGCCCAGCCATTTGGTATACCTCATCATTGACTTTCATTATACAATACGGCAGGGTTTTACAGTCTGTTACAATGTGACGGAATAGTAAGTCGTACTAAAGCTGTTATTTTCACGGTAAAAATAGGGAGAAAAAAGGAATATGAAGGGTCTATATACTATTTTAATACTACCTGTTCTCGTAACAGCTTGTAGTATGAATGATATAGCAACTACAAACCAGAAAATCAGTGATGGTGCCTCAGGAATAATGAATTCCCTGAGAGGTAACTCCTCAGGAAATGATGAGCAGCGTATGAAAGTATCTCCTTCAGAAAAAAAAGAATCGACCTCTAAAAGTTATACTGTACCAGTAGATGTTGATACTGCAGCAGCAAGAATTAAAAGGAAGTTTAAGTTTATCTCTAATGATGAACTGAGATCAATTAGAGAAAAAAATAACGATGGCGAATGGACTGCCAGCGCAATTACCGATAGTAATCAGGAATGGGATGCGATGACTGGAAGTTATTATAAAATGGGCTCAGATTGGGGCGACTATGATGATCACCTAACTATTGAGCTAGAAAAAAATGGGTCAGGTAGTCGTATTCATATAACGTACAGTTCTTCTTCAAAGCAAAGACTCGCAAGTAGCGGCTTGCAGGATTTAATGCAAAATATTAAGAATGTAGCTGAAGGGAAGTAACTAATTATTAAGGGTGTGGATATTGCTATATCCGCACTCATAAATCTATAAGGAGTAAGTGTGTTTAATCTCTTGTCCTATTTCCATAATAAATATAAAGGCCGAATTATAGAGTGTGACGAAACTCTGGATTACAGAGCCAACTTTGAGCATGCATTAAAATTTACAAAAGGGCTGGGCTTTAATGAAGGTTCAATAACGGATTTGAAGGATGGTGAATTGGATTATCATAATATGATGGCAAAAGTGTGTCATGAAGCAGAAGTGGATAGCTTCTCTTTTTCAGCAGGGCAATGTCTCAAGTGGTGTCATTTCCTTCAGCCATATTTTGAATCCGCACTTGGCTGTAAAATTTGGACGACAGTCGGTCAATTATGGAAGGGAGATAAATGGCTTTATAATCCCACATATGATGAATTTGAAAAATGGTCCAACAAGGGATTTCAGCCCGAAGATTTTTCTGAGACGCCTGCTCTAAATCTTCATGCCTGGTATACAACAGATACTGGTCATTTGATTGATATTTCATATCTGAGTACTCTTTCAAATGTATTTCCTGATTGCCATGAATATACTGGAGGTGTGCTGGTAGGTAAGCCAAATGATATTTTTCCTGGCTATCAATACGTACCTATAGTCGTTGGGCAAGGTATAGTAGAAAAAATTCAAAGCAAATCTTTTATACCTTTTCTTGCTAATGACGTTGAGGATCTAATGTCTGTTGGAATGGTGATATATGCAGACCCTAACAATGAATAATATAAGAAAGTTGACGATCATCTGAGGCGTTGCTAACATCACCAGTGCATTAGAAGTCGCTACGGCGACCATCCAAAACCCCTGTAACCTGAGAGGGGTGCCTTCGGGCGGTTACCAGCCAATGCTTCAGCGGTCTGAGAGAAGCGCCTTCGGGTGACTGCCAGCTAATGTCCCACATACCTGAGAGGGACGCCTTATGGCGGTAAACCCGTTTAACCTTTGAAAACGGGGGCCACTAATGTGGATAAGGTCACCGACCAAAAACTGGCCGGCTAACGCCTCAATGATTCACATCTTCCTGATGTTGAATTGTCATTAAAGGAGCTGAATCAGGCTCTGATCTTTCACTACGTTATGATTCTTGCCAGGGATACGCCCTGAGTTTCGTACGACTTTTGCATCGACGGATAAGGCCATTTGGCACATTTGGCCGCTTACGGAGTTGCATTAGGAGCACGAAGCTGCGCGGCGTCACTTGTGAAGTGGCGAAGACACTACCAAGTGACGCGCGCAGCGCATAACGTCTCAACCCACGTACGACGTGGTTTTCAACGTTTTACTACCATCTGACCAACATGTAGTCCGTGTTAGTACGGTATTAAACTCACTTTTACATCAACGTAAGCACGACGGAAGGCCGTCTGAACGTTCAATTATCAGTAAGGAGGAAATCGACTCGGTATCGATGGCGACACTACGAACAGTAGTGTTGGAGGCAGCTTGACGTAAGTCAGCTCTGCATAAGCAGCAAACAGATCAGAGATCTGGGGTGCCTCGCAAGAACTCAACAATTCGCCGCCCCGATGCACAGATACCAGTTGAGACGCAGGAAGCGCAAAAGCAACCGTGTCGTCGGGGATGAATTACTGGGGTACAGATCCGTCCGCTTATTTACAAGCCGAGGGACGTGTATCCCTGTGGAGATATAGGAATGTCCAGATTCAGTAAACAGCTGTGCAAACAACTTGTCACACTTGCTCGTCAGGGAAGGGGAAGTTATAAAACTGTGGCTGACCGCTCAAGAATTGCAGAACGTTTTTCTGAACGTCTGTCTGAACTGAATATTCAGATTAGGGACGTAAAACATATCAAAACTTCCCATATTGAAAAATATATTGAGAGCAGGAAGGCAGACAGTTTGTCTCTCAGGACGTTACAGAATGAGATGTCTGCTATCCGCTCTGTTTTATTATCAGCAGGAAGAAATAAACTGGCCGATCCCAATCATACCAGCCTGAGTAATCAGGCCCTGGGAATTTCTGGTGCTAACCGGGATGGCACTAAACTTCCTATTACAGATGAAAAACTTAATGCGGTTGTGAATTTTGCGCTTAAAAAAGATGAAGGTGTTGCGCTCGCGGTACAACTTTCAAGATACCTTGGATTGAGAACAGAAGAAACCGTGCAGTCCGCAAAGTCGTTAAAAACATGGAAGCAGTCATTGATTAACAATAATGAGCGTGTCCGTGTTGTTTTCGGGACTAAAGGCGGGCGGCCGAGAGAAACAACAGTTTTCAATCGTGAAAAAGTTTTATCAATTCTTGATAAGGCAATTCATTATGTCAGTGAACATAACGGAAAACTGATTGATAAACCTTCTCTGCATACTGCAATAGATCGTTACCGAAATATTGTACGAGAGGCAGGGATGAATGGTAAAAATGCCCCGCATAGTTTGCGTTACGCTTATTCACGTGATGCTGTAAATCATCATATTAAAAATGGAATGAGCCGCGACGAAGCTGAAGCATTAGTATCGATGGATTTGGGGCATGGAGATGGCCGTGGTCGTTATATTAAACAAGTTTATTTTCGCGGTGAAACAGAATAAGTTGTTTCTTTACTGAATTTTCAGGACGTAGCGCCACAGCTCATTCAGGGCTGTGGCTTTTCTAAATTTCAATCCGTATCTTTACATGCTCGAATAACTGTCATGCGTGAAACGCCGGCGAGCCTTGCCGTTTCATTTATTGATTTTCCGTTTTTCTTGCGAAGCGTTCTAATTAACTCATGTTTTTCCTTATCTGCTAGCCTCCCCCTGTATTTCCCTTTTTCCTTGGCGGCTGTAATTCCTTCCATCTGCCTTCTGCGACGATCTTCATAATCTTTACGGGCGATAGCAGCTAACATGTCCAGCATCATATTATTCACTGCCCGGAGCATACTATGAGTAAAGTCATAAGCTGATGGTGTGGACAGGGCAATGTGACTTGTAGGCAAATCAAGGCTTATTATTGAAAGCGATTTCTCATTAATCATCTTTTTTAAAGATTCCCAGCCATTATCATCCAGGCGTGAAAGCCGATCTACTTGTTCTATAAGTATCGCATCCCCTGGCTCTGTATCCTGAAGCAGTCTCATCAGTTCCGGTCGGTGCAATGCTGCGCCTGAAGCATTTTCAACATACCAGCCAGCAATGCGATGATTGTGTTGTTGAGCAAAGTCCTTGAGCCTCGATTTTGCACGCAGTGCATCCTGTTCCTGAGTTGAAGCACGAAGATATCCAAATATAAACAAAGTTCCTCCGGCAGTAACATTAAAATAGTCACATTCCAATCGGTATCATTTAAGTGGTAACTTATTTATATTCTACCAATAAACTGGATAGTATTTAATAGGTATACCCATTTGATACCCAGGTTGACATAATCACTATTTGCTCTGAAAATAGACAGGCTTACTTGTTGCTACATGCAACCAGCTAATGCTCCGGCAGTCTGAGAGGAGCGCCTTCGGGTGACTGCCAGCCAACGTTTTACCGGTCTGAGAGAAACACCTTCGGGTGACCGGAAAATCCTCGCAGCCTGAGAGAGGATACCTTCGGGTGGTAAATCCGTTTAACCTCTGGAAACGGATATTGAATCGCCATGGGTTTAACAGACACCTCAGAGTCATTTAAGATGGCTTAAAGAGAGGTGCCCATGAGCGGTAAGCGTTATCCCGAAGAGTTTAAAACTGAAGCAGTCAAACAGGTTGTTGATCGCGGTTATTCTGTTGCCAGCGTTGCAACACGTCTCGATATCACCACCCACAGCCTTTATGCCTGGATAAAGAAGTACGGTCCGGATTCTTCCACTAATAAAGAACAGTCAGATGCTCAGGCCGAGATCCGCCGTCTCCAGAAAGAGCTGAAACGGGTTACCGACGAACGGGACATATTAAAAAAAGCTGCGGCGTACTTCGCAAAGCTGTCCGACTGAGGTACGCCTTTATCCGTGACAACTCCTGTTGCTGGCCTGTTCGCCTGCTCTGTCGGGTGCTGGATGTTCATCCCAGTGGTTTTTACGCCTGGCTTCAGCAGCCGCATTCACAACGCCATCAGGCAGACCTGAGACTGACAGGACAGATTAAACAGTTCTGGCTGGAATTGGGATGCGTCTATGGTTATCGCAAAATCCATCTGGATCTGCGTGACAGCGGGCAACAGTGCGGAGTAAACAGAGTCTGGAGACTGATGAAACGTGTCGGAATAAAGGCTCAGGTCGGATACCGAAGCCCGCGGGCACGTAAAGGCGAGGCCAGTATCGTGTCACCCAACAGGCTCCAGCGACAGTTCAATCCGGATGCTCCTGATGAGCGTTGGGTAACGGACATAACCTACATCAGGACCCACGAAGGCTGGCTGTATCTTGCCGTTGTTGTTGATCTGTTCTCACGCAAAATTATCGGCTGGTCCATGCAATCCCGGATGACAAAGGACATTGTCCTGAACGCACTGCTGATGGCTGTATGGCGGCGTAATCCCGAAAAACAGGTGCTGGTTCATTCGGATCAGGGCAGTCAGTACACAAGCCATGAGTGGCAGTCGTTCCTGAAATCACACGGCCTGGAGGGTAGCATGAGCCGTCGCGGTAACTGCCATGATAATGCGGTTGCAGAAAGTTTTTTCCAGTTGTTGAAACGTGAACGGATAAAGAAAAAGATCTACGGAACGCGAGAAGAAGCCCGCAGTGATATTTTTGATTACATCGAAATGTTTTATAACAGTAAGCGTCGGCATGGTTCTAGCGAACAGATGTCACCGACAGAATATGAAAAACAGTATTATCAACGGCTCGGAAGTGTCTAGATTATCCGTGGCGATTCAGTACGTTATGTCACCAGAAATGAGACAGGTGAACCCGTTGTAAAAATGCCGGATGACGATGTGCTGAAGGAAGCAACTGAAAGCCTGGGGGTGTTGCCAGAGACTGGTATGGAAAGGGCTAAAGGCATTGTTCTGGTAGAAGGAAAGTCGGATGTCACTTTCCTGAGGCATGCGGCCAGTTCATTTAAACAATCAGGTGTGCTGCCAGCCTCTCTTGAGGACGTGAAAATTGTGCCAGTCCTCATAGGAGGATGCGGGAGCGTCAAACACTGGGTTACCTTAAATCTGGCCAACGATCTGGGGCTTCCCTGGTGCGTATTTCTGGACTCCGATATTGGGGGAGACCCTGCACAGGTTCTGTCCATTCAGAAACGTAAAAAAGAAGTGGAGGAAGCCGGTAAGGTATTCTTCGCCACGCGCAAACGTGAAATAGAGAACTATCTCTGCCCGGATCTGATCGAAGAAATTACCGGTGTAGCAGTCACGTTTACGGACACCTGTGACGCTAAAAAAATAATCGGCCGGGCTGTGGGAATGAAACCCGATAATGTGCTTGATAAATTCTGGCCCCAGATGACAGCGGAAAGAATAATCTCAAGATCAACCTATCATGACGGAACGCAGGAAAGAATTGAACTGATTGAGATCCTGAGCGACATTATTTCCATGACGAGATAATGTGTTAAAATAATCGCAGCTGCATATATTCCGGTCCACAGCAAAGGACCGGAGTATAGAATATAAAAAACCCGAAATTAATCGGGTTTTAATTATTTAACGTTTAACAGGATCCCGTGCCCGGGAGTGATTTAAAATTACGCTTATCATGGCGTTTTTGCAATCTTTATTTTTGACTGCCAAGCCATTTATTCATCTGCTCGATTTCACCTTTCTGAGCTTTAATGATGTCCTGCGCAAGCTTTCTCATTTCGGGATCTTTTCCGTATTTAAGCTCGGTCTCAGCCATTGCTATTGCTCCTTCATGGTGTGCGATCATACCTTTTGCAAAGGCCTTATCGGGATCGGGCTCATTAACGGCGGCCATCATTTTTTCATGCATGTCTTTCATGCCAGCCATATATTCCTGTGACGATGCCGATGAGTGCATATCTGACATTTTCATTTCCGAATGTTCGGCAGAAATTGCTGGCAGGGATAACATTAATATAACAAAAAGGGTGTTTTTGATTTTCATTTAATAAATCCTTTTCAGGTAGGTACCGGTTAATTGTAGCTGAGTCATATAAAAAAGCCCCCTGATGGGGGCAAAAATGTCACAACATATCCGGTTAAGGAATAATCTATCAAGGAAAGGGTAAAAAGCACGGATACTACAGTCGCATTCAGCCTACATTGATCATGCGGCGGTGCGCTTCGGCCATGGCCTGATGTGGGCCGGACTGACCGTTATTCATGAATTCATGGGCAACCGCTGCTCTTTCATGCTCATCCATCGCCGCGTAAGACGTTGAAGGGACGGTCGTGGATACTGTGTTATTTCCCATCATCTTCTGATGACTTTCCACCATTTTCTGGTGCGCATCTGCCGATCCGTTCGTCATGGTTTCATGAGCAATAATGGCCTGTTCATGCTGGTCCATACCGGTCATACGGGGAGCAGTCCCCTGGATCCCGACAGGAGCCGCAGCAGACTGCATCTGGTGAGCAGGGGCCTGTGCATTGTTGACGCGCTCATGGATATTCACGGTTTCAGTGGCCCAGGCCGAAGAAATTAAACCAAAGCCCAGCAAAGATGCTAATACGATATTTTTCATGATAACTCTCCATTTCTCAATTAATGATGTCCGGGGAAGTACAACCGGTGTTTTCAGTTTCATAACTTAAACAGGTTCGGCAGTTCTTATTTCTCCGGGAGATGGCTGGATATTCATTCCTGGCGTACTCTGACGCCGGGTATTGATGAAGCAATCCAGCCTTCCTGATAAGTTGCACTAATTATATCGAATGGCTTCTGTTTGCTGCATGACAGGCTAATGACATCTTTGTCATTTAAATCTTTATTCTCAGTGTTGGGGATCCGGAATCATTTTCTCCAGTCTGGGTACGGATAAAATAAAACGTGTCGAGCGTATATCCGATTCCACATGCACTCTTCCGTGATGTGCTTCCACGATTGACTTCACAATCGCAAGACCGATGCCGCTGCCTTCTCCTTTTCGTTGTCTGGACGGATCCACCCGATAAAAACGGTCAAACAGCCTTGATAAATGCTCTTCAGGGATTGGTTTCCCCGGATTTTCAATCACAAGGTCAAAAAAGCTCCCCTGTTTTCTTATTGAGACGGTGATTGCCTGTCCCTCAGGGGTATAACGCAGGGCATTGGATAACAGATTATTGATCGCTCTTCTAAACATTTGTGGATCTCCCTCGACCAGACAGGGCATCCCGTTAAATTTGAGCGTGATATTGCGTTCTTCGGCCCAGGCTTCGAAAAACTCGAAGACTTTCATGACTTCCGCTCTGAGGTCAAACATGACCCTGTCAGGTATCAGCTGATTATTATCTGCCTGTGCCAGGAACAGCATATCGCTGACCATTTTGGTCATCCGGTTATACTCTTCAAGACTGGAATAGAGGACATCCTCAAGTTCCCTCTGTGTTCGATCCTGACTCAGTGCGATTTCAGTCTGCGTCACCAGATTGGTGATGGGCGTTCTGATCTCATGCGCGATATCGGCAGAGAAATTGGCCTGGCGGGTAAAGACATCCTCAATCTTTCCAATCATATGATTGAACGAGATAACCAGTTGCTCCAGCTCAATGGGAACGCGTGTCGGTTCCAGTCGCGCATCAAGATTCTCGGAGGTGATGTTTTTAATGGCATTGCTGACATTACGAAGGGGCAGGTGCCCCTGACGGACAGCGATTCGAATGATCAGAACAATCAACAGGCTTATCACGACGGCAATCGCAATCAGGTTCTTTTTCAGCGCATCGAGGTAATGGAGATGGAAATTAATGGATAGGCCAGTCAGCATGACATAGTTCTGCTGTTTGCCCTGAAATATCGCCTGACCAGAGGAGGCGATAATCCTGTATGTTTCCATCTTCATTTCGGACCCGGTATCCATCGGTCCCGCAGGATCCTCCACCGTCCAGAGAAAGACATCCCGTGCGCGGCTGTGCTCGCTAAAATCTGCTGAATTCACTGCCGGGCGTAGTGCCGCCCCCTGAGCTGAGCTAAAGAGCACTTCACCCCTGGGATTGAGGAGCAAAAGGGCAACGTTGCGGTAGCTGGCAATTGATTCCTTTATTTTGCTTATTTTTTTATCATCCGGATCCACCGGGGACTGCAGTATACGGTTCAGTGTGGTGCTGATTTGTTGAAGATCGCTGACATCCTGCTCGGCAAAATGATTTTCAACAGAATGCAGCATAAACCAGGTGAAGGCGATAAAAGCCAGTATCGTGGACAGGCTGATAAAAAAGGTCAGCCGCAGAGCGAGTGAGAAAGGGCGTCTGGAAGGTTTGCTATGCATCCGGGACCTCCAGCATGTAGCCCACGCCCCGGACTGTCTGGATCAGCTTTGTCTCGTAATCGTTGTCTATTTTAGCGCGGAGTCGCTTTACTGCGACATCGATCGCATTAGTGTCGCTGTCAAAATTCATGTCCCAGACCTGAGAGGCAATCAGGGAGCGGGGAAGAACCTCTCCCTGATGGCGAATGAAGAATTCCAGCAGGCTGAACTCTTTACTGGTGAGCACAATGCGGTTTCCGGCGCGACTGACTTTTCTGGATACGAGATCAATCGAGAGGTCAGCCACCTTAAACTGGCTTTCCGTGATCATCGTGTTTCCCCGCCTCAGAAGGGTTCTCACCCGGGCGAGCAGTTCGGCAAACGCAAAGGGTTTAACCAGATAATCGTCCGCACCCAGTTCCAGTCCTTTGACCCTATGTTCGATCGTGCCGAGGGCTGTCAGCAGTAAGACCGGCATACCCTTTCCGGCAGTGCGCAGCATGCGGATGATATCCCAGCCGTTCACATCAGGTAGCATGATATCCAGAATGACTAAATCATACTCGGCTGTCATGGCGAGATGATATCCGGTAAGACCATTATCAGCGTGATCCACTACGAACCCTGCCTCTGTAAGCCCTTTGCTGAGATATTCACCTGTTTTAATTTCGTCTTCGACGATCAATATTTTCATCTTGCTCCCCGGCTGGCTGCTAATGTCATTCTATTGCGCCCACGATCGTTATCAACGGATTACAGCAAAAATGACAACATTGTCATTATCCTGTCACTCGGCAAACAGAGAGCGTTAGGTAAAGTACCCCTATCAATACTCTGGACTTCATTTGAACCATTTACCAGGTCTGCCTGGACGAGAAGCGTTATGTTCAAATTAAAATTACTCAGCATTAGCACGATATTCATCCTGGCAGGCTGCGTGTCGCTTGCGCCTGAATATCAGCGGCCCGCAGCACCGGTACCCCAGCAGTTTTCACTGTCCCATAACAGCCTGACGCCAGCGGTAAATGGCTATCAGGATACGGGCTGGCGTAACTTTTTTGTCGATCCCCAGGTTACCCGGTTGATCGGTGAAGCTCTGACTAATAACCGTGATTTGAGAATGGCTGCCCTGAAGGTTGAAGAGGCCCGAGCCCAGTTCAACGTCACGGATGCAGATCGTTACCCCAGCTGAATGCCTCATCCGGGATAACATACAGCGGTGGTCTGAAAGGTGACAAGCCGACCACACAGGAGTACGACGCGAGACTGGAGCTCAGCTATGAGCTCGATTTTTTCGGCAAACTTAAGAACATGAGTGATGCTGACCGCCAGAACTACTTTGCCAGCGAAGAAGCCCGTCGGGCCGTACACATCCTGCTGGTCTCCAACGTTTCACAGAGCTATTTCAGCCAGCAACTGGCGTACGAACAACTCCGTATTGCGCGGGAAACGCTGAAAAATTATGAACAGTCCTATGCTTTCGTTGAGCAACAGCTCGTGACCGGGAGTACGAACGTTCTGGCACTTGAACAGGCGAGAGGACAAATCGAAAGTACCCGCGCCGAAATAGCCAAACGAGAAGGCGATCTGGCTCAGGCAAACAATGCCCTGCAACTGGTGCTGGGAACGTACCGCGCACTTCCGTCAGAAAAAGGGATGAAAGGCGGGGAGATCGCACCAGTAAAATTGCCACCAAATCTATCTTCACAAATTTTGCTGCAGCGACCGGATATTATGGAAGCGGAATATCAGCTGAAAGCGGCTGATGCCAATATTGGCGCAGCGCGAGCGGCCTTTTTCCCCTCCATTACCCTGACCAGTGGTCTTTCCGCAAGCAGTACGGAGCTGTCAAGCCTGTTTACGTCAGGAAGTGGAATGTGGAATTTTATCCCTAAAATTGAAATTCCTATTTTTAATGCTGGCAGGAATAAAGCCAATCTGAAGCTGGCTGAAATTCGCCAGCAACAATCGGTGGTTAATTACGAACAAAAAATTCAGTCAGCCTTTAAGGATGTTTCCGACACGCTTGCGCTGCGCGACAGCCTTAGCCAGCAACTTGAGTCACAGCAGCGTTATCTTGATTCACTTCAGATAACTCTCCAGCGTGCCAGAGGATTATATGCAAGTGGTGCTGTCAGTTACATCGAAGTGCTGGATGCAGAACGTTCCCTCTTCGCTACGCAGCAAACCATTCTCGATCTTACCTATTCCCGACAGGTTAACGAAATTAATCTGTTTACCGCGCTGGGTGGCGGTTGGGTAGAGTAAATTTATTTAATTAATCAGGAAATTAAAAATGCGTAATTCACTTAAAGCCGTTTTATTTGGTGCCTTCTCTGTCATGTTTTCTGCCGGTCTTCATGCTGAAACACATCAGCATGGCGATATGAATGCTGCCAGTGATGCTTCGGTACAGCAGGTTATCAAGGGCACCGGTGTCGTTAAAGACATTGATATGAATAGTAAAAAGATTACCATTTCGCACGAAGCAATCCCTGCTGTGGGCTGGCCTGCAATGACCATGCGCTTCACTTTTGTTAATGCAGACGACGCTATCAATGCCCTGAAAACCGGCAACCATGTCGATTTCTCGTTTATTCAGCAGGGCAATATCTCCTTACTCAAAAGCATTAACGTTACGCAATCCTGATTATCAGTCCGGAGCGAATACATCCAGTGCGCCTGAACATTCATTAAGGGATTACTGTGAATGAATGATCGGGCGCATATGCCAGGTGTTTTGATTTTTCAGCGAGAAATTGTATGGCTTCTTTAAAGATAAAATATGCTGCAATAATTATCAGCAGCCTCATAGCAGGAGGGCTGATATCGGTTACTGCCTGGCAGTATGTAAACTCATCACAAAAAACAGTACAAACCGAACAAAAGGCACCGGAGCGAAAGGTACTTTTCTGGTATGACCCGATGAAACCGGATACCAAATTTGATAAACCCGGAAAATCTCCCTTTATGGATATGGACCTGGTGCCAAAATATGCTGATGAAAGCGGCGATAAAAGCAGTGGCGGGATCCGTATCGATCCAACGCAGGTTCAGAATCTGGGATTAAAAACGCAAAAAGTCACGCGAGGAATGCTGAATTATTCTCAGACAATCCCGGCTAATGTCAGTTACAACGAGTATCAGTTTGTCATTGTGCAGGCGCGCTCTGACGGTTTCGTCGAAAAAGTGTATCCCCTGACGATTGGCGATCATGTGAAGAAAGGCACTCCGCTTATCGATATCACCATTCCTGAATGGGTTGAGGCACAAAGTGAGTTCCTGCTGTTATCCGGTACAGGCGGTACGTCAACCCAGATAAAAGGGGTTCTGGAGCGACTTCGTCTAGCTGGTATGCCGGAAGAGGATATTCAAAGGCTGCGTTCAACCCGCACAATCCAGACCCGTTTTACCATTAAAGCACCTATTGATGGTGTCATTACTGCGTTTGACCTGCGCACCGGAATGAATATTTCGAAAGATAAAGTAGTGGCTCAGATTCAGGGGATGGACCCGGTCTGGATCAGCGCTGCAGTGCCAGAATCTATCGCATATCTGCTGAAAGATACGTCGCAGTTTGAAATTTCGGTACCGGCTTATCCGGATAAAACATTCCATGTCGAAAAATGGAACATTCTTCCCAGCGTGGATCAGACAACCCGTACGCTTCAGGTCCGTCTCCAGGTTTCTAATAAGGATGAGTTTCTCAAGCCGGGCATGAATGCCTATCTGAAACTGAATACCAAGAGCCAGGAGATGCTGCTGATACCAAGCCAGGCCGTTATCGATACCGGCAAAGAACAGCGCGTGATTACTGTTGATGATGAAGGCAAGTTTGTGCCGAAACAGATCCACGTTCTGCATGAATCACAGCAACAGTCCGGCATTGGCTCCGGCCTGAATGAAGGCGATACCGTGGTGGTCAGTGGCCTGTTCCTCATTGACTCCGAAGCCAATATTACGGGCGCGCTGGAACGTATGCGCCACCCTGAAAAAACAGAAAACAGTATGCCAGCAATGTCTGAGCAGCCTGTAAATATGCATTCAGGGCACTGAGGAGACGACGATGATTGAATGGATTATCCGGCGCTCTGTCGCCAACCGTTTCCTGGTCATGATGGGCGCACTGTTTCTCAGCATCTGGGGCACATGGACGATAATTAACACGCCGGTCGATGCGCTGCCTGACCTGTCAGATGTGCAGGTCATTATTAAAACCAGCTATCCCGGACAGGCCCCGCAGATTGTAGAAAACCAGGTCACCTATCCGCTTACCACCACCATGCTGTCCGTACCTGGCGCAAAAACCGTGCGTGGCTTTTCACAGTTCGGTGATTCGTATGTGTATGTCATTTTTGAAGACGGCACCGATCTGTACTGGGCCCGTTCGCGCGTGCTGGAATACCTGAATCAGGTTCAGGGCAAACTGCCTGCGGGTGTGAGCTCTGAAATCGGCCCGGACGCCACGGGAGTGGGCTGGATATTTGAATATGCCCTTGTCGATCGCAACGGAAAACACGACCTTTCAGAACTGCGCTCTCTGCAGGACTGGTTCCTGAAATTTGAGCTGAAAACCATCCCGAACGTGGCTGAGGTCGCTTCGGTTGGCGGCGTGGTGAAACAGTACCAGATTCAGGTCAATCCGGTAAAACTGTCCCAGTACGGTATCAGCCTGCCCGAAGTGAAACAGGCACTTGAATCGTCTAACCAGGAGGCCGGTGGCTCATCCGTTGAAATGGCCGAAGCGGAGTATATGGTCCGTGCCAGCGGTTATCTTCAGAGCATTGATGATTTTAATAACATCGTCCTGAAAACAGGTGAGAACGGCGTGCCGGTTTATCTGCGGGATGTTGCCCGCGTGCAGACCGGGCCCGAAATGAGGCGTGGTATTGCCGAGCTGAACGGCCAGGGAGAAGTCGCTGGCGGCGTGGTGATCCTGCGGTCGGGTAAAAATGCGCGCGACGTTATCACGGCAGTGAGGGATAAACTGGAGACGCTGAAGGCCAGCCTGCCGGAAGGCGTTGAAATCGTGACCACCTACGATCGCAGCCAGTTAATCGACCGGGCGATTGATAACCTCAGTTCCAAACTTCTGGAAGAGTTTATCGTGGTGGCCATCGTCTGTGCTCTGTTCCTGTGGCACGTACGTTCTGCCCTGGTGGCGATTATCTCTCTGCCGCTTGGCCTGTGTATCGCCTTTATCGTCATGCACTTCCAGGGACTGAACGCCAATATCATGTCGCTGGGAGGGATAGCGATTGCCGTCGGTGCGATGGTGGATGCCGCCATTGTGATGATTGAAAATGCGCACAAACGGCTTGAGGAGTGGGATCATCAGCATCCGGGTGAGCAGATTGACAACGCCACCCGCTGGAAGGTGATTACCGACGCCTCCGTGGAAGTGGGACCCGCGTTGTTCATTAGCCTGCTGATCATCACCCTGTCCTTTATTCCTATCTTTACCCTGGAAGGGCAGGAAGGTCGTCTGTTTGGCCCGCTGGCATTCACGAAAACGTACTCCATGGCGGGAGCGGCCGCACTGGCCATCATCGTCATTCCTATTCTGATGGGATTCTGGATCCGGGGGAAAATTCCTGCCGAGACAAGTAACCCCCTGAACCGGGTGCTGATCAAAGCGTATCATCCTTTGCTGCTGCGGGTCCTCCACTGGCCAAAAACAACCCTGCTGGTTGCGGCCTTGTCCATTTTCACGGTTATCTGGCCACTGAGTCAGGTGGGCGGTGAATTTCTGCCGAAGATTAACGAGGGCGATCTGCTGTATATGCCGTCGACCTTGCCTGGCGTCTCTCCGGCAGAAGCTGCAGCGCTCCTGCAGACAACAGACAAGTTAATCAAAAGCGTTCCTGAAGTGGCTTCTGTATTTGGCAAGACCGGTAAAGCAGAGACCGCAACGGATTCCGCGCCGCTCGAAATGGTGGAAACCACGATCCAGCTCAAACCTGAGGATCAGTGGCGTCCCGGCATGACAATTGACAAGATTATTGATGAACTCGACAGGACAGTCCGTTTACCGGGTCTGGCAAACCTCTGGGTGCCGCCTATCCGTAACCGTATTGATATGCTCTCAACCGGGATCAAAAGCCCGATAGGTATCAAAGTGTCCGGGACTGTTCTGTCCGATATCGACGCGACGGCGCAGAGTATCGAGGCGGTAGCCAAAACCGTGCCTGGCGTGGTGTCTGTCCTGGCTGAGCGACTTGAGGGCGGGCGCTACATCGATATCGATATCAACCGGGAGAAAGCCTCCCGCTACGGGATGACGGTAGGTGATGTCCAGCTGTTCGTCTCTTCAGCAATCGGAGGTGCTATGGTGGGTGAGACGGTTGAAGGGGTGGCCCGGTACCCTATTAACATTCGCTACCCGCAGGATTACCGGAACAGTCCGCAGGCGCTGAAACAGATGCCGATCCTGACCCCGATGAAGCAGCAGATCACGCTGGGCGATGTCGCGGATATTAACGTCGTTTCTGGACCAACCATGCTGAAAACCGAAAATGCCCGGCCAGCCAGCTGGATTTATGTTGATGCCCGCGGCAGGGACATGGTGTCGGTGGTTAACGACATTAAGACGGCCATCAGCGAGAAAGTGAAACTGAGACCGGGAACCAGTGTGGCATTCTCCGGACAGTTTGAACTGCTTGAGCATGCCAACAAGAAACTGAAGCTGATGGTGCCGATGACGGTGATGATCATTTTCATCCTGTTGTATCTGGCATTCCGCCGGGTTGACGAAGCCCTGCTGATCCTGATGAGCCTGCCGTTCGCCCTGGTTGGCGGAATATGGTTCCTGTACTGGCAGGGCTTCCATATGTCAGTGGCGACCGGAACCGGGTTTATCGCCCTGGCCGGGGTGGCAGCAGAGTTTGGCGTGGTCATGCTGATGTATCTGCGTCATGCCATTGAAGCGCACCCGGAATTGTCCCGTAAAGAGACGTTCACACCGGAAGGTCTTGATGAAGCCCTCTATCATGGTGCCGTACTGCGTGTCCGGCCGAAAGCCATGACCGTGGCGGTGATCATTGCGGGTCTGCTGCCAATACTCTGGGGAACCGGCGCAGGTTCAGAAGTCATGAGCCGTATTGCTGCGCCAATGATTGGTGGGATGATCACGGCTCCGCTGCTGTCCCTGTTCATTATTCCTGCCGCCTACAAATTAATCTGGCTGCGCAGACATAAAAAAAGCGTGTCATAACCCTGAAAGGGCGCCCCCAGTGGGCGTCCTTCTGCACTGATTCACCCTGACGTCAGGGTTTATATCGATAATATACAGAGGTGAGTATGAAAAAAGTGGTTCTAATGGCCCTGGCTCTCGGCCTGTCACTGCCTGCAATGGCGAGTGAAAAAGTCATTGATATGTACAAATCTGAAAACTGTGGCTGTTGTTCCCTGTGGGGCAAAGCGATGGAAAAAGACGGGTTCGAAGTGCGAACTCACGTCATGAATGATCAGGCGCTGTCAGCCCTGAAAGAAAAGCATGCTGTTCCTGCTGGACTACGAAGTTGTCATACCGCGGTTGTAGGTAATTTGATCATTGAAGGCCATGTGCCTGCGGCAACGATACATAAGGCCATGCAGTCTGGTTCGGGTATATACGGTCTCGCCACCCCCGGTATGCCAGCAGGAAGTCCGGGAATGGAGATGGGGGCCCGAAAAGAGGCTTACGATGTTATCGCATTCTCACCGGAGGGCAGTAAAAAAGTCTTCCAGCGAATCGAATAGTCAGCGGAACGGCTGATAACGGGACGCCGGCAGCAGGCACTCTTATGCCGGCGGCATTCGTGGTAATCGCATCCATGACATATCCTGAAGACAGAAAATGCTTCAGATATGCATAAGGAGAGTTACTGTGAAAAATGACAATGCAGTGGAACATAACAACCAGACTGCTTCTGAGCAGACATCATCCCCGGACGAGAGTCACGCATTGCATAAGGTGAGAGATCCCGTGTGCGGGATGGTCATCCTGCCTGACAAGGCGCACAGCAGCATTCGATACCAGGACCATCAGCTTTATTTCTGCTCCGCCAGCTGTGAGAGCAAATTTAAAGCCCATCCCGATCATTATTTTACCGAAGATGCCAGTGAACATCACCATCACCACGACCACCATGAAGTCAGCCCTGATAAGATAAAACAGTCTCACCGCCAGGCGGAGAAAGAGATTTCTGAAGGTGTGTGGACATGTCCGATGCATCCGGAGATACGCCGTAGTGGTCCCGGAAGCTGTCCTGTCTGTGGAATGGCACTGGAGCCGCTCGTAGCTACGGCATCCACGGGGACGAGTGATGAACTTCGCGACATGACAAGACGCTTCTGGCTGGGGTTGTTGCTGGCGTTTCCGGTTCTGATACTCGAAATGGGTTCTCATCTGTTTCCCGCTTTGAGGAATACAGTACCGCCACAGTACAACACATGGCTGCAGTTACTTCTGGCCTCTCCTGTCGTTTTGTGGTGTGGCTGGCCATTCTTCGCCCGGGCCGGAATGTCGTTACGTAACCGCTCCCTGAATATGTTTACCCTTGTTGCAATGGGGACCGGCGTAGCCTGGGTTTACAGCGTCATTGCAACCGTCTTCCCCTCCTGGTTTCCTGCATCGTTCAGAAACATGGATGGCCTGGTGGCCATTTATTTTGAAGCCGCAGCTGTTATTACGGTGCTTGTTCTGCTGGGACAGGTCCTTGAATTGCGGGCAAGGGAACAAACCTCAGGTGCCATTACTGCGCTTCTTAACCTTGCCCCCAAAACCGCCAGGCGGCTGGATCAAGACGGTCATGAAACGGATATTAATGCGGAAGATGTCCTGCCTGGCGATAAGCTCCGCATCAGACCTGGAGAGAGTATTCCGGTCGACGGTATCGTGGTCGAAGGCAAAACAACCGTTGATGAATCGATGGTGACCGGGGAATCTATGCCTGTTACCAAAACGGAGGGTGACCCTGTCATCGGGGGACCATTAATCAGACAGGTAGTCTTATCATCCGTGCAGAGAAAGTCGGTGATGAAACGATGCTCTCACGAATTGTTCAGATGGTCGCTGATGCACAGCGTTCGCGGGCCCCCATCCAGAGAATGGCTGACAGCGTTTCAGGCTGGTTTGTTCCTCTGGTGATACTTATCGCGGTTGTTGCTTTCATGATCTGGTCTGTCTGGGGGCCCGAGCCCAGGATGGCGCACGGTCTCATTGCGGCTGTGTCGGTCCTGATTATTGCCTGTCCCTGCGCGCTGGGGCTGGCCACGCCGATGTCGATAATGGTGGGGGTGGGCAAAGGAGCCCAGGCCGGGGTGTTAATCAAGAATGCCGAAGCCCTTGAGCGTCTTGAAAAAGTGGACACGCTGGTTGTCGACAAAACAGGCACGCTCACGGAAGGTTCGCCGACGGTGACAGGGATTATCAGTCTCAATCCGGGTGGGGAAACATCTCTTTTGCGTGTAACGGCCGCAGTGGAAAAAGGCTCGCAGCATCCGCTGGGTATGGCAGTAGTTAAAGCAGCACAGGAAAAGGGGATCGCAATACCCGCAGTCACTCATTTCAATGCGCCGTCGGGTAAAGGTGTCTCAGGCGATGTCGAAGGTCAACGGGTTGTTATTGGTAATGAACTGGCTATGCAGGAAAACAGTATCGTTATTGATAATCAAAAGGCCGTTGCGGATACGTTGCGGATGGAAGGCGCTACCGTTATCTATGTGGCCACAGACGGGCACCTTGCAGGCCTGATAGCTATCTCGGATCCCGTGAAAGCAACCACGCCGGATGCGCTTAAAGCTTTGCGTCAGGCGGGGATCCGCATCGTTATGCTCACCGGGGATAACCAGCTTACCGCTGAAGCAGTCGCACGGAAACTGGGAATAGATGAGGTTGAAGCCGGGATTCTGCCGGATGGCAAAAAAGCAGTGATAACCCGACTGAAAGCGTCTGGCCATGTGGTTGCGATGGCCGGAGACGGTGTGAATGATGCCCCGGCGCTGGCAGCGGCTGACGTGGGTATAGCCATGGGAACGGGTACAGATGTGGCAATTGAAAGTGCCGGAGTCACCCTTCTCAAAGGCGACTTGATGATACTGAACAGGGCCCGTCATCTGTCAGAAATCACCATGAAAAATATCCGACAGAATCTGTTTTTTGCATTTATCTACAACGCACTTGGCGTGCCTGTGGCTGCAGGTCTGCTTTATCCTGTGTATGGAATACTGCTGTCGCCAGTTATTGCGGCGGCGGCCATGGCTCTTTCCTCCGTCAGCGTCATTGTGAATGCGTTGCGTCTGAAAAGTGTCAGGCTCGGGAAATAACACTGAGTGAAGGGGCTGTTACGAACAGAAGGAGTCCAGTATGAAAAGTACCACCTATGCGCTTATTGCTGTCGCCGCGATCGCGGCATTTGCCCTCCTGCGCGAACACTGGTCACATGTGGCAGGTTACTGGCCATATCTGTTATTGCTGGTCTGCCCGCTAATGCATCTTTTCCACGGCCACGGAGGGCATGGAGATCATCAACATCAAGGAAGTGAAAACGATAAAAAAAATTAATCCGGCAGACGGGGCCGCGTCGCGGCCCCGTTATCAGTCCAGGTATCGTTCGTAGTCTCTGGCATGCGCAAAGGCATGCTGTTCAAGTTTGTTATCAGCGGGTGCCGCTGCCCGGAACGCCAGTGAGTTAACAGGATTGTTATTGATGACCAGCTCGTAATGCAGATGAGGACCGGATGAACGTCCGCTGTTACCGGATAACGCAATAGCGTCTCCCCGGGTAACCCTGGCCCCTTTAGTAACGAGTATTTTATTGAGGTGGAGATAGCGAGTTTTAACACCGGCTTTTCCCGTTACTTCAACAAAATATCCCATGGTACTGTTGTATTCGGCCCGGGTGATTTTTCCGTCGATGACGCTGACTATTTTCGTGTTCATGGGCATGGAATAATCAATGCCATTATGGGGACTCACTTTTCCCGATACCGGGTTAAGTCTTGCAGGATTGAAAGGCGAACTGAGTCTTGCTGTGGCCGGTAACGGATAATCGAGACTGCCTTTCCCGGAAGTATCGGAAAGGTTATAGAACTTTTTATCTGATATACGATACGCCGTGTAATTAAATGAACCGGACGTAAATTTATAGGCCACGACACGTGATTTTCCCGCTTTCTTTTGCAGTACGAGTTTTAATGATTCATTTTTTTTCAAATGCCGCAGATTAAACCGGGAAGGCAAGGAGCGCTGAAGAGTAGCGATCTCGTTCGATTCCAGCCCCGAGCGGGTGGCTGAAAGGTAGGCATTTTCTTTTACGACATCGGTAGAATACATTTACTGGAATTCGCCGTTAGCATGAACACTGCGGCGTATGCTAGGGGTTTTCAGGAGGCGTGTCATCTGTCAGTTAATCGGGAGCACCGTTGATGGTCGTCATTTTTGTAACATATCTTGTTTCCCGTTTGCTCCTGAAGCTCTGGGAACTGTATGACCAGCCCGACGGTGATGATTAACGGGACTGAAACAGGTTACGGCAGAGCAATATGGGGCTCATGTCCTGCTACGTAACCCGTCAGTAAAGCCCTGCTGCGCACCTGACGCTAAGCACTAACCCGCCTGCAGTTACCTGGTCGAATACAGCCCGCGAAGCTTTCTTGCCTGCGTCTGATGTGCTTCCGCACCGGCATTATTGACCTGCTCATGCACGAGAGCGGCTTTTTCTCCGGCATTCAGTTCGTTAAAAGAAGAAGACGAGGTCTTTGAATTTGCATCACTGCCGGACAGCATTTTTTTATGTTCCTCAATCATTTTCTGATGCGCATAGGACGCGCTGTTGTTCATAAATGAATGAGCAACAATGGCCCTTTCATGTTCATTCATTTCAGAGAATGAGGGCGTGTTGTTTTTATTAACCCTGTCCGGTAAGTTTTCATGCGTCGAGGAATTCACATGACTGACGGCTGAGGCATTATTAACAAATCGATGTGCTTCATGGGCAATATCACTGGACTGAGCAAAAGCTGCCCCACAAAATAAAGCTGTAAACGCAGTGGTCGTGATTAATATATTCATGTGTAATTACCTTCTGAGGTACATAAAAGATGTCCTTATGATCATATATAAAAATAATCAACCTGTGGGGAAGATGACGTAAATGTAATACAGCTATGTACATTACACGATTGTAATGAATTTGTTTCTTAAGGTGTGCTAGATTCATTTCATTGTAGTGGATGAACCAGTAATTTAATTTAAATCGGTTCTCGAATTCTGTCAGTAACCATACTTTAAATAAGGGAATGCGCATGCTGTTGAAAACGTCTCGACGAACTTTCCTGAAGGGGTTAACCCTCTCTGGCGTAGCCGGAAGTCTTGGCGTATGGAGTTTCAATGCGCGTTCCAGTCTGAGCCTGCCAGTTGCCGCATCCCTGCAGGGTACTCAGTTTGACCTGACCATTGGTGAAACGGCCGTCAATATCACGGGCAGTGAGCGTCAGGCCAAAACAATCAATGGAGGCCTGCCGGGGCCCGTTCTTCGCTGGAAAGAAGGTGACACCATTACCCTGAAGGTCAAAAACCGTCTTAATGAACAGACGTCCATTCACTGGCACGGCATTATTCTTCCGGCCAATATGGATGGTGTTCCGGGGCTGAGTTTTATGGGCATAGAGCCTGATGATACCTACGTTTACACCTTTAAGGTTAAGCAGAACGGGACTTACTGGTACCACAGCCATTCCGGTCTGCAGGAACAGGAGGGGGTATACGGTGCCATTATCATCGATGCCAGGGAGCCAGAACCGTTTGCTTACGATCGTGAGCATGTGGTCATGTTGTCTGACTGGACCGATGAAAATCCTCACAGCCTGCTGAAAAAATTAAAAAAACAGTCGGATTACTACAATTTCAATAAACCAACCGTTGGCTCTTTTTTCCGCGACGTGAATACCAGGGGGCTGTCAGCCACCATTGCCGATCGGAAAATGTGGGCTGAAATGAAAATGAATCCGACTGACCTCGCGGATGTCAGTGGCTACACCTACACCTATCTCATGAACGGGCAGGCCCCGCTGAAAAACTGGACCGGACTGTTCCGTCCCGGTGAAAAGATACGCTTACGGTTTATCAACGGCTCGGCAATGACCTATTTCGATATCCGTATCCCCGGGCTGAAAATGACGGTCGTGGCTGCAGATGGCCAGTATGTAAACCCGGTTACCGTTGACGAATTCAGGATTGCCGTTGCCGAAACCTATGATGTCATTGTGGAGCCTCAGGGTGAGGCCTATACCATCTTCGCACAATCCATGGACAGGACCGGTTACGCTCGAGGGACACTGGCCACGAGAGAGGGGTTAAGTGCTGCCGTTCCCCCCTCGATCCCCGTCCTCTGTTGACCATGGAAGACATGGGTATGGGGGGAATGGGACATGATATGGCAGGAATGGACCACAGCCAGATGGGAGGCATGGATAACAGCGGAGAGATGATGTCTATGGACGGTGCTGACCTTCCGGATAGCGGGACATCCTCCGCGCCCATGGATCACAGCAGCATGGCCGGTATGGATCATTCCCGGATGGCCGGAATGCCGGGTATGCAAAGTCATCCTGCGTCAGAAACGGATAACCCACTGGTTGATATGCAGGCGATGAGCGTCTCTCCGAAATTAAATGATCCGGGTATTGGTCTTCGAAATAACGGAAGAAAGGTTCTCACGTACGCGGATTTGAAAAGCCGCTTTGAGGATCCTGACGGACGTGAACCTGGCCGTACCATAGAACTGCATTTAACCGGCCACATGGAAAAGTTTGCCTGGTCATTTAACGGAATCAAGTTTTCAGATGCCGCACCGGTGCTGCTGAAATACGGTGAGCGGCTCAGGATCACGCTGATCAACGATACCATGATGACTCACCCCATTCACCTGCATGGTATGTGGAGCGATCTGGAAGATGAAAACGGTAATTTCATGGTTCGTAAACACACAATAGATGTTCCCCCTGGTACAAAACGCAGTTACAGAGTGACAGCAGATGCGCTTGGCCGCTGGGCGTATCACTGCCATTTGCTCTATCACATGGAAATGGGAATGTTTCGTGAAGTCCGGGTGGAGGAATGATGCGAATGAAGAGAAATTTGAAGGCCATACCTGTTCTGGTCGCCGGTTTGTTTACCTCACAGCTTTCTATTGCGGCGGGCTCCGTCTCTGCAGATCCCCACGCCGGGCACGACATGTCTGCCATGCAGATGCCAGCAGATGAGAATTTCACTGAGATGACGTCAATGGAGCCCATTGTAACTGAGAGCAGAACGCCAATTCCGCCTGTTACCGATGCCGACCGGAAGGCTGCATTCGGCAATTTACAGGGGCATGCGATTCACGACAGTGCGATTAATTATCTGGTTCTGCTGGATCAACTGGAATGGCAACGGTCGGATAACACCAACAATTTCAGCTGGAGTGTTAACAGCTGGATTGGAGGCGACACAGATCGGATTTGGCTAAAGAGTGAAGGTGAACGAAGCAATGGGGAAACGGAGGCGGCTGAAGCGCAGTTACTCTGGGGACATGCGGTTGGCCCATGGTGGGATTTGGTTGCGGGTGTCAGGCAGGATTTCAGACCTGCTTCTGCCCGGACCTGGGCTGCTGTCGGTTTTCAGGGGCTGGCACTCTATAATTTTGAGTCTGAAATTTCGGGTTTTGTCAGTAATGGCGGAAAAGCAGCCCTTCGTCTGGGAGGAGAATACGACGTTTTACTGACTAACCGGCTCATACTCCAGCCATCCTATGAGGTGAATTTCTACAGTCAGGATGATGAATCGCGGGGTCGCGGCAGGGGACTGACTGACACAGAGCTGGGGCTCCGGCTGCGCTATGAAATACGCCGTGAGTTTGCACCCTATATAGGCGTTTCCTGGAATCAACTTTACGGGAAAACATCCGATATGGCGAAAAGAGAAGGTGAGAAAGACCATCAGGTAGTATTCCTGGCGGGAGCCAGAATCTGGTTTTAACGCACTGATATAAAACACTCAACTAAACAGGTAAATAAAATGTCGATTTTAAATAAAGCCATTCTTACAGGTGGCCTCGTTATGGGCGTTGCTTTCTCTGCTATGGCCCATCCGGAATTAAAAAGCTCTGTGCCACAGGCTGATTCAGCCGTAGCGGCCCCGGAAAAGATTCAGCTTAATTTCTCGGAAAATCTGACCGTGAAATTCTCAGGTGCAAAATTAACGATGACGGGTATGAAAGGCATGTCATCACATTCTCCGATGCCGGTCGCGGCAAAAGTGGCGCCAGGCGCTGACCCTAAATCGATGGTCATTATTCCGCGAGAGCCTTTACCCGCTGGCACTTATCGTGTTGACTGGCGCGCGGTTTCTTCAGATACGCACCCTATTACCGGTAATTACACCTTTACAGTGAAGTAATATTATGAACGACCTGATTATGATTGTTATTCGTTTTCTTCTTTATCTGGATTTGATGGTAATATTTGGATTGCCATTTTTTCAGATATATGGAATAAGCGGTGTCAGACATGAAACCTATAACCTGACTAATTTCAGGTCGTTTATAACCTTTGCTGTTGTTACAGGCATCATTCTTACTGGCATTAATATGCTCCTGGTATCTAATGCCATGAGTGGAGTAACTGACCTCAGAGAATTATCCATCCATGTTATCGAGATGGTGATAGAAGAAACTGATGTGGGTATTAGCTGGATTGTCAGGCTCTGTGCCCTGTTTACCACACTCGGTGCTTTGTTCCTTTACACTAATAAGAGAGTATTGTCCTGCCTGCTGATGACGATGAGTGGGGGCGTGGCGCTGGCTACACTTGCCTGGGGAGGACACGCCGTTATGCATGACGGTCTGCATTACTATCTCCATTTACTGAGCGATCTGACCCATCTCGGCGCTGCAGGTGCCTGGACAGGTGCTCTGGTTGCATTTGCTATCCTGCTGATGCGCAGAAACGAGCATAATGCACAGAGCGTCATTGTGATATCTGACTCCCTGGCAAAATTTGCCACGGCAGGAACGGTGATTGTTGTAGCCCTGATCCTGAGTGCGCTGGTCAACTATCTGTATATTGCTGAGGGTAACTTAACTCCCTTATTCAACAGTTCCTGGGGGAGGATATTGCTTGCCAAGACGGCTCTGTTTGTTCTGATGCTTCTTCTGGCTGCAGCAAACCGGTTTCACCTGGGTCCCCGGCTTGAAGTTATGGTCAGGGAAGGGAATTATGATCGCAGCGTTGCCCTGATGCGAAACAGCATCCTGACAGAATTCGTTGTTGCGATTATCATTCTGGGCGCCGTAGCGTGGCTCGGAATGCTTGCTCCGTCTCAGGTCAGCTAGGGGACAGCCAAAGCTCATGCGTGAGATTTTTACTTTCATATCAGCGAGTTGACCATGCAGCGTATTTTAATCGTTGAAGACGAACAAAAAACAGGTCGTTACCTGCAGCAGGGACTGGTTGAGGAAGGCTATCAGGCCGATCTCTTTAATAATGGCCGCGATGGTCTCGGGGCCGCGTCGAAGGGACAGTATGATTTGATAATACTGGACGTGATGCTGCCTTTCCTCGACGGGTGGCAAATCATCAGCGCACTGAGGGAGTCCGGGCACGAAGAACCGGTCCTGTTTTTAACCGCAAAGGACAACGTGCGGGACAAAGTGAAAGGACTGGAGCTTGGCGCAGATGACTACCTGATTAAGCCCTTTGATTTTACGGAGCTGGTTGCACGTGTAAGAACCCTACTGCGCCGGGCACGCTCGCAGGCCGCAACAGTCTGCACCATCGCCGATATGACCGTTGATATGGTGCGCCGGACCGTGATCCGTTCGGGGAAGAAGATCCATCTCACCGGTAAAGAATACGTTCTGCTTGAGTTGCTGCTGCAACGCACCGGAGAAGTGTTACCCAGGAGTCTTATCTCGTCCCTGGTCTGGAACATGAATTTTGACAGTGATACGAATGTGATTGATGTCGCCGTGAGACGTCTGAGAAGTAAAATTGATGATGACTTTGAGCCAAAACTGATCCATACCGTTCGCGGTGCCGGATATGTCCTGGAGATCAGAGAAGAGTGAGGTTCAAAATTTCCCTGACCACACGCCTGAGCCTGATTTTTTCTGCGGTGATGCTTACGGTATGGTGGTTATCAAGTTTTATCCTGATTAGCACCCTTAATGGCTATTTCGATAATCAGGACCGCGATTTTCTGACAGGTAAACTTCAGCTCACCGAAGAGTTTCTTAAAACAGAGACGTTCAGGAACAAAACGGATATTAAGTCATTATCAGAAAAAATAAACGATGCGATGGTGGGGCACAATGGCTTATTCATTTCTATAAAAAACATGGAAAATGAAAAAATTGTTGAACTCTATGCCAAAAATTCTGTTGTTCCAGCGGTCCTGCTTAATAAGTCGGGTGATATTCTCGACTATATGATCCAGACGGAAGAAAATAACACCGTGTACCGCAGTATCTCGCGGCGGGTTGCCGTGACGCCGGAACAGGGTAAAAGCAAACATGTCATCATTACGGTTGCCACGGATACTGGGTATCACACCCTGTTTATGGACAAACTCAGTACCTGGCTGTTCTGGTTCAATATCGGTCTGGTCTTTATTTCTGTTTTTCTGGGCTGGCTGACCACACGTATTGGTCTGAAACCGCTACGGGAAATGACCAGTCTGGCTTCCTCCATGACCGTACACAGCCTGGATCAGCGTCTAAATCCCGATCTGGCTCCGCCGGAAATCTCTGAGACCATGCAGGAGTTCAATAATATGTTTGATCGCCTGGAGGGGGCATTCCGGAAACTGTCAGATTTCTCGTCTGACATCGCGCATGAGCTGCGCACACCAGTCAGTAATCTGATGATGCAGACGCAGTTTGCACTGGCTAAGGAAAGGGATGTTTCGCATTACCGCGAAATTTTATTCGCTAACCTGGAAGAACTGAAAAGGTTGTCACGAATGACCAGTGACATGCTTTTTCTGGCACGTTCAGAGCATGGTCTGCTGCGGCTGGATAAACATGATGTGGATCTGGCAGCCGAACTGAATGAATTACGTGAGTTGTTCGAGCCCCTGGCAGACGAAACAGGAAAGACAATCACGGTTGAAGGAGAGGGCGTTGTTGCCGGAGACAGCGATATGCTCCGACGTGCTTTCAGTAACCTGCTTTCCAATGCAATCAAGTATTCTCCCGATAACACCTGTACAGCGATACACCTTGAGCGTGACAGTGACTGTGTGAACGTGATGATTACGAATACGATATCCGGCCAGGTTCCCGCTAATCTGGAACGTTTGTTTGACCGGTTCTATCGCGCAGACTCATCAAGGTTCTACAACACGGAAGGCGCGGGGCTGGGATTATCAATTACAAGGTCGATCATTCATGCTCACGGCGGCGAGCTGTCAGCAGAACAGCAGGGGCGGGAAATTGTGTTCAGTGTGCGTCTGTTAATGGATTAATACCGTTATTCAGGAGAAACCCGGAAGGTGACAAAAATGTCATCGTTCAGTCACGCGATAAACAGAGGCGGTTTTTTATAATCAGCCATAAATCAGGACAGCGTGATAATTCAATCGCCCGGTTCCTAGCATGATGATCAACCAGCCCTGAGATCAAATGCTTTCTCTGTTATAAGCATTGATTGTTCGGGTATGAAAACACCGGAGACCCAACCATGAAAAAGATCCTTGTATCCTTTATTGCCATGATGGCTGTCGCTTCATCTGCCTGGGCTGCAGAGACAATGAACATGCATGACCAGGTAAATAATGCCCAGGCGCCTGCCCATCAGATGCAATCATCCGCTGAAAAAAGTGCAGTTCAGGGGGAGAGCATGAAAATGATGGATATGAGCGGTCACGATCAGGCCGCAATGTCCCATGAAATGATGCAAAACGGCAATTCTGCTGCCCATCAGGACATGGCTGAAATGCATAAAAAAATGATGAAATCCAAGCCAGCAGCTTCTAACGAAACAGCAAAATCATTTTCCGAAATGAACGAGCATGAGAAAGCCGCTGTTGTGCATGAGAAGGCGAATAATGGTCAATCTTCCGTTATTCATCAGCAGCAGGCTGAAAAGCATCGCAGCCAGATCACCCAGAATTAACCCGCAGCTCCACTTGTTAGACCCTCATTTGACGCCGAAGTCACTGGCTTACGCTCCCGTCCGGGAGCGTTTTTTTAACTCTCTCATAAATTTTCAACTGTCAAGGGAATGGCATTCATCTGACCAACGGGTGATGCTGCCAACTTACTGATTTAGTGTATGATGGTGTTTTTGAGGTGCTCCAGTGGCTTCTGTTTCTATCAGCTGTCCCTCCTGTTCAGCTACTGACGGGGTGGTGCGTAACGGCAAAAGCACTGCCGGACATCAGCGCTATCTCTGCTCTCACTGCCGTAAAACATGGCAACTGCAGTTCACTTACACCGCTTCTCAACCCGGTACGCACCAGAAAATCATTGATATGGCCATGAATGGCGTTGGATGCCGGGCAACCGCCCGCATTATGGGCGTTGGCCTCAACACGATTTTCCGCCATTTAAAAAACTCAGGCCGCAGTCGGTAACCTCGCGCATACAGCCGGGCAGTGACGTCATCGTCTGCGCGGAAATGGACGAACAGTGGGGATACGTCGGGGCTAAATCGCGCCAGCGCTGGCTGTTTTACGCGTATGACAGGCTCCGGAAGACGGTTGTTGCGCACGTATTCGGTGAACGCACTATGGCGACGCTGGGGCGTCTTATGAGCCTGCTGTCACCCTTTGACGTGGTGATATGGATGACGGATGGCTGGCCGCTGTATGAATCCCGCCTGAAGGGAAAGCTGCACGTAATCAGCAAGCGATATACGCAGCGAATTGAGCGGCATAACCTGAATCTGAGGCAGCACCTGGCACGGCTGGGACGGAAGTCGCTGTCGTTCTCAAAATCGGTGGAGCTGCATGACAAAGTCATCGGGCATTATGGAAGGTGCGAACAAGTTCCTGATATGAGATCATCATATTCATCCGGAGCGCATCCCAGAGGGACATCATGAGCCATCAACTCACCTTCGCCGATAGTGAATTCAGCACTAAGCGCCGTCAGACCCGAAAAGAGATTTTCCTCTCCCGCATGGAGCAGATTCTGCCATGGCAGAATATGACCGCTGTCATCGAGCCGTTTTATCCCAAGGCGGGCAATGGCCGACGGCCCTATCCGCTGGAGACCATGCTGCGTATTCACTGCATGCAGCATTGGTACAACCTGAGCGACGGTGCCATGGAAGATGCCCTGTACGAAATCGCCTCCATGCGCCTGTTTGCCCGATTATCCCTGGATAGCGCCCTGCCGGATCGCACCACCATCATGAATTTCCGCCACCTGCTCGAGCAGCATCAACTGGCCCGTCAATTGTTCAAGACCATCAATCGCTGGCTGGCCGAAGCAGGCGTCATGATGACCCAAGGCACTTTGGTGGATGCCACCATCATTGAGGCACCCAGCTCTACCAAGAACAAAGAGCAGCAACGCGATCCGGAGATGCATCAGACCAAGAAAGGCAATCAGTGGCACTTTGGCATGAAGGCCCACATTGGTGTCGATGCCAAGAGTGGCCTGACCCACAGCCTAGTCACCACCGCGGCCAACGAGCATGACCTCAATCAGCTGGGTAATCTGCTTCATGGAGAGGAGCAATTTGTCTCAGCCGATGCCGGCTACCAAGGAGCGCCACAGCGCGAGGAGCTGGCCGAGGTGGATGTGGACTGGCTGATCGCCGAGCGTCCCGGCAGGGTAAAAACCTTGAAGCAGCATCCGCGCAAGAACAAAACGGCCATCAACATCGAATACATGAAAGCCAGCATCCGTGCCAGGGGGGAGCACCCGTTTCGCATCATCAAGCGGCAGTTCGGCTTCGTGAAAGCCAGATACAAGGGGCTGCTGAAAAACGATAACCAACTGGCGATGTTATTCACCCTGGCCAACCTGTTTCGGGTGGACCAAATGATACGTCAGTGGGAGAGATCTCAGTAAAAACCGGAAATAACGCCAGAAATGGTGGAAAAAATAGCCTAAATAGGCTGATTCGATGTGTTTGCGGGAAAAAAATCGGCCCAGATCCGCGAAATTTTAATCAGCGAGTCAGCTTGGGAAGAAATGACCTGCTTATTCGCACCTTCCTTAGTTAGGATATAAGTCAGCGAAAATGTATAAATAATCTTAGCCGTAGGCTAGGGACTGTTATTAAAAAAAGTTAATGACAATATTGTGCCAGTTCGTCAGTTGACATGTTCACTATTTGCTCTGAAAATAGACAGGCTTACTTGTTGCTACATGCAACCAGCTAATGCTCCGGCAGTCTGAGAGGAGCGCCTTCGGGTGACTAGCAGCTAACGTTTCACCGGTCTGAGAGAAACACCTTCGGGTGACCGGAAAATCCTCGCAGCCTGAGAGAGGATACCTTCGGGTGGTAAATCCGTTTAACCTCTGGAAACGGATATCGCTGAACAGTGATTGAGGTCATTTCAACTTATCAGACAGTCAGAATGTTGTTTTTTCTGACTCCCCGACGGGAAACACTTCCCGGTCGGGCAGGTGTTTCCTTTTTTTATGGAGAAACACCATGTCTGTCATCTCTTTTGCGGTTTTCCCTGAACATCTCCTTACTCAGCTTCAGCAGTCTGCTGACGCAGCTGTCCGGAGATTGAAATCTTTCATTTATCTGCATCGCAACAGCAGCTGGTATGTCAACGGTTCGGGCAATTATGCCGTCCGTGCGCACATCACTTCTGTCAAAGACCAGGGCGTTAACGTCTTTCTTACCGTTCGTACAGGTTGCCACCGCGCCGAGTATGTTTTTCACCGCCTGCCGGTTTCCTTTCCTGAGGGAATAACAGGTCGTCGAAACGCATACCGCCATGCTTGCCGTCAGGCACAGCATCTGGCACACCTGCGCTACCGTTTTCTTTCCGGAGGGCATTCTCATGACTGAAGCACTGCACGATGTCACTTTCCGTATTCTGTCGATGTCTGAGACGCGACGGGATGTATGTCCCGCTCAGTATGGCCCCGTAAGTGGTGTTTTCATCCGGGCGAAATCCTCAGAGATAACGTCTCCTGTGGCGAACAGGTTTTTGTCGCACCGCTCGGTGATTGTGATCCGGCTGACCCCGAACTCTGTGTATGGTGTCAGTATTACGGATATTCTCCCCGGGTGGAGGCTGGCGACATACTGGATGGCGTGGCCGTTTCGGGCATAAATTCCGTAGATCCACTGTCGGTAGCTGCGTTGAAAAGCCTGCGCTTTAATCCTGAATATGTGTATCAGGAGCAATCTGATTCATATGCACTGAACTGATCGGTTGATGAACGCCGGTCAAAAAATGTTGTGGACCCTGACGGGGATATCTCTCCGTCGGAGGGAATATCCCGTTATTTACCTGAGGATATACCCATGCACACAGACGTTTATACGCTTAAAACTCCACTGGACACGCTCAGCTGGCTTTGCCTGCTTGAGAGTGAACTTCTGAGCATAAGGGCATTCCAGCGTCTCGATCTTCATACGGACCGGGATGAACCGAATGAACTGACGTTTCTGGAAGATTCCATCATTGGCACCGGCACAGCTTATGGCTGGTTTGTCTTTTTACTCGGGGAAGGCGATATTCCGCCTTTGCCTGATACGTCTAAAAATTTGCTCTTCACGCTGGACGAGCTGGGAAAAGAAATTAACCGGCCCTTCTGGGAGAAGGCCGTGGATGAAGGTATCCAGGATGCCCGGTGTGATCGGGCTATAGCGGCTCTCGAACGGATGTAACCAGCAGAAAGAACACACCCTGACGGGGATTTACTCCCGTCCGGGGGATAAATCCCCCCTTTTTTATTCGCGGAGGATTTATCGATGAAAAACCTGTTTTCTTCGCCGGCTTCCATGTCGGTTGTCTACACCATCGAGCACGTCAGCACGGTTCCGTTGCGACACTGGCATGCTTTCGTTCTGGCCGTCACAGAAACTTTCTGGCAACTGCCGGTGCGTCTGCGTCCGGGGAATACGTATCTGCCGTCGCTTAATCGCGCGGCTGACCTCTTTCCGGTTGCTGATGTCATGGCGTTTTGTGGCGACACAGGCGGCAGTGTCTGGCCGGTCAACATGACGATTGAGCGTGAGCGCAACCGCAATACGCTGAGTATCCAGGAGCTGGATTTTCAGCATCAGCCCTGCGATTTCTTTGCACGCATTGTGATGGTCCTGCTGCATAACCTGTGTCCGGGCAGCTTTCGGATACATTCTTCTGACGAAGGCCGCAGCTGGGCGTTACCGTTACGCTGGATTGAGCGACATCTCGGCCTGCCTGAGCAGCCGACGCTGACCGCGCCTCAGCCGGTACTGAAAACGCCGGTGCGTGGTGACGCGTTTGATTCCCTGCTGCTGCAGCTGCTCTGCGGTGGTGAGCGTGTGCTGAGCAACGACGACTGGAATGCGTTTACGGAGGCTGAATTTCAGCTGTATGAACTGAAGCGGGTCGCGGAAAAAACTGACGCGCTGTAAACAGTACTGACTTTAACCCCGTCGGGAGAGATCACTCCGGACGGGGCGGCTCTCCCGTTTTTAAAGGAGAGCCCCATGCTTTTTTTCGACAACAAAGACCTGACGAACGTCCTGCTGGCCGCCCGCATGCAGGGAGGTCAGCTTCACCTGGCAAAGGATGAGGGTGTTTATCTTATGCCGGCCACCGGTGCCTGGCAGGGCAACGATCCGGTGCCGCGTATTGCGTATGCCACAGGGTGTCACCCTCAGAAAAATGAGGACTGGTACGACACGGCACGCCTGCTTGCCGGCGGCGATGATTTCATTGAATCACTGTCGATAAGCGACGCGGTAGCCACCTCTGTACTGTCCGGCAGGACGGACCTGAGGATCCTGATTACCGACACACAGATACAGGTGCTCACCGCAGCGACTGACCGGGTGAAAGTCGCGCAGTACCGCCAGAAAGCCGATCAGCTTCTGGCGAGTGCAGTCTGTCACTTCAATGCCTGTGTCGGGCCTGATGAACTCTGCCGCTGGCGTGAAAACGCCGTGCGTCTGCTAAAGCAGGCGGCCTTCATCAGTTGTAAGCGGGCGAAGCCTGAAGATCATCAAACCTTTCTGAACGCCTGTGGCAGGCTGCAGGCCAGGTTATCGCAGGTGACCCCGCAGGGGGCGCTGCGAATAACCGGACGTTAACTCACCCCGGCAGGGACTTTTCCTGCCGGAAAGGTTCCTGCCTCTTTCTGAACCGAAGGAGGCCCGTATGGGACTGGATATTTTTCTCTACAGCCAGCACAGGCAGATCGTCGCAGTACCGGCACCGTATCATCCGGTGTATGAACTGAGCCGCGATTTTTCACTGATTACCTGGGTGGATAAGCATGTCGGTGAGGTGGAAAACGCGACCTGTCTGGAACTGTCACGCGAGCATATTCAGCAACTGAAAGAGAGGCTGGACTGTGCGATTGCGACATTTACAGAGGGGAATGAGGATAATCAGCTTCTTCAGCGCCGGCTGCAGTACGTTTTCACCCTGCGTGACAGGCTGGAAAGCCTGCTCAGTGATTTTGACTTTGAACATGAATACCTGTGGTTTTATGCCGCATGGTAACTGACTTCTGAATTTCCCGTCGACGGGCGTATCTCTGCGCCCGCCGGCGCAGGGGTATGCCTCTGATTAAAGGTATATCTCATGAAAAAAACGACTTCACACAAGGCGGCCCGCCGTCCGGCAAAACATACTGACCTTTATCGTCAGATCACCGACCGCATTGTTGTCGCTCTGGAAAACGGCGTCGCGCCCTGGCGTAAGCCGTGGCGCGCGGCTGCCGGCATCGGTCTGGCCGGTCTGCCCCTAAATGCCACAACCGGACGTCACTACAGCGGCGTGAATGTCCTGCTTCTCTGGATGTCAGCGGAAGAGCAGGGTTTTCGCAATAACCGCTGGATGACTTACCGGCAGGCGCAGCAGGCTGGCGGGCAGGTGCGTAAGGGTGAGAAAGCCACCCTGGCGGTGGTTTATAAGGACTGGACGAAGCAGGCGGAGGATCGCGAAGGCAACCGCCTTTATGACAGTGACGGTAAACCGCTGATGGAAACCGTGCCGATGCTTAAACCCCTGCAGCTGTTCAACGCTGAGCAGTGTGAGGGGTTGCCGGCAGAGGTTGCGGCTTCACCTGAGCAACCGCCGACGGTGGATGAGGACGGCATACTCAGCCCGGACGTGATGAACAGGGTGATCCGGATGTTTAACGCCACAGGGGTTAAACACCGGATGCTGCCTCAGAACCGGGCTTATTACCGTCCGCTGACGGATGAAATTGTGATGCCGGTGGCTGAGCAGTTTTTTACGGAGGCGGACTGCTGGTCCACGCTGCTGCATGAACTGGTACACAGTACCGGTCATGCGAAGCGACTTAACCGGGAGGGGATAACCTCCTCATCCCGCAAGTTCGGGGACCCGGTGTATGCCTTTGAGGAGCTCATCGCCGAAATGGGCAGTGCGTTTTTGTGTGCCCAACTCGGGGTATTCGGTGAGGTTCAGCACGACAGCTATGTGGACCACTGGCTGAAGGTGCTGAAATCTGACAAAAAGGCCCTGTTCCGCGCCTGCCGGCATGCCCGGGAAGCGTCGGAATATCTACTGGCACTGCCTGAAAGTCAGGCTGTGGCGGCGTAATTAACTTATCCGGTGGCGGTTATTCCGTAACTGTCGCCCTCCCGTGAGGACACCGCTCCTCACGGGGCTGTGTCCTCTTTTTTTTATGAAAGAGGAGTATTCACTATGTCCGAATGGTGTCATAACCGCCTGGAAATCACCGGTAAATCCGTCTGCATTGATGTCATGCTGCAGTGGATAAACGGAACTGACGTACCGCGTCACCGCCACGCAGTGCAGCAGAGCATACAGCTTTTTCTGGCTGGCGCGGCGGGGATACTCAAGCCGGTGCGCACAACGTCGTATCCGCCCTGTCAGGGGCTGGTCCGTGCAGGCACAGGGCTTTCCACTGCGGCCAATCAGGCGTTTGAAAGCTGGCTGGCGCTCCTGCTGAAGGATGCCATCCTCGATGCGGAAACCATCCGGGCCATTGACCGGCTGTATCACCAGTCAGGTCTGGGCGCGCTGAAATGGGAGAATATTCCCGACCCGGCACGTGAGGTTATGGCGGAGCTGATTGCCAGGCAATACACCGACTGGTTTGGTCTGGTCAGCGCCGGCGATGAGTCTGATGCCGCAACTGCCTGGGAGCGGCTCAGCCAGTATCCTGAACGCTCCCAGCCCTGCGATATGCTGGCCGTCATACCTACGCGGCTGGCAGCAGAGCTGAACGGTTCCGGAGGGCTGATGTCAGGCGTATCGACCACAACCAGCCTCTACTGCCGGCAGTACGGCATGGAGTGGCCTGCCGGGCACAATGTCAACTGGCAGCGGCATTCGCCAAACAGTCTTACGCTGCAGATGGATACGCCCTGGCTTCCGCCGTCAGGTGAGGTTGTCGGGGAAATTTCTGCGGTATTTGACTGCGAGGTGCGTCACAGCTACAGCGAGCCCGTGAGCGGGCTCAGCGGTTACGACTGCTATGACGGCGGCGAACATGTCGACGGACACAAAGGTGCGGCCGGCGCGTCTCAGCCCGGTCAGGTGCTTTATCTCGTCAGCGATGAGCCGGCGTTATCGACTCAGGAAGCAGCATCTTATCGTGAGGTCCGGGGGTAAAAGCCTGTTCCTCCGTTAACCCAGCCACGGCAATGCCGTGGCTTTTTACCCTCAGGGGACACGTCCCCTGGTCAGGGTGCGTGTTCCCTTTTTTTATGGAGAAGACGCATGCCTGGCATGATTAACCACGAAAAAGCCTTTGTTAAGTTGTTCAGTCAGACGGCCCGGTATCATCACCGGTTTAAAGTGTTTGAAGACTTCATCAGCTGCAGCGTCATCGCGCTGGAAAACCGGCTTCACTTCAGTGAAGCGCAGGAGCAAAAGTATCTGCGTATAGTCGGTGGATACGAAAAGGAGGACGTCACGCGCATGGCGCAGCTGCTGGCCCACGTTGTTAACGGGCTGGGTGAAGCGCCCGGGGACTTCCTTGGCCGCGTCTTTATGCAGCTGGAGCTGGGTGACAAATACAGGGGGCAGTTTTTCACGCCCTGGGACGTGGCCAGAATGATGGCGGCCATGCAGCTGGGCGACACTGAAGCGTTGTTCCGTGACAAACCCTTCATCACCCTGAGTGAACCTGCGTGCGGTGCCGGCTGCATGGTGCTGGCATTTGCTGATGTTCTGCAAAAGGCGGGGTGGCCACCGCACCGGTATCTGTGGGTATCCGCGACAGATATCGATCCGCTTGCGGCCGGAATGGCTTACATACAGCTGTCCCTGTGCGGGATTGCCGGCGAAGTGGTGGTAGGTAATACCCTGGCGAATGAACGACGCCGGATACTCTATACCCCCGGGCACTATCTCGGCGGCTGGCCTGTTCGTCTGGATCCACGGTACTTGCAGGCGGCATAATCACATCCACACGCTCCCGCCCGGGAGCGTTTTTTATTTCTGAAGCACGGTATCTGGTTTTTTATCGTAGTGAACTCTTCCCGCTGTCAGGCTGTTTTTTTTCACATCTGCTGCTGCGGGAGAACACAGTGACCTGGAAAACAACAGCCGAACAAAACGCCATCATCGAATGGAAGGGTAATCATCTTGTGGTAAATGCGTTTGCAGGCACAGGCAAAACCTCCACGTTAGTGAACTACGCTGAAGCCAACCCGGAAAGTAAGATGCTTTACCTTGCCTATAATCGCGCTGTGCGGGATGAGGCTGAACGCAAATTCCCCTATAACGTAGAGTGTAAAACGTCGCATCAGCTGGCATGGGCCCGTTTCGGCAGGCATTTCCGTGACCGGCTGACAGCCAGTCTGCGCATTACGGATGTGGCCCGCAAGCTCAATACCCGCCACTGGCCGCTGGCGCGGCTGGCGCTAAGCGGGCTGAACATGTTCCTCTGCAGTGCAGATACTGAGCCGGGGCTGATACATCTGCCGTCTGAGGATGATCGCCACGGTCTCGATGCCGGTAAAATTCTGGGGGCAATCCAAATCCTCTGGTATGAAATGAGCCGTACTGATTCAACCTTTCCCGTCACGCACGACACCTACCTTAAACTTTTCCAGCTTTCACATCCTGATTTATCAACACGCTGGGATACCATCCTTTTCGATGAGGCGCAGGACGCTAACCCGGTGACCAGTGCGTTTGTACTGAATCAGCCCTGCCGGGTCATCCTGGTCGGCGACCGCTACCAGCAGATTTACCGCTTTCGCGGGGCGGATAACGCGCTCAATGCCCCTCAGCTGGCGCAGGCAGACAAATTGTGGCTGACGGCGAGTTTTCGTTTTGGCCCTGAGGTCGCGCGTATGGCCAACATCCTGCTGGACCGTGCCGGTGAAGATAAACAGGTAACAGGCAACGGGGGGAAGACAGTGTGGTGACCCGAATTCCGGAGGGAACTGAGCACATTGCTGTACTGAGCCGGACGGTATCCGGTGTGATTGGGAGTGCTTTAACGGCAAGTCTCATGGAGAAAAAGGTCTTCTGGGTCGGCGGGATTGAAGGCTACAAGACCGAAGAGCTTGAGGATCTGTACTGGTTCTCCGCCGATATGCCTGAAAAGATGCAGTCCCCGCGCTTCAGCCGGGACTACCGGGATTTTGACGAGTACTGCTCGATAGCCAAAGCCACGCAGGACGTGGAGATGAACCAGGCTATTCGCCTGCTCGATGACTTTTTCCCGCTCCCTCAAAAGCTGGCCATTATGCGCCGTCAGGTCGTCACTCATGAAAAAGAGGCTCAGGTCACGGTTTCAACCGCACACCGCAGCAAGGGGCTCGAATGGCCGGTGGTGATGCTGAGTGAGGATTTTACCGACATTACCGACCCGCTTCTTTCGCAGGATGAGCGGCAGGATGAGACCAACCTGCTGTACGTGGCTGTCACCCGGGCCAGAAGAACGCTCGTGCTTAACGAGTTGATGCGCTGGCTGAGCGATGAAGGCGGGAAAAACCGCGAGACGACGTACGAAACCGTACCGTCCGGAAATGGAGAGAGTGCCGACAGCCACGAAGAAACGGGAAAAACTTCTGAGAATGAGTAACTGGTTTTTTATGGTGAAGCGCGGGGAGTGTCACAACACTGGGCAGCCCTATACCAGGAGAAAATCATGCGCGACAGAATCAGGACTCTGAGGTTTCTGTTTTCAAAAGGTGAACCGGAACCAGCACGTCATGTATCCGCTTTCACACCTGCCGGCTACCACGCTCCGCGTACGGTCGATACGCTGTGCTGTAGCCCGTTGAGAAAAACCTGCCTGCAACAAATATGGGAAAACAGCTCACTTCCGGCGGATGTTTATCACCGGTTTTATATAACGCCACTGCATGGCTTACTGGCCAGGGTACAGAATGTGCCGGCAACACAGCAGGGAAGGTGGTCGCAGTCAGACGGCTTCGGGGACCTTACGCTGCAGTTCACAACCTGTGCGGTCAGACTGGCCAAAGGATACATGTTTCCACCCGGAGCTGCGCCAGAAGAGCAGGCAGAGCAAAACGTGATGTGGAATACGGTCATTTTCTGGTCTGCACTGTTCTGGCATTTGCCGCTCCTGGCGTCTCTGGAGGGGGAGCTGCTTGATGGTAAAAGCTGGCTTCCGGGAATAACCGTTCCGGACTCGCCTTATCGATTTCGCTTCCGGGAAGCTGACAACTCCTCAGCTTTTGCAGCGCTGGCAGCCGGACAACTTATGCCAGCGGAAGCGACAGGCTGGCTGGCAGAAAATCCCGAAGCTCTGGGCAATCTTGCCGGGGCCTTATGGAACCAGCATCCGGCAATGCCGTTGATCCGAAGCCTGATGAAACAAGCAGCTGAGAAAACAGAGTCTCCTCTGATGGAGAGGAAACCTGCGGAAATTTTAGGTTCTTATGCAGGTGAAATTCCAGTAAATACAGCCCTTTCAAATGAGGGGGGCGCTACGGTTTTACCTACAGATATGTTATCTGAACAAACAGCTCTGAGCGGGGCAACTGATCCATCTTCCCCTGAGATCTTTACACTTGCCACAGGTATTGATAACCCCACTCAGCTTAGTGATTCACCAGTTAAAAGCCGTGAAGAAAACGAAGCAGAAAGTGTTTTAAGCGAAATCGAAAAAAGTACTGGCTCTGACTCTCTGCCCTCTGAAGATGATGCTGATGCTCTCCTTTCTCTTTTCGACATGTCAGGAGATGCTAAAGCTTCAGAAAATGAAGGTGAGGTACAGGCAGGCGTGTCCGTTGTGATTGCAGAGGAACAGCAATCGTCAGAACCCCTTGAAAAGATAGAAGACCCCGCAAATGAAAAGGAACCGTCTGCAAAAGGAAACTCGGACTATTCTCAGGTTGCAATTGTTAACAAATGTGATGAAAGATCAGATTCCGTACCCGTAGCAGTCTCCGGTACTGACGTAGCGGAAGGAGAACAGTTTTTTGACTGGCTCCGGGAGGGACTCAATCGGGGAGATATTAGTTTTAATGGTAAAGCAGACAAAATCCATGTTATTGCCGGCTATGTCTTTTTACCCGTCCCCGGTATCTTTTTCGACTACCTTAAGGCCACTGGTTCGACTATTCAACGGGAAAGCATTCAGGCTTCTTTTGAGCGACTTAACCTGCATAAGCGTCGTGATAACAGGAGATTTTATTTTGCTCAGCTTTACGATACACCCGACAAGTCCGGGAGGTTCAAACGGGTAAAAGGCTACCTGGTGAAAAGCAGGCGGGTATACAGAAAGACCATCCCTCAGGACAGTCAGTTCATTTTGTTCCCCTGACCACAACGTCGGTCTGACATCTGGTGCGTTACTGTTACTAAGAGAGGAATGGAAAAAATGAACGAAAATAGTGCTGACTGGCTCTGGCAGGAACTTATGGATGAGTACTTTTTCTGTAAATCGCTGCGCGAAGATACCGAGTGGAGTTATAAGAAGGTTGTTCGTGGTTTCAGGAAGCATATCGGGGAAGCCTGTCCGCCTTACGGCATAACCAGTCGCGATGTGCTTGAGTGGCGAAGGCATGTGCTCAAGAAGCAGTGCCTTTCTGCACATACCTGGAACAATAAGGTCAGCCATATGCGTGCCCTGTATAATTTTGCCATCACTTCTCAACTGACGAACTTAAGTAAAAATCCCTTCAATGGCGTATCGGTCAAACAGGACAAGAAGCGTAAAAAAACGCTAACAAAAAACCAGATGACAAAAATCTGGCTAACTATGCAGCAATTTGCTTCTGAGCCCAGAACCGAATCTAAATGCGCTCTGAGGCCAGTATGGTACTGGCTGACTGTCCTGGACACCTTGCGTTACACTGGTATGCGGCAAAATCAACTGCTCCATATACGTCTAAAAGATGTGTCTCTTGACGATGGGTGGATTGAATTAAGAGCGGAAGGCAGTAAAACGTACCGGGAATGGCGGGTTCCCGTTGTCAGTCATTTACGACCGAGACTGGAAGCATTGCTTCAGCGTGCAAGGGACTGCGGTGCCGGCAATAATGATGCGCTTTTTCACTATGAGCGGTTTGTCTCTTCGCCTGCAGAAAGGGCGTCTCTTTCGGAAAAACCATCGCTGCAACCGTTACGCTCTTTTTTTCGTAGACTGTCAAAAGAGTGCGGATTTGATGTTTCTCCCCACCGGTTCAGGCACACCCTTGCCACGACACTGATGAGCTCGCCTGAACGAAACCTGCAGCTGGTTAAGGGATTGCTGGGGCACCGCAACGTGAGTACAACAATGGAATATGTTGATATCAGTATGGATATTGTGAGCCAGGCGCTGGAAAAGGAAATGGCACTTTACACCGATAAGGCTGAAGAGATGTTTTACAATGGTTGACATTCAGTCACGTCATTGTAATTATTCACAGTGATCGAGAAAAGGGAGCCTGTGTCAGCAGGCTCCCTAATCGAGAGGGTAACTTCTTGATGTATGCTGATGTGAGGATCAACATCAACAAGTACCACTCCCGTTAAACGCCCGTCAGTTTTCTCACCTCTGACCAGCGTGCTTCGAATAGTGGTGCCCGGAGGCGGAATCGAACCACCGACACGGGGATTTTCAATCCCCTGCTCTACCGACTGAGCTATCCGGGCAACGGGGCGCATTAAACCGTAAAGGCCGCAAGGCGTCAACGGCTTTCTGAGAAAAAGTTATCAGATTGCGGCTGACCGCCTGCTTTTCGCGCAGGATGATGAAAATTTGTTAGGTTAATGCGCCATTTCGACGACACAGAGCGATACGCAGCACATCTTCCGCCAGGCGGCGCGCGGTGGCGATATCCTGTCGATTGCGTTTCACCAGCAGTTTGCTCAGGCATCCTTCCAGAATCAGCTCCATCTGATCGGCCACCAGCGTCGGGTTATCGGTCTCCAGCAGGGTTAACAGCTCGTGAGTATATTGCCAGGAGGCGCGCTTCTGCTGCTCGGCCAGCTGGTGCGCCGGGTGATCCGGCTGCGGATAGAAGCTGCAGGCGGCGATAAACAGGCAGCCGGGAAAACGTCCGTTGCCTACCGACTCTTCCAGCACCTTATAGCGCGCCAGCAGTTTCTCCTCAGCGTTCATCGTATCATCCAGCAGCAGCTGGCGACGCCAGTTATCGATTTGCTGACCGTGATAGCGCAGCGCGTCATAGAGCAGGGCGTCGCGGGTGGGCCAGAAGCGTTGCAGCTGCGCATAGGGGACAGCGACCTCAGCGGCCAGCTCTTCCAGCGAGACGGTGCCCGCCAGGCCATTATGTTCCAGCACGTTAAGTGCGTGGTCGAGTACCTGTTCACGTTGCACGTGAGACTCCTCCTGTAAGCGTTCCTCTACCGGTAAATCGGGAGTCACGTTCATTGAACCTGACTCCAGTGTCGTTTACCGCGCCAGTTTCTGCAAATGCGCGCGAAAAGCGGCGGCGTCCAGATAGCCGGTGACGCGCGAGCCGGGGATCTCCTGGCCCTGCGCATCAAAAAACAGGATGGTGGGCAGACCCAGCACCTGTAAATGCTGTAGCAGCGCGCTCTGCTGCGGGCTGTTCGCCGTAACGTCCGCCTGCAGCAGTGCCATCTGCGACAGCGCCTGGCGCACACCGGCATCGCTGAAGGTGTACTTGCCGAACTCTTTGCAGGCGACGCACCAGTCGGCGTAGAGATCGAGCATCACGATTTTGCCCCGTGCCTGTTTCAGCTGCGCATCCAGCTGCGCGATATCGTCCACCGGCGTGAAATCGAGCGCGGCATGCGGCGCGCGCACCGCTTCCGTGCCGAAGGCCCAATCCTGTAAGGGGCGCGCGCTGACCAGCGCCGCCGCCAGCAGCAGTACCTGCGCCACTCGCATCCAGCCGCGCGGCGAACGCAGGCTGGTAATAAATGCCCAGGCGAAAAATCCCACCGCCAGCAGGCTCCAGAGACGCAGCCCCCAGAGATCGCCGACGATGCGCTCCAGCAGAAACACCGGCAGCGCCAGAATCACAAAGCCGAAGCCCTCTTTAACGGTCTGCATCCACGGGCCGCTTTTCGGCAGCAGGCGGTTGCCGAACAGCGTGACGGCGATCAGCGGCAGGCCCATGCCGAAGGCGTAGAGCCACAGCGTGCCGGCACCCGCCAGCAGGTTGCCGCTCTGGGCGATGTAGAGCAGGATGGCGCTCAGCGGCGCGGTGGTGCAGGGCGAGCAGATCAGTCCCGCCAGCGCCCCCATCAGAAAGACGCCCGGCAGCGAGCCGCCTTGCTGGCGGTTGCTCCAGAGCGTCAGGCGCGTCTGCAGGCTGGCGGGCAGCTGTAGGCTGAACAGGCCGAACATCGATAACGCCAGCAGCACAAACAGCGCGGAGAGGGCGATCAGCACATAGGGGTGCTGCAGCGCTGCCTGAAAGCGCAGCCCGGCGGCGGCCACCACCACGCCCAGCAGCGTGTAGGTCAGCGCCATGCCCTGCACGTAGACCATCGACAGCGCCAGCAGGCGTCCCATCGACAGCCGTCGCTCGCCGCCGAGAATAATGCCGGAAATCAGCGGATACATCGGCAATACGCAGGGGGTAAAGGCGACGCCGATGCCGATCAGCAGCGCCCAGAGCGGCGAGAAGGGCAGCGGCGCGGCGGAGTGCGTCGCAGAAGAGGCCGCGTTCGGCTCAGCGGCCGGCTGCGCCGCAGAGAATGGCGCCGCGGCACGGTTTGCGGCGCCGGATGCGCTCTGCGACTGCGTCGCAGAAGAGGGTTTATCCGGCTCAGCGGCCGGCGCGTCTGTCGCCGCTACCGCGCTCAGCGGAATGACCCGCGTCTCTGGCGGATAGCAGAAGCCTGCGGCCGCGCAGCCCTGATAGCGCAGCGTCAGGCTTGCCTGCGCGCCCGCCTGCGTAACCGTGACCGGCACCGTCAGATCTTGCGGATAAATTTCGCTTTTGCCGTAAAACTCATCCTCGTGCGGCTGGCCCGACGGCAGCTGCAGCGGCGCGAGGGTTGCCTGCTGCGCCGTCACGCTAATCTGCTGGCGATAGAGGTAATAGCCTGGCCTGACCTGCCAGCGCAGCGTCAGCCGGTTGCCCTGCTGGCTGAAGTCGAAGGCGAACGCCTGGTCGACCGGCACAAACTGCGAGCGCGGGCCGGCGTCAAACAGGCCCGCGTGGGATGCAATGCTGAAAAGCGCGCTGACCAGCAGAAAAATTATCGAAGCGATGCGCTGAGCCATGACAGGTAATCACTCTCTCCATGTTGTACCGGCAGTACCAGCAGTTCAGGGGTGTCGTAAGGATGCTCCGCTTTCAGCAGATCGATCAGCGCCTGCTGGTGGGTCACGTCGCTTTTCAGCAGCATCTGCACTTCGCTGGCCGTTTCGCGCTTTCCCTGCCAGACATAATATGAGGTGGCGCCGGGCAGCACGGTGACGCAGGCGGCGAGGCGCGCGCTAAGCGCCTTGTCGGCCAGCCGTTCAGCCTGGCGGGCGTCGGGCGCGGTGCAAAGAACGATGACGGCGGTAGATAAAGTCATAGCCTGCTCCTTGTGTCGAAAAGCGCAATCATAGCACGGGGCGCTACGGATCGATTTGGCAGGTGGTAAGCAGGCGTAACCCGGCCTGCGCCGGGTCAGCCGCCCCCTTTACAGCACTAAATTGCCGAACAGGAAGCCAAACGCTACCGACAGTACGATAGCCAGGGTGCCGGGGATGAGGAAGGAGTGGTTGAAGACGAACTTACCGATGCGCGTCGAGCCGGTATCGTCCATCTCTACCGCCGCCAGTAGAGTGGGATAGGTCGGCAGCACGAACAGCGCGGAGACCGCCGCGAACGAGGCGACGGCGGTCACCGGCGAAACGCCCAGCATCAGCGCCGCCGGCATCAGCGCCTTGGCGGTCGCCGCCTGCGAATAGAGCAGGGTAGAGGCGAAAAACAGCACCAGCGCCAGCATCCACGGATAGTGGTTCAGCAGTTCGCCCGCCAGGGTTTGAATATCATTGATATGGCCTTTCACAAAGGTGTCGCCCAGCCAGGCGACGCCCATCACGCAGATACAGGCGCTCATACCCGATTTAAAGGTACTGGCGCTCAGGATCTCGCTGGTATCCACTTTGCAGGTCAGGCAGATCAGCGTGGCGATGGTCAGCATAAACACCACAATCGCCTCGTTGCGCGGCAGCACCGGGTTCTGGATCAGTCCAACGTTGTCGCTGATCGCCGTGGCGTAGAGCATGACTGCCAGGATACCAATCAGAAACAGCAGCACCGAGCGCTTCGCACCGGGCTTCTCGTCAAACACGCTGGAGCCGCGCAGCGTCACTTCGCCTTTCGCCAGGCGTGCCTGGTAGATCGGGTCATCCTTCAGCTCTTTGCCAAGGAAGTTAGTCACCAGCGCCGCGACGAAAATCGCCGCCATAGTGGAAGGGATGGCGACCGCCAGCAGCGCCAGATAGCTGATGCCGCGCGGCTCAAGAATACCGGCGAAAAACACCACCGCCGCGGAGATAGGCGAGGCGGTAATGGCGATTTGCGAGGCGACCACGGCAATAGAGAGCGGACGCGACGGCCGCACCCCTTGCTCTTTCGCCACTTCGGCGATCACCGGCAGCGTGGAAAAGGCAGTATGGCCGGTGCCGGCCAGCAGGGTCATGCAGTAGGTGACCAGCGGCGCCAGAAAAGTGACGTAGCGGGGGTGTTTGCGCAGCAGCCGTTCGGCCAGGCTCACCAGATAATCCATGCCGCCTGCCACCTGCATCGCGGCGATGGCGGCGATCACCGCCATGATAATTTCAATCACGTCGAAAGGAATGACGCCGGGCTTCATCTGACACAGCAGGGTCAGCACCAGCACCCCCAGACCGCCCGCAAAGCCGATGCCGATGCCGCCCAGTCTGGCGCCCAGGTAGATCGCCAGCAGGACGATAATCAGCTCTATCCCCACCATACTTTGACTCCTTAAAAGAATGCTAAAAAGCAGTTAATGATTTGTAGTTCGCCATAATGAAAAAGGCACGTCGTTCGGGAGAACAGACGTGCCTTGAGGAAATTAAGGATCTGGCTTAGTTTTCGTTTTCATCGGTATAACGTTTTGCTTTGTAAGCCGGGCGCATCAGATTGGGAACGGAGAAGATGTCGTCCAGCTCCGCTTCGGTTAGCAGGCCGCGCTCCAGCACCACTTCCCGCACGCTCTTGCCGGTCTCCGCACAGATTTTGCCGACGATATCACCGTTATGGTGTCCGATGTAAGGGTTGAGATAGGTCACAATGCCGATGGAGTTAAAGACATAGGCTTCACACACCGCTTTATTGGCGGTAATGCCGTTGACGCATTTCTCCAGCAGGTTATAGCAGGCATTGGTCAGGATCTGGATCGATTCGAACATCGCCTGGCCGATCACCGGCTCCATCACGTTTAACTGCAGCTGGCCCGCTTCAGAGGCCATGGTAACGGTGATGTCGTTGCCGATCACTTTAAAGCAGACCTGGTTGACCACCTCCGGCACCACCGGGTTGACCTTGGCCGGCATAATCGATGAGCCTGCCTGCAGTTCCGGCAGGTTGATTTCGTTCAGGCCGGCGCGCGGGCCGGATGAGAGCAGGCGCAGGTCGTTACAGATTTTCGACAGCTTCACCGCCAAACGTTTCAGCGCGGAATGCACCATGACGTAGGCGCCGCAGTCGGATGTCGCTTCGATCAGATCTTCCGCCGGCGTCACCGGCAGGTTGCTCACTTCCGCCAGTTTCTGCACCGCCAGCTGCTGGTAGCCGTCCGGCGTATTCAGCCGGGTGCCGATCGCCGTGGCGCCCAGGTTTACTTCCAGCAGCAGCTCGGCGGTGCGGGTGATATTTTTAATCTCTTCGCTCAGCAGCACATTGAAAGCGTGAAACTCCTGGCCGAGCGTCATCGGCACCGCATCCTGCAGCTGGGTGCGGCCCATTTTCAGGATGGTTTCGAACTCGACCGCCTTGCGCTCAAAGCCGTCGCCGAGTTGGGAAATGGCGTCCAGCAGCTTCAGGATTGAGGCGTACACCGCGATGCGGAACCCGGTCGGATAGGCGTCGTTGGTGGACTGGCATTTATTGACGTGATCGTTGGGGTTCAGGTACTGGTATTCCCCTTTCTGGTGCCCCATCAGCTCAAGGCCGATATTGGCCAGCACTTCGTTGGTGTTCATGTTCACCGAAGTGCCTGCGCCGCCCTGATAGACATCAACCGGGAACTGATCCATGCAGCGGCCGTTATTCAGCACCTCGTCGCAGGCCTGGATAATGGCGTTGGCGACGTTGCGCGGAATGGTTTGCAGCTCTTTGTTGGCCAACGCCGCTGCTTTCTTCACCATTACCATGCCGCGCACAAACTCAGGAATGTCGCTGATTTTGTGGCTGCTGATACAGAAATTCTCAATCGCACGCAGAGTATGAACGCCGTAATAGGCATCCGCCGGAACTTCGCGCATGCCTAACAGGTCTTCTTCGATACGAATGTTATTTGCCATGGGAACCTTCTTGTTAGAGCTACCGGTTACATCGTTACAGGTGATGTGTTTATCGTGTTGTACAAAGCCAGCGCCGCACTGTTGACCATCCTCAGCCGGCTGCCCGATCATAGGCTGAAGCGATGGAAATATCTGACCGGAGATCGCAATTCGGATATAAAACGGCGCGTTACTCACTCCACAATGTGATCATAATCCCAAAAGAGGCAGAAAGGGGGAAAATCGGCCGCGATGGTTGAAAAATAGCGTGCGGGGACCCATCTCTGTAATCTACTCAGGCCGCCGAGGGTAACGCGGCGAGGAACGCGCCGTCGCCAAGGGCGCGTTCGCGGGCTGCCTGGTACCGAATATCGCCGTCGCGCAGCAGGCGCGGCGGCCCGACTAAAGGAGAATACGGTGCGCTGGTTACCGTTATTAATACTGTTTGTACTCGCCTGGATTGAGATCACACTGTTTATCCAGGTGGCGCACGTGATGGGCGTGCTGCTGACGATGATGCTGGTGATCTTCACCTCCTGCATCGGCGTGTCGCTGGTGAAAAACCAGGGCGTGAAGAACTTTATGCTGATGCAGCAGAAGCTGGCGCAGGGCGAAAGCCCGGCGGCGGAAATGATCAAAAGCGTGTCGCTGATTATCGCCGGCGTGCTGCTGCTGTTGCCGGGTTTCTTTACCGACCTGCTCGGCCTGCTGCTGCTGTTGCCGCCGGTGCAGAAGCACCTGACGCTGAAGCTGATGCCGCACCTGCGCGTCTGGCGCGGCCCGGGCGCCGGGCCTGACAGTGGCTACACCATGGAAGGCGAGTACGAACGTAAAGAACACGATCGTCTCGGCCACGACGACGATCGTCACGATCGCTGATCTTTTTCACCTCAGGGTGATGGCCTGGCGCCATCACCCTTTTTTCTTCAATCCGTTAAGGGAATCGGGGCGATCGGCGGCGGCTAAAAAATTTTTTTATTTTTGCCCCTTGAAAGCGATCGCCGCTGTCCCTATCTCTTGAGCCACGAGGCCGGAAGCCCCATAAGCCCGGCATTCATCCCAAAATGACTGATTGGACTTCTCAAAGGAGAGCTATCAAATGAAAATTCGTCCATTGCACGATCGCGTTATCGTCAAGCGTAAAGAAGTTGAATCCAAATCTGCTGGCGGCATCGTTCTGACCGGCTCCGCAGCGGGTAAATCTACGCGCGGTGAAGTGTTGGCTGTGGGCAATGGTCGCATCCTGGAAAACGGCAGCGTGAAGCCGCTGGATGTGAAAGTGGGCGACGTTGTGATTTTCAGCGAAGGTTACGGCGCTAAAACCGAGAAGATCGACAACGAAGAAGTACTGATTATCTCTGAAAGCGACATTCTGGCAATCGTTGAAGCCTGATTACGCGAAATCCATCGAACATACGAATTTAAGGGAAATTTCAAATGGCAGCTAAAGACGTAAAATTCGGTAATGACGCTCGCGTAAAAATGCTGCGCGGCGTGAACATCCTGGCAGACGCAGTTAAAGTTACCCTGGGCCCGAAAGGTCGTAACGTGGTTCTGGATAAATCTTTCGGTGCGCCGACCATCACTAAAGATGGCGTCTCCGTTGCACGTGAAATCGAACTGGATGACAAGTTCGAAAACATGGGTGCGCAGATGGTGAAAGAAGTGGCCTCTAAAGCGAACGACGCTGCAGGCGACGGCACCACCACCGCAACCGTACTGGCGCAGTCTATCGTCAACGAAGGCCTGAAAGCCGTTGCCGCCGGTATGAACCCGATGGATCTGAAGCGCGGTATCGACAAAGCGGTTATCGCTGCTGTTGAAGAGCTGAAAACCCTGTCCGTACCTTGCTCCGACTCTAAAGCTATCGCGCAGGTCGGCACCATCTCCGCTAACTCCGACGAAACCGTGGGCACCCTGATTGCTCAGGCGATGGAGAAAGTGGGCAAAGAAGGCGTCATCACCGTTGAAGAAGGCACCGGTCTGCAGGACGAACTGGACGTGGTTGAAGGTATGCAGTTCGACCGCGGCTACCTCTCTCCTTACTTCATCAACAAGCCGGAAACTGGCGCGGTAGAACTGGACAGCCCGTTCATCCTGCTGGTTGATAAAAAAGTCTCTAACATCCGCGAACTGCTGCCGGTACTGGAAGCGGTCGCGAAAGCGAGCAAGCCGCTGCTGATCATCGCTGAAGATGTAGAAGGCGAAGCGCTGGCGACCCTGGTGGTCAACACCATGCGCGGCATCGTGAAAGTGGCTGCGGTGAAAGCACCGGGCTTCGGCGATCGTCGTAAAGCGATGCTGCAGGATATCGCTATCCTGACCGGCGGTACCGTTATCTCTGAAGAGATCGGTATGGAACTGGAAAAAGCCACCCTGGAAGATCTGGGTCAGGCGAAACGCGTTGTGATCAACAAAGACACCACCACCATCATCGATGGCGTGGGTGAAGAAAACGCTATCCAGGGCCGCGTTGCTCAGATCCGTCAGCAGATCGAAGAAGCGACCTCTGACTACGACAAAGAAAAACTGCAGGAGCGCGTAGCAAAACTGGCAGGCGGCGTAGCCGTTCTGAAAGTGGGCGCAGCAACTGAAGTTGAAATGAAAGAGAAAAAAGCGCGCGTTGAAGACGCCCTGCACGCAACCCGTGCTGCGGTGGAAGAAGGCGTGGTTGCCGGTGGCGGCGTGGCGCTGGTGCGCGTAGCGGCGAAAATCGCTGAGCTGACAGGCCAGAACGAAGATCAGAACGTCGGCATCAAAGTTGCGCTGCGCGCAATGGAAGCGCCGCTGCGTCAGATCGTGGCTAACGCCGGCGAAGAGCCGTCTGTTGTGGCGAACATGGTGAAAGCGGGCGACGGTAACTACGGTTACAACGCCGCGACCGAAGAGTACGGCAACATGATCGACTTCGGTATCCTGGATCCGACCAAAGTTACCCGTTCTGCTCTGCAGTACGCTGCGTCCGTAGCCGGCCTGATGATCACCACCGAATGTATGGTGACTGACCTGCCGAAAGAAGACAAAGGCGACTTAGGTGCTGCTGGTGGTATGGGCGGCATGGGCGGTATGGGCGGCATGATGTAATTGCCCCCTGACTGCTAAGTCTGAAAACCCCTCGTCAGTGATGGCGGGGGGTTTTTCTTTTGGTGCTGAAAAAGGTATAAGTAAACGCGCAGGTATAAACTGAACGTTTTGTGGCAAGGGATGTTTAAGAAAACGCAGCCTTTTCTGATACGCTTCTGCCGGATACTGACGATAATAAACGAGGAATAACATGCGGATTAATGTCTTGCTGGGGCTTTCTGTGGCAGCGCTGCTGCTGGCAGGTTGTAGCACCTCTAAAGATCTGAGTGCGGCCGGGCAGCGCGTCACCTTTACCGATCAGCAGCCGGCCGAAACCTGTCAGTTACTGGGCGAGATCACCGGCAGCCAAAGCAACTGGCTGAGCGGCGCCGGCGGCGAAAACAGCTCTCTGCGCGGCGCGGCCAACGATCTGCGCAACCGCGCGGCGCAAATGGGCGGCAACGTGATTTATGGCGCCACCAGCCCGACACAGAATATCTGGTCAAGCTTCGCGCCGCTCGACAGCAAGATGACCGGCCAGGTCTATAAGTGTCCCTGAATACCGTTCGCCGGAATCGCCCATCATGCATGGCGCTGTTCCGGCGCATTCGCCGCTGCCTGAAACCGCTTTACCAGGCCGTGATTCCGGCTTATTGCTACTCACTGAAACCGCTTTGTCAGGCCGCACTCTGGCGCATTCGCCACTGCCTGAAACCACTTTGCCAGGCCGCAACACCGGCCGATTCGCTTCTTCCTGAAACCGATTTCCCCTATTGCTGTACCTTTTTGAGCGCGTTTACCGCGCCGTCTGCTGCTTTTCCGCCGCTAAATAGAGCGCTTTAACAATCGCGCCCTGCGTCGGCACCACCTCGCGTTCGGTCATCGGCAGCGTGGTACCCTCCGGCAGCTGCCAGCCGTCGAGCGTCAGGCGATTCACGCGCCACGGCACCAGATAGCCCACCAGCGCTTCGCCTTTCGCATTGGTGGTCACACCAAACTGCTGTTCGTTGCCGATGCCCGGCGAGTCGGGCACGACAATCAGGGCCATCGTCTCGCTCATCGCCTGCCCGAACGTTAGCCCCTCCTGATGCAGCAGCAGCGAACCGCTGGCATCGATCTGGTAGTCACGCGTGTCGCCTTCTGCTGCCACGCGCAACAGCGCCTCGCCCGCGTTGTGCTGGTAGCTGAGCGAAGCCTGATAGCCGCGATCGCCATGGCGCGCCGCGGTAACGGCCGCATCGTAGCGCAGGCTGTAATTCGCCAGCGCGCTGCCGCTCAGGCCGATTTCCTGGCTGGAAAAGGCGCGGCTGGCCAGATGATGATCGTAGCGGAGGGTGGGCGAGCCGCTGCCGGGCAGCGACAGGCTCAGCGTGATACCCAGCGTCGTTTCACTGCGGGCAGCGGGCTCGCGCGCGCGGCCCAGCCACAGGCTGATATCCCACGCCTCCCGCGTCGCCTGGTAGCTTAACGAGAAAGCGCGCCGCTGTCCGCGCGTCTGGCGCCAGCTCTGCTGCGTGTAATGCAGGCTCAGGCTGCGATCGTCGGCGAGATAACGGTTAATCCAGATCGCCTGCAGCAGCCGGCGGTTCTCACTGTCATCAAACAGCCAGTCGTCGTCCGGCTGCAGAATCTTCTCCTCCAGCGAACGGTACTGCCCGCGGGAGGGAAAGTAGCGCAGCAGAACGCTGACGCTGGTTTGCTGCGTGAAAAAGGCTTTGGCGTAGCGCAGGCGCCAGACCTCGCCGCGGCGGGATCGCGATGCGGAAAGGTAGCGCGCCTGAGTGACATCGACGGAAAGCGCGCCCAGCGGGTTGAGGTTCAGCCCGGCACCGGCGAGATAGCTGACATACCCATCCGCACGCTGCAGGCCGCCGTAGAGCGTCAGCGCGGCGGAGATACCCTGCGTGCGGCTGGCCTGCAGAAAAGCGGGGGCGGGCAGATCGCTGCCGCGCCAGGGACGGTAGCGTCCGGCGGCCAGTTCATAACTGACGTGACTGCGCCGCGCCAGCGCCGGCAGCGCGGACCAGGGAAGATAGCGCCAGCTCTCGCTACCGTCGCTCTCCCTGATGGTCAACAGCAGCGCGCCGTCATTGGCGGGCGGATAAAAATCACGAATGACAAACGGGCCAGGCGGTACGCGCAGGCGGTAAAGCGTCAGACCGTTTTGGCTGATGGTGACGTCGGCATGGCTTCTGGCATAGCCGCTTACCCAGGGAGAAAAGGGGCGCCAGCGGTCGGGCAGCATCGCTTCGTCCGTCTTGAGCATCATGCCGCGAAAGGGGAAGGCATCAAACAGCGTATCTGAAGTTTCACCGTCGCCGATGCGCCACTGCGCGCGCCACGCATGGAGGCTGCGATACAGGCTCGCCTGGCGGGTGAACACGCCCTGCCTGCCGGCGGCATCGCGCCAGAAGGTATTCTGATAGCGCAGGCGCCAGGGGCCGACATTTACGCCGTTATCCAGCTCCAGCGCCATATGCGCGCCGCGGGCGGCGTAAGGATTATCGCTTTGTGCGTAACGATAGCTGGCGCGCCAGCTGGTAAACAGCGCGTTGATGCCCTCATCCCAGCGGCTGGCGGCGACATCGTTTTGCCGTGGCCAGAGATCCTCTGCGGCGATAGTCAGCGTCAGCAGCGCGGCATCAGGTTGATAGCGGGAATGAAAGCGTTGCTGCGCGATGCGGGCAGATAAACACCCCTGCGCGGTCCAGCCGCTGGCGGGCAGGCGCGTTGTTTTAACGCCCCATTCCGCCAGCAAAGCGCGTGTCAGGCAGGGCTGCTCCGCCGTTATCTCCAGCGCGAGGCGCCCTTTATAATGATTATTCACCAGCACCCACAGCGGCTGCGCGGCGGTCGCCTGCAGCAGCGAAAAAGCGGGCAGCAGAGAGAGAAATCGCAAACGGTTCATCGCCGGCGCGGGCAAAAAAACGGAAGCGGTATGCTTCCGTTTATCGCCGTATCAGGCTGATTTTTTCAGGGTAGCCAGACTGGCGCGCGCCTTGTTGAGCTGCTGCCGGATGCTCTGCAGGTCAGCCTGCTTCTCCTGCAGTTTACGCTGATATTTTGCGACCTTATCCTGCTTGCCTTTGGCCTGCGCTTCGCGCAGATCGGCCTGTAGCTCGCGAATATCCTCCTGTTTTTCCGCCAGTTTTTTCTCCAGCTTAGTCACTTCTTTTTGCGCGCTGGCAATCACGGTGGCGCTGGTGCAGTGCGCTTTGACTTCCGCCAGCGCATGCTTCAGGCCGTTTACCTTGGCGCTATTGCCGTAATGTTCAGCAATAGCGATCTCTTTTTCTATCGCGGCGCGTTTTGTCGCGCAATCCTGAGCGGCGGCGTAGGCCGTATTGACGATGCCGGCCATCATCATGGCGGCCAGCAGGGCGAGCTTTTTCATCGTAACTCCTTGTACGAAATTGAAGGGGAGAGCCGGCTTGCGGAGATAACCACAAACAGCGTAAGGGTAAAGGCGCGCTTGCGCGATAGCAAGACAGGCGCGTCCTTCATCTTTTGTAGGACGGGATGACATCGCCGTCACTGGCATGAAGCGGCCCGGTAGTGCGCGTCAGGGAGGCGGCTCTTCCAGCTGCAGCAGTAGCTCCGCCAGCGATGCGGCGCCGCTTTTTTCCAGCAGGCGCGCTTTATAGGTACTGACGGTTTTATTGCTTAACTGCAGTAGTTCGCCGATCTGTTTATTGGTCTTTCCTTCCGCCAGATAACGCAGAACGGTTATCTCCCGGTTGGAAAGGCGGGATAACAGCGCGCTGCCGCGCCGCGCCGGGCGAGAGGAGTCAGAACGCAGGCAGTCGGCGGGAAAGCAGCTGTAGCCCTCCAGCAGCAGGCGCACCGCGGCGCGGATAGCGGAAAGGAGATGCTGCTTACTGAGAAAGCCGTCAGCGCCCGCCAGCAGGCTGCGCCGCGCATACTTGTCCGCCGCCAGGCCAGAGAGCATCAGGACACGCGTCGCCGGACGGCAATGTTTGATTCGCGCTAACAGATCAAGCCCGTCGAGCCGGAGCAGGGCGATATCCAGAATAACCAGATCGACAGGGTGCTGACGAATGAGTGCCATAACGGCGCCGCCGTCAGTGGTCGTCATCACGCAGAGATCTTTCTCCGCCTCCAGATAAATTTTCAGGGCGTAACAGATAGCCGGGTGATCGTCGACGACGAGAATGGCAGGCATACGATTCCGCAGGGTCAGGCGCCATTAATATCAGGCGTCAGGATAATAATGTAACCCGCAGCATAAAAAAGTGACGCCGCTAATTACATTTCCTTCTGCTTATTTTGATCTTTTACTGAACCGCGTGGCCGGCTATTAAAAATAGAGGCTTCTCACAAAAGCGTGACGGAAAAGGGTTTCCGCTTGTCGGGATAATTCGCCGGTAATACCCTTAGAGCGGAAAAAGCGATAACCGCCGGCATGATAGCGGCGAATATCGCCATGCCACATAGCCGCCTTGGTCGCAGCCAGACTTGCGGATTGATTGCGCGTCAGGCAAACCACAGTAGCAGGATAAATAAAAGCGCTGCGCGCTTAACCGGCGTTAATTATATTTTCGGCTGCCGTTAACAGGATGATTAATATCCCCATCGCCTCATGGCGAAATAATGCGGGCGGCGGGCAGAACGCCAAAGGTAAAGGGAACATCACCGTTTATTACAGGGAGAACTAGTATGCAGGACGATCCTGTCAGCAATTTTCAGCTTATGGCGAAACCGGGCGGCGCGTTATGTAATATCGCCTGCGACTACTGCTTCTATCTGGAGAAAGCGCAGCTTTATCCTGAGCGCAAACAGGCCTGGCGCATGGATGACACGACGCTGGAAAATTACATCAGAAAAACCATCGCCGCGCAGCGCGCTAACGTTGTCGATTTTTTGTGGCAGGGCGGCGAGCCGACGCTGGTCGGGCTTGATTTCTACCGGCGCGCAGTTGCGCTGCAGCAGCGTTACCGCAACGGTAAAAGCATTAATAACTATTTCCAGACCAACGGCGTGAATATTGATGACAAATGGGCGGCGTTTTTTAAACGCCATGCCTTTTTGGTCGGCGTCTCGCTTGACGGTAACCAGCTGCATCACGATCGCCACCGTAAAAACCAGGCGGGCAACAGCTGCTTCGCTGCGGTAATGGCGGGCATCGGGGCGCTTACGCGACACGATGTCGCCTGGAACTCTCTGACGGTGGTCAGCGCTGAAAACGTTAACGAGCCGCTGGAGGTGTATCGCTTTCTGCGGCGTATTGGCAGCCGCTACATGCAGTTTATCCCGCTGGTGGAGAGAAAAGGCGGGCCTGATAAGTATGGACTGACGCTGATGCATCCCGATTTTTCCGGCAGCTGTCGGGTCGCCGACTGGTCGGTCGGCGCGAAGGCCTGGGGCGATTTCCTGAACCGGCTGTTTGATGAATGGCTGCTGAACGATTTAGGCCAGGTGTTTATTATGAATTTCGAACAGCTGCTGGCGAAGATGGCGGGACAGAATGCCGCCTGCACCCTGAATGAAACCTGCGGTGGCAACCTGGTTATCGAGGCTAACGGCGATCTCTATTCCTGCGATCACTTCGTCTTTCCGCAACATCGGCTTGGCAATATTAATCATGACGATCTTACGCTGATGGTCAACGGCGAGAAAAACCGCGACTTCGCCCGTCGAAAGCAGGTGGCGGCAAACAGCAGCTGCATCCGCTGCGCCTGGCGGCCTTTATGTCACGGCGGTTGCCCCGGGCACCGCTTTATGCCGGACGCCAGCAATATTCCCCGGCATAACTATTTTTGCCAGGGGGTGCAGATTCATCTGGCGCACAGCGTGCCGAAATGCCGTGCGCTGCTGCAAATGATGGCGCAGCAGCAGACGGCAAAAAAGATTAGCAGGGCGATAAAGCAGCGCTTTTATTAACCGGCGGGCCGGGAAGGGGCGCCCGCTTTATGTCGCGGGCTGTGAGGGTCAGGAGCGCCGTATTTTGGTGGCAGCCACATTCAACCATGCCGCACATGGCCGCAATGCGGTATAGCCATACCGCATCCGGTCGGCAGCGCGGTTTAGCAATGGCGCCTTTTGCGGCACAGGGGATTCATCAATGCCATATTTTGGTGGCAGCCACATTCAACCATGCCGCACACGACCGCAATGCGGTACAGCCATACCGCATCCGGCCGGCAGCGCGCTTCACGACTGCCGCAGCTGCAAATCGAGCGGCGTTTTGCTGGGCTCACCGCCGATTTCGCGCGCCAGCTTCGGCACCATATAGCCGGAAACCAGCGGCAGCAGCTGACGCATAATCGCCCGCGCTTCCTCGTCCGAAACATAGAAGTGCGCCGCGCCCTGCACCTTATCCAGTACATGCAGATAGTAGGGCAGGATGCCGGCGTCAAACAGCGCGTTGCTGAGTTCCGCCAGCGCGGGCGCATTATCATTGACGCCGCGCAGCAGCACGCTCTGGTTCAGCATCGTCACGCCGGCGTGCTTTAGCATCGTCACGCCGTGGCGCAGTGCCTGGTCAATCTCCTGCGCATGGTTGATATGGGTCACCATCAACACCTGCAGCCGCGAGTGGCCCAGGCGCTGACAGAGCGCTTCGGTAATGCGCGCCGGGATCACGACCGGCAGACGACTGTGGATGCGCAGGCGTTTTAAATGCGGGATCGCTTCCAGCTCGCCGATCAGCCAGTCCAGCTCATGATCTTTCGCCATTAACGGATCGCCGCCGGAAAAAATGATCTCATCCAGCTCGCTGTGATCGCGGATATAGTCCAGCGCCCGCTGCCAGTTGCGTTTGTTGCCCTGGTTATCCTGATAGGGGAAGTGGCGGCGGAAGCAGTAGCGGCAGTTCACCGCGCAGCCGCCCTTTACCAGCAGCAGCGCCCGGTTTTTATATTTATGCAGCAGGCCTGGCACCACGCTGCTCTGCTCATCCAGCGGATCGGTGCTGTAGCCTGGCGCGTCGATAAACTCCTGCCGATCGGTGATCACCTGCAGCAGCAGCGGATCGCGCGGATCGCCTTTTTTCATGCGCCGGGCGAAGGCGCGCGGCACACGCAGGGCAAAAAGCTTGCGCGCAGGCTCGCCAGCGGCCAGCTCAGGATGCTGTTCCAGCGCTAAAAACTGCAATAATTCATGGGGTTCAGTGATGACGTCTGCAAGTTGTTGCAACCAATCTTCTCTGGATGGGGTATTTAGGGTTACAATGTGTGCCATTTTTTTGGCTAAGTACCAGTATTAAATTGTAGAGGGCCTTTATGGCGACTTATTCTAGCAACGATTTTCGCAACGGTCTCAAAATCATGTTCGAAGGCGAACCTTACGCCATCGAAGCCAGCGAGTTTGTAAAACCGGGCAAAGGCCAGGCGTTCGCACGCGTTAAGATGCGTCGTCTGCTGACCGGCAAGCTGATTGAAAAAACCTTTAAATCTACCGACTCCGCCGAAGGCGCAGACGTTGTGGATATGAACCTGACTTACCTCTACAACGACGGTGAGTTCTGGCACTTCATGAACAATGAAACCTTCGAGCAGCTGGCTGCGGATTCGAAAGCCGTTGGCGAAAACGCTAAATGGCTGCTGGATCAGGCCGAGTGCATCGTGACGCTGTGGAACGGTAGCCCGATCGCCGTAACGCCGCCGAACTTCGTCGAGCTGGAAATCGTTGAGACCGACCCGGGCCTGAAAGGCGATACGGCGGGCACCGGCGGCAAACCGGCTACGCTCTCTACCGGCGCCGTGGTTAAAGTGCCGTTGTTCGTCCAGATTGGCGAAGTGATCAAAGTTGACACCCGCTCTGGCGAATACGTATCTCGCGTAAAATAAGCAGCAATCAGGCGCATCCTTTGGGTGCGCTTTTTTACTGAGAACCCTGAAAGAATGAAGAGCATCGTAAAACTCATCGCTGTCGCGCTGCTGATGACGACGGCTCTCAGCGCCTGCAATACCTTCCGCGGCTTTGGTGAAGATGTTTCGCACCTTGGCGGCGCTATCTCCCGCGCAGCAAACTGAGTCACCTTCCTTTCTGAAAGAAAGCCATTTCCGGCACCCCAACGAGCAAGCTGTTAATTTAGGGCTATGCTTTAGTTGCTGTACTTTCAACTGCAACCAAAAAGGAAATGGCTATGTCAAAGAAAAGTATTGTCGCAATTTTTTCCGCTTTGATTCTTTCTACTCTGCTCTCAGCCTGCAACACCACGCGCGGCGTAGGCGAGGATGTTGAGGCGGGCGGTCAGGCGATTCAGCGCGGCGCGCAATAACAGGTACGGTGCGGAACCTGCGTTCCGTACCGACATCCTTTCCTTTCCGCGTTAGTTGCCCGCCTGCTGCGGCGTCGCGCCGTCCTGTTTCACCCAAATCAGCTTATCGACCGGGAAACCGGCCTGACGTGCCTGTTCCGTCAGCTTCTGCTTAACCGACTCATCCAGCTGCGGCGTACGCGACAGGATCCAGAGATAGTCGTGGTTCGGCCCGCAGATCAGCGCATAGCGGTAGTCGCTGTCGAGCGCGATAACGTTATAGCCGCCGTAGAAAGGACCAAAAAACGACACCTTCAACGCCGCGCGCTGCGGCGAGCCGGTAAAGTAGGCCTTGCCGATGCTCTCTTTCCAGCGCTGCTTCTGCACGTCATAGCCGCGATTAATCACTTTCAGGCCGCCGTCGTCGCGCTTGCTGTAAGTGGCCGTGACATGATCGAGGCCGCGTTCAAAACGATGATTCAGCTGGGCGATTTCATACCACTGGCCGAGATAGCGATCGGCGTCGAAATTTTCCACCACCGTGACATTCTTCGGCGGCGTGGTGCTGCAGGCCACCGAGAGCAGGGCGCCCACGCTGGCAATAAAGGTTTTCCATAGTGACATAATGCTTTCCTGATAGGTTTTAACAGCTTAAGTATAGGCCGGGAAAAGCAGAGTGCGTAGCGGCAGGCGGCAGCACGTGCAAACGCGCGAAGCCCTGGCGCGCCTGGCGTCAGCGATTGTAAAGGCGCTAAAGCGCAGGGGCGCTGCGCCGATAACCTTCCTACTCAGACACCAGTCAATGAAGAAACACTTATCATGGCGACCATTTATACCAATCTGTTATCAGCCAACGTGCTGAAAAATCAGGCAAAGGACGCCCCATCGCTCAGCCAGACCATTGCGCGTCTCTCATCCGGTTTGCGCATTAATAGCGCGAAAGATGACGCCGCCGGTCAGGCCATTTCTAACCGTATGACCGCCAATATCGGCGCCGACACGGTGATCGCGCGCGGTCTGGATGACGGCATCAGCCTGTCGGAGACCGCTGATGGCGGGCTGGATACCATTTCCAGGCTGCTCATCCGCGGCAAGGAGCTGGCGATCCGTTCGGTGAACGACGCCTTATCAGATAGCGATCGACAGAGCCTGCAGGATGAATTCCAGCAGATCAGCGAGACGATCGATCAGATCGCCAGCACCACCGAAATTTTCGGCAAATATCCGCTGGCGTCCGGCGTTACCGATCTGCCGGTAAAGCTGGGCAACGTTTCGCCCGCCACCGGCAAGTTTCCGGTACCGGGCAACAACTATAGCTTTACCTCGGGCATTGTATCGCTGGCCTATGTGCCCGCCGGCGCGACGAACGTTGCGATGCGCATCGATTCCTATTCCTATGACGATGACATTCAGGTTTTCACGCGCGACGGCAAGCATCTGATCGGCACCCCGTTGCAGGGCAGCGATCCCGATTCCACCTGGGTCAGCAAAGGCGTGAACAGCGCGGCGCTGGCTGACAGCAAAGTGATTACGCCGGAGAACGGTTTTCTGCCGGGCGCCAGCTACGATGACTCTCTGCTGGTGCAGGGCGGCAGCAGCTACAACCTGAGCGGCAGCGCGACGCAAAATTATAACGGCATGGCGATCACCTACAGCGGCGACGGCGACCGTTACGAAGATGCCACCACCGGCGGCTTTAACGACGGCACGGTCTCCAGCGCCAATACGCGGGAACATATCGTCATCAATAAAGCCACCGAAGATTTGATCGTGATGGTGGTAGGCAACGGCTCGTTTGCCGCGCGGATGACCTGGGACAACATGCCGACGCCTACCTACACGCCCGTGGATGCTAAGGCGAGCAGCCCGATGCAGGTGGTGACCAGCGCTAACTTCGGCGATACGCTGCAGACCAAAACCATTGAGCCGACCCCCTCCGACACGGCGTCGTTGGGGCTGGCGGCAAGCCGACTGAATCCAAAAGATGAAGCGGAAAAAGCGATGGGCGCGCTGGATAAGGCGCTGCAGACCGTCAGCGGCTACCGGGGCGAATATGGCAGCACCATTAACAGCCTGGAGTCGGCTAAGGCCTCGCTCTCGCAGCAGACTATCGCCACCACGGCGGCGCGCAGCCGTATTATGGATGCCGATTACGCGCTGGAAGCCTCTAACCTGACGAAGCAGCAGATCCTGCAGCAGGCGAGCAACGCGGTGCTGGTGCAGGCGAACCAGCAGCCGCAGATGATGCTCTCGTTGCTGAAAGGCTAAGCTACAGCGTGACGACCCCCACCGCAGCGACAACCGTCAGGATAACGGCGGCGCCGTAAAACCACCATTTGCTGGCGGGAATGGCCCATTTCAGATCGTGCGCGCCATGATGCAGACGATGCAGCGCGCACCACAGCGGCAGAACAATCGCCAGCAAAATCACCCCGCGCCCGATTAATGTCGTGGCGAAATCAAAAATGCGTTGATAGCTTAAGGCATCGGCGGGCCACCAGCCCAGCGGCAGCAGCACGCCGACCAGCAGCACCACCACCGGTGAGAACAACGCTGCCCACATCCCCCGGCGCCAAATAGCCCCCAGAATAGCGGCTCATCCGATCGTTGCGGTTGTTGCGGTTGTTGCATCTTCTCCTCCTTACGCTGCCAACGCCAGCCACAGCGCGCCGAGCGTCACCAGCAGCATTACGATCCACAGGGCGATAATGATGGGCTGCGGCGGCAGCGTTTTCCCTCTCACTATCACTATGGCGGCCTTCGGCGCCAGCTCAAACCAGGTTTTACTGTGCAGCAGCGCCGCCGCCAGCGCGATCAGGTTCAGCAGCAGCGCCAGCGGATGGCGCAGAAAGCTGACGAAGGCGTCCCACTGTTCCGCGCCGCCTTTCAGCGCGTATAGCGCGAAAATCAGCTCCAGACTGAACCAGAGCGCCGGCAGCGCAGTGCCCTCGCGCAGCATATAGAAACGGTAGAAAGCCAGATGGCGCCACCAGCCAGCACTTACCGGCGGCGACCAGGGTTTGCGTTTGCTTATCATCATCAGCTCCTTAGCGCGGTTTCAGCCGGGCGAGAAGATAGTCTTTGGCGCTCGCCACTTTGCCCTGCTGGATCGCCGCGGCGGGATCGACATGCTTCGGGCAGACCTCGGAACAAAAGCCGACAAAGGTGCAGGGCCAGACGCCGTTATCGCCGTTCAGCAGCGACATTCTTTCCGCCTTGCCGCGATCGCGGCTGTCGAGATTGTAGCGATGCGCCAGCGCGATGGCGGCCGGGCCGATAAATTCCGGGTTCAGGCCGAACTGCGGACAGGCGGCATAGCAGAGTCCGCAGTTGATACAGCCCGCAAACTGGTGATAGCGCGCCATCTGCGTTGGCGTCTGCGGATTGGCGCCCTGCGCCGGCACGCGCGGATTGCCGATAATCCAGGGCTTGATCGCCTCCAGGCTTGCGATAAAGCGGCTCATATCGACCACCAGATCGCGCTCTACCGGAAAGTTAGCCAGCGGCGCGACGCGCAGGCCATAGGGGTAATCGCGCAGAAAGGTCTTACAGGCGAGCCTGGGGATATCGTTAACCATCACGCCGCAGGAGCCGCAAATCGCCATACGGCACGACCAGCGCCAGGCGAGATCGTGCGCGAGGTTATCTTTGATATAGCCCAGCGCGTCCAGCAGCGAAGTCTGTTCATCCCAGGGTACCGTGAACTGTTGATCATACGGCGCGCTATCCCGCTCCGGGTGATAGCGCTGCAGCGTCAGGGTAAGGGTTGCGTTAGTCATGAGAAACCTCCTGAGCGGGCGCGGCCTCCGCCTCCGCGCCGTAGAGCCGCTGCGCCGGCGGCAGACGCGTGATCTTCACCGGCGACGTCGTGATGCGCGGCGCGCCGTCGGGGGTGAAGAAGGTCAGGGTGTGATGGAGATAGTGCGCATCGTCGCGCTGTTGGCAGCCCTCATCCAGCCGCTGATGCGCGCCGCGCGACTCTTTGCGGTGCAAAGCGGCGTGCGCCATGCATTCGGCCACGTTCAGGCTATGCTCCAGCTCGAGGCTATAAAGCAGCTCGGTATTGAAAACGCTGCTGCTGTCGCGGATATGCAGGCGCTGGAAACGCTGCTTCAGCGACGCCAGCGTGTCGATGGTCTGCTGCATCAGCGCCGGCGTGCGGTAGATGCCGCAACCTTCCTCCATGCTGCGCCCCATCTCGTCACGCAGCGTTGACCAGCGCTCATCGCCCGGCTGGTTGATGCGCGCCAGCAGACGCCGTTCGACATCCTGCGCCTGCGCCTGCAGCGCGCGCGCGTTGTCGGGACGGCTCGCCTGGGCGCGCGCGGCCGCCTGTTCGCCCGCCAGGCGGCCGAACACTACCAGCTCCGCCAGCGAGTTCGATCCAAGACGGTTAGCGCCGTGCAGGCCGATGGACGCACACTCCCCGGCGGCAAACAGCCCCTGAATCCGCGTTTCGCCGCGCGCGTCGGTTTCGATGCCGCCCATGGTGTAGTGGGCGGTGGGGCGCACCGGAATAGGATCGGTGACCGGATCGACGCCGACGTAGGCCTTGCTCAGTTCGCAGATAAAAGGCAGCCGCTCATGCAGCTTTTGCGCGCCGAGGTGGCGTAAATCGAGATGGACCACATCGCCGCGCGGCGTGGCGAGGGTGCGTCCGGCGCGCCATTCATGCCAGAACGCCTGCGAGACCCTGTCGCGCGGGCCCAGCTCCATATATTTGTTTTTCGGCGCGCCGGGTGGCGTTTCCGGGCCAAGCCCGTAATCCTGCAGATAGCGATAGCCATCCTTATTCACCAGGATGCCACCTTCGCCGCGGCAGCCCTCGGTCATTAAAATGCCGGAGCCGGGCAGGCCGGTAGGGTGATACTGCACGAACTCCATATCGCGCAGCGGCACGCCGTGGCGCAGCGCCATGCCCATGCCGTCGCCGGTCACGATGCTACCGTTGGTGTTGTAGCGGTAGACACGTCCGGCGCCGCCGGTCGCCAGCACCACCGCGCCCGCCCGCAGCGTCACCAGCGTGCCCTCCATCATATTCAGCGCCACCAGCCCGCCGACGCGTCCATCATCCACCAGCAGATCGAGGACGAAATGCTCGTCGAAGCGACGTATCTGCGGATACTTCAGCGAGGTCTGAAACAGGGTATGCAGCATATGGAAGCCGGTTTTATCGGCGGCGAACCAGGTGCGCTCTATTTTCATGCCGCCGAAGCGGCGTACGTTGATGCTGCCGTCCGCTCTGCGGCTCCAGGGGCAGCCCCACTGCTCCATGCGGATCATCTCTTCGGGGCAGTGACGGACGAAATAGTCCACCACATCCTGCTCGCACAGCCAGTCGCCGCCGGCGACGGTATCGTGAAAGTGGGCGTCGAAACTGTCATGCTGCTGGGTGACGGCGGCGGCCCCGCCTTCGGCAGCCACGGTGTGGCTGCGCATCGGATAGACTTTTGACACAAGGGCGATAGATAACGCTGGATGGGCTTCGGCGGCGGCGATAGCCGCCCGCAGACCGGCGCCGCCGGCGCCGACAATCACTAAATCGGCCTGTACGCTTTGCACTTATACCTCCCTGCGAACGCGAAGTAACTCTTTCGGGTTAGCCAGTGTAGGACAGGGCGCGTCGGCCGATTTTGATGTGTTCGATGTTTTCACCGGATAGCCGCAAGGCGATTTACCGGCGCGGTTTTCGCCTTCCGCCACCCGACCGGGAGCGGAAGGCGAAGGGGGATCAGACGGCGTTGACCTTAAATACCCGCATCGCCTGAGCCAGCTGGGCGGCCTGCTCCTGCATCGCCTGCGCCGCTGCCGCAGACTGATTAACCAGCGCGGCATTCTGCTGCGTCACCTGGTCCATCTGGGTGATCGCCGCATTGATCTCATCGATGCCGGTGCTTTGCTCGCTACTGGCGATAGAGATCTCGCCCATAATTTCCGTCACGCTTTTCACGCTGGTCAGCACCTCGTTCATGGTGCTGCCGGCGTTAGCCACCTGACGGCCGCCTTCATCGACTTTATTCACCGAATCTTCGATCAGCTGCGCGATCTCTTTGGCGGCGGAAGCGGAGCGCTGGGCCAGGCTGCGCACTTCAGATGCCACCACCGCGAAGCCGCGGCCCTGCTCGCCGGCACGCGCCGCCTCGACCGCCGCGTTCAGCGCCAGAATATTGGTCTGGAAGGCGATGCCGTCGATCACGCTGATGATATCGACGATTTTGCGCGATGAGCTGCTGATGGCCTCCATGGTCGTGACCACCTGCTTCACCGCATTGCCGCTCTGCACCGCGACGTTTGACGCCAGCGCCGCCAGTTGATTAGCCTGACGGGCGTTATCGGCGTTTTGCTTCACGGTGGAGGTCATCTGCTCCATTGCTGAGGCTGTCTCTTCCAGCGAGCTGGCCTGCTGTTCGGTACGGGAGGAGAGGTCGATATTGCCGGCGGAGATTTCGCTGGAGGCAGTCGCGATCAGGTCGGTGCCGGCGCGCACTTCGGTCACGATTTGCAGCAAATTGTCGTTCATCTTCTTCAGCGCCTGCATCAGCTGGCCCGTTTCATCCGATGAGTCGGCCTTAATAACCGTACGCAGATCGCCGGCCGCCACGTTTTCCGCAATGCTGACGGCGGCGCGCAGCGGCTGCACAATTGAGCGGGTCAGGAAGTAGCCGAGGAGCAGCGCCGCAACAATCGCCAGCGCGGAGAAGATCAGCGTGATATTGATGGCGGTGGTGGCGTCCGCCACCGCGTGCGCGCCTTCACCCTGCAGCTGGGAGGATTGGGAATCGGCAAATTTCACCACGATATCGAGGAAGGCGTTTTGCGCCGGCGTCATTTTACGCAGCGCATAGTCGGCGGCGGCGTCGACGTTGCCCTCGCGGATCAGCGTCAGCAGCTGCTGGCTCGCTGCGGCGAAGCCCTGTGCCGCCTCTTTGACCGCCAGGATTTTTTTCTGGCCGACGGCGGTAGTTTGCAGTCGGGCGATCTGTTCAATCGCTTCGTTGGTTTGCTGCGTCGCCTGCTCAAGCTGGCCAAAACGCTTTTGATTCATTTCGGGACGGGGCGTATCGATCACCATGCCGCGCAGAAATTTAATCTGGTTGTTAACGCCATCGCGCACATCAAACGCCAGCCTGACTTTGATATAGCGATCGTTAACGATATTTTCTACGGCGGTATTAATGTTATTGATTTTAATGACTGCTGTTGCGCTCACAATAATCAGCAGCAGGATGACTAAACTGAATGCTGCGCCCAGTCGAAAACCGACTTTCATATTCTTCACTGACATTATCGTCCTTATCCCTTTGTCTGAAGCAGATCACTATACGGATCTACAAATATCACTTATCCCAGCGCACTCTCCTGGGGATGTGGGGCTTTACGTTATCGTTAGCGGCTGACGCGCTTTTTCAGCAACGGCGCGGCTTACGGCGCCGCTTTGGCGGGGATTGACTCTCCGGCCAGTTTTCGCGCAACGCGTCTTGCTCCATCGGCAGCGCCGGGAAAAACTTGATAAAACAACGTTAAAAATCTGTATGTCGCCGGCCTGCGGTCAGTGAACGTGGCCGGGGCGTCGGTGCGCGGCGCAGGCAGGCGAAAAATACGGCGGTTTTATCCGCGCGGATTTGTCTGCCAACGGCGTTACGAGTAGACTGCATCCCCTTGTTTGACTGAGGAGTAAACCCCATGAGCGAAACGGCAAGCTGGCAGCCGAGCGCACCCATCTCTAACCTGCTGAAACGTGCGAAAATTCTGGCGGAAATCCGTCGTTTCTTCGCCGATCGCGGCGTACTGGAGGTGGAAACCCCGGCGATGAGTCAGGCTACGGTCACCGATATTCATCTGGTGACCTTCCAGACGCGCTTTGTCGGCCCCGGCGCTTCGCAGGGTTTGGATCTGTGGTTGATGACCAGCCCGGAATATCATATGAAACGTCTGCTGGCAGCGGGCAGCGGGCCGATCTATCAGATGGGCCGTAGCTTCCGTAATGAAGAGGCGGGGCGTCACCATAATCCGGAATTCACCATGCTGGAGTGGTATCGTCCGCACTACGATATGTACCGCCTGATGAATGAGGTGGACGATCTGCTGCAGCAGGTGCTGGAGTGCCAGCCGGCGGAATCGCTCTCTTATCAGCAGGCCTTTATCCGCCATCTGGAGGTCGATCCGCTTTCCGCCGATAAAGCGCAGCTGCGCGAAGCGGCAGAGAAACTGGGCGTAGGCGACCTGGCCAACAGGGAAGAGGATCGCGATACGCTGCTGCAGCTGCTGTTTATGCTGGGCGTGGAACCGAAGATCGGCCAGGAGAAGCCGGCCTTTATTTACCACTTCCCGGCGACGCAGGCGGCGCTGGCGGAGATCAGCACCGAAGATCACCGTGTGGCGGAGCGCTTTGAGGTTTACTTTAAAGGCATTGAGCTGGCGAACGGCTTCCGCGAGCTGACCGACGCGCGCGAGCAGCGTCAACGCTTTGAGCAGGATAACCGCCGCCGCGCCGCGCGCGGACTGCCGCAGCAGCCTATCGATACCAACCTGCTGGCCGCGCTGGAACATGGCATGCCGGCCAGCTCCGGCGTCGCGCTGGGGGTGGATCGTCTGGTTATGCTGGCGCTGAAGGCGGAAGCCCTGAGCGAGGTGATCGCCTTCCCGGTCGATCGCTGCTAAAGCGCGGCGATCGCCTTCCCGGTCGATCGCCACGCTCGCTGTTCAACGCGCTCCGTCTGTCGCCGGAGCGCGTTGTCGTTTTCGTCCCTACAGTCCGCCTGACTTAAAGGTGCGCGTGGTCGGCGCGCCGTTGCTGGCGGGCGTCCGCTTCGCGGCGGTCTCCATACGCACCTGGAACGGCGGGAAGGGCATTTCGATATGCTGTTCGCGGAAGCCCTGCAGGATGAGCTGATGCAGCTCATGCCGTAGCGGCATGCGATGGCCCATCTCCGCTGCGTGGATGCGCAGCTCGAACAGCTGAATGCCCTGCTGCAGATCGACCAGGAACACCTCAGGCGGCGGGGTATCCAGCACGTAGCTGCAGCGTTCGCAGGCGTGCCGCAGCAGCGCTGTCACTTGCTCGCTGTCGACCCCGGCCGGCGCCGGCACCGTCAGCACCACGCGCGTTACCGAATCGGAAAGCGACCAGTTAACGAACTGCTCGGTGATGAACGCCTTGTTTGGCACGATAATCTCTTTGCGGTCCCAGTCGGTGATGGTGGTAGCACGCGTGTTGATGCGCGTAATGCTGCCGGTGAGATCGCGGATGGTAACCGTATCGCCGATGCGGATCGGCTTCTCAAACAGAATGATCAGGCCGGAGATAAAGTTGGCGAAGATCTCCTGCAAACCGAACCCCAGCCCCACGCCGAGTGCCGCCACCAGCCACTGCAGTTTCGACCATTCGATGCCGATCATCGAGAAGCCAAGCAGCCCACCGATCAGCAGCAGCAGATATTTGGTTAGCGTGGTGATGGCGTAGCCGGTGCCGGGCGTCAGGCTGAGATGCTGCAGCAGCGCCAGCTCCAGCAGGGCGGGCATATTGCGCACCAGCTGGGTGGTGATGATGAAAATCAGGATAGCGATCAACACCGAGCCGAGGGTGATCGGATGCAGGCTTTCCACCCCCTGTACGGTACTGCTGGCGTCCCACAGCTTGATATTCTCCAGGAAGGCGAAGGCGGAGTGGATCTCTGACCACAGCACAATCACCGAGAGCAGGGCAATCAGCGTCAGGATAGAACGCACCAGCCGCAGTGACTGCGCGCTGATAGCGTCAAGATCGATAACCGGCTCATCGACGTCGACGCCGTCTGCCGTTTGCGCGGTCGTTTCCTCTTCGCCGCGCGCGCGGTGCGCCAGCATATCGGCGCGCCGCTGACGGGCACGATCGAAGGCGATGCGCCGCCGCTGGATCAGCATCCAGCGGCGAATAATGTGGTAGATCACCAGCAGCAGGAACCAGATGGCGACCGACGTCTCCAGACGCGCCAGCAGCGCCTGCGCGGTCGCCAGGTAGCCGGTACAGGAGGCGAGCGCCGCCGCCAGCGGAATACAGATCAGCAGATTCCACAGGATGCGGTTGATCACGTTGTCGCCGCTGCCCTCGTTATCGAGATAGAGCGGGATGCCGGCGCGCTTCAGGCTGACGGTGACCAGGCTCAGCGCGCCGCAGATCAGAATAAAGCAGAGACGCCCCAGAGTAGAGGAGAACTGCCGATCCTCGAGATTGGCAAAGGTAATCAGCAGCATAATCAGCGGCACGATAAAGCCGATGGAGAGCGAATAGTAGCGCATGGCGCGCGCCACCCGCAGCTGCGGCCAGCGGAAGTGAATCACAAAGAGCCCGTTGGGACGGGCGAAGGCGGCGCTGATCATAAACGCCCAGAGCAGCGGCAGCGTGGCGGTCACGCCATCGCCGATCGCTACCGCCACCGGGTAGGGCCAGGCGTGCTGCAGGCCGAAACCGAGCGCGCCCCACAGCACCGGCAGGGGCAGGGCGACCAGAATCGACCAGAAAACGGTACGCAGTGTCAGGGTGAAATGATCCTGCGTCACCTTGCCGACGCGCCCGGCGGCGCGCGCCAGAAACGCATTGTAGTGGCGGCGCGAGCTGATGCTGAAGCCGACCAGCAGCAGCGCGCCCAGAATCGGCAGCACCGTGTCGCGGCTGGTGACCATCATCATCAGCGCGCCGCCCATCTGGCCCAGCGTATCAAGCGACAGCAGCCGGTTCAGATCACGCGCCACATCCAGCGGATAGCTCAGGCTCAGCGGGTTGACGTCGGCGGTCCAGAAAAGATAGCGGTGCGTGGCCTCTTTGATCTCGCCGAGCGCGTCTTCCAGCTGGCTGTTGGCCACTTTCAGCTTGGTCACTTCAAGAATCAAAGTATCGCAGCCGGAAATAAGCGAGCCAAGCAGCTCCCGCTGGGTTTTGATCTGTGCGTCAAGGATGCGGCGCTGCTCGCTGGTCAGCGGCGCGCCATTCTCCTGCTTCAGCTGGCGCAGCTGCTGCTGGCGGCTGAGCAGATCTTCATAGTGCAGACGATGTACGCGCAGCTGGCCCATTTCGCTGTCCAGCTGCTGCGATTTCGGCATCTCCGGCAGGCGCGCCACCTGCGCGCGCAACGCCTCGCCGAGCAGATTAGAGGCGCCAAGCCACTGCGACTGCTCGCGGATCGTGCCAAGCGCCTGGCGAACCTGAATGGTTTGATTGGTGGCCTGACGCTGCTGCGAGGCGATAAGATCGAGACGCTGCGCCTGCTGGTTAAGCGCAGCAGAAAGCTCGCGGTTAACGTGAAACTGCTCGGTGATCGACGGCGGCAGATCGCCGCTGTTCTCCGCCAGCTGCTCAGTGCGCGCCAGCGCCAGCTCCGCTTCACGCTGGCGCAGGCCGTTAAGCTGATTGCGCAGCGCCTGCAGATAGTCGTCCAGCTGCTCCGCTTTTTTCTGATGCACCTCGGCGCGCATCCGCGCCAGCTCCTGCCGGTTATTGGCCGATAGCTGCGCCAGCTCCAGCTCGTCGACCCGCGCCTTCAGCGCCGCCGATTCTGCCTGGCGGGCGTAGATCTGCGCCTGGGCCAGCGCGCCGGAGGCGACTGCCTGGCCCTGTAGCGTGCGATCGCTTTCACTTAGCGCGCGGCGCGCCTCGGTTTGCTGCTGCGGCAGCTGGCCAAGAGAATCGCTGATCTCTCTGGCGCGATCCTGCTCCTGCTGCGCCTGGCGTCCTTCTTCCAGCAGCTGGCTGCTGACCTGCAGGATCTCCTGATCCAGCTCGGCGCTGGTCAGGCCGCCGTGCAGCGTGCGCGGGCTGTCGTTCAGGCTGGCGATCTGCTGGCGCAGCTCGCGCGCCAGTTTAGGGAAATCATCGATCACCTGCTGATACTGCTTCGCCCGCTCCAGCGATTCGTTGCGGGCGTCGATAAAGCTCAGCGCGGATTCCAGCGTTTGCACCAGTTCAGCCTGGGCCGGCGAGGATTTGGCGGATTTCGCCTGCTCCAGCTCCTGGCGCACCTGCGCCGCGTCAGGCGCGCTGGCGGCGTACGCGGGCAGGGTAAAGAAACAGACGAGAATAAAAGAGAGGATCAGGCGCACGGTGACATCTTAATCGTGGTGTAAAACGGTTTCCGCGTCGGTGCGTTGCAGCGCCATAGCCATCGGCTGACCGAGACGGGTTTTGCTTTCCGCTTCCAGGCTTTCCGCAAGCTTAATGCGGCCCGGCGCGAACAGATTGATAACGGTCGAACCCAGCTTGAAGCGGCCCATTTCCTGACCTTTCAGCAGCACCACCGCGCCTTCGGCGTCGGCGCCCGGGAAGCTCCAGCGTTTAATGACGCCTTCGCGCGGCGGCGTAACGGTGCCGGACCAGGCGGTTTCGATGCTGCCGACGATGGTGGCGCCGACCAGAATCTGCGCCATCGGACCAAATTCGGTATCGAAATAGCAGATAACGCGCTCGTTGCGGGCAAACAGGTTAGGGATGTTGCGCGCGGTCAGCGGGTTAACGGAGTAGAGATCGCCCGGCACGTAAATCATTTCGCGCAGGATGCCGTTGCACGGCATATGCACGCGATGGTAGTCGCGCGGCGCCAGGTAGGTGGTAGCGAACTCGCCGTCGCGGAACTGCGCCGCCATCTGACGATCGCCCGCCAGCAGCGCTTCCAGCGAATAGTAGTGGCCTTTCGCCTGAAAAATGGTGTCGCCTTCGATATGGCCCAGCTGGCTGATGGCACCATCCGCCGGCAGGACCAGCAGGTTCGGGTCGGCGTCGATAGGACGCGCTTCGTCGCGCAGCGGGCGCACAAAGAAATCGTTAAAGGTACGGTAGCTGGCGGTATCCGATTTTTGCGCTTCGGACATATCGACGCGATAGAACCAGACAAAAATATCGATCACTGCTTTGGTCAGCCAGCCGGCGCGCTTGCCGGCGGCCCAGCCAGCCGCCTCGGTGAGCCACTTTTTAGGGAGCAGATGATTCAGGCCGAGTTTAATAGAATCCAACACGTTAGCCTCCTGGCTTAATCACACGACGTTGAAGAAAAAGGGGGCGAATTGTAGCAGCGCCAGCCGGTTTAGGCTAACGCGCCGATAATGCCATATTTGCGCTATCAGTCTTCGTCATTACCAAAGTTTTTACGCGTTTTTACCTGCGCCATGCTCTCCAGAATGCGGTGGTAGTTTTCGAAGCGCGTTTCAGCGATCAGCCCATTCTCCACCGCCTCGCGGATCGCGCAGCCGGGATCGTTATCATGCTTGCAGTCGCGGAACTTGCAGCCACCTAAAAATTCACGGAATTCGACAAATCCCTGGGTGACTTGTTCCGGCTCCAGGTGCCAGAGACCGAACTCGCGCACGCCGGGCGAATCGATCACGTCACCGCCGTGCGGAAAGTGGTAAAGACGCGCCGCGGTGGTGGTGTGCTGGCCCAGACCGGAGACGTCGGAAACGTCGTTGGTGAGGATAGTTTGTTCGCTCAGATCCAGGCCCAGCAGCGCATTGAGCAGGCTTGATTTGCCCACCCCTGACTGACCGGCGAAAATGCTGATGCGGTCGGTTAGCGCCGCTTCCAGATCGGCCAGGCCCGCTTTTTCATAGCTGGAGACCATCAGCACGCGATAGCCGATATGGCGGTAGATAGCCATTTGCTGGTCAACAAAGGCGCGGCCCGCCTCATCCAGCAGATCGGTCTTGTTTAGCACCAGCAGCGGCTCGATACCCAACGTTTCGCTCGCCACCAGGTAGCGGTCGATAATGTTCAGCGATAGCTCCGGCACGATGGCGGAGACGATGATGATCTGATCGATATTCGCCGCCACCGGTTTTACGCCGTCGTAGAAGTCGGGGCGCGTTAGCACCGAATGGCGCTCATGCACCGCTTCGACGATGCCTTTTACCGTGGCTCCGCCTTCGACGCCGGGCCGCCACAGCACGCGATCCCCGGTCACCAGCGAGCGGATGGTGCGGCGGATATTGCAGCGGTGAACCTGACCCCCACTATCTTCTACGTCCGCATGCATGCCGAAGCGGCTGATGACGATGCCGTACTGCGCTTCGCCAAACAGGCTGTCATCCGGTTCAGGCTTATCCGCACGCTGTTTGAGACGACGTTCGTGGTTAGCGTTAACGCGACGCTGCTGGCCTTTAGACAGTTTATTTTTACTCACTCTTCCTCACATGCATTCGGACGGTTTCGCCTCGTCGGGCAAAACGTCTATGATACACCCTGGGCTGAAATACGGCGAGCGACGCAACCCGGCTTTGCGCGCCCTGGCCGATTCAGCCGGAAAGACAACCGAGCCAACTGCGGGATAAACCATGAGCGGAAATGAAAACAATCTTATCTGGATCGATCTGGAAATGACCGGCCTCGATCCGGAGCGCGATCGCATTATTGAAATTGCGACGCTGGTAACGGACGCCAACCTGAATATTCTGGCGGAAGGCCCGGTGCTGGCGGTGCATCAGTCCGCTGAGCAGCTGGCGCTGATGGATGAGTGGAACGTACGCACCCATACCAACAGCGGGCTGGTAGAGCGCGTGAAGGCCAGCCAGTATGATGACCGTGCCGCCGAGCTGGCGACGCTGGAATTTCTGAAAAAGTGGGTGCCCGCTAACGCCTCGCCAATTTGCGGCAACAGCATCGGCCAGGATCGCCGCTTCCTGTTTAAATATATGCCGGAGCTGGAGAGCTATTTCCACTATCGCTATCTGGATGTCAGTACGTTAAAAGAGCTGGCGCGCCGCTGGAAGCCGGATATCCTTGCCGGCTTTAAAAAGGCGGGCACCCACCAGGCGCTGGATGATATCCGCGAGTCGGTGGCGGAGCTGGCTTACTACCGCAGCCACTTCTTGCAGCTGTAGTTGACGGGCGGATCGGCTAAAAAAACGCCATTCCGCCGCTTAAATCAGCAAATGCATCGAAAGCGCAAATTTTTGCCCTCAAGGGCTTGCAGGGCAAAAGTTTTCTCGTATAATGCGCTCCCCGTACCGATGAAGAATTTTAATCGGCTACGATTGCGGGAATAGCTCAGTTGGTAGAGCACGACCTTGCCAAGGTCGGGGTCGCGAGTTCGAGTCTCGTTTCCCGCTCCAAAATTTATGCAGTACCCGGTAACGCCCTGCGGGAATAGCTCAGTTGGTAGAGCACGACCTTGCCAAGGTCGGGGTCGCGAGTTCGAGTCTCGTTTCCCGCTCCAAATTTTTGCGGTAACCGGTAATACCCCTGCGGGAATAGCTCAGTTGGTAGAGCACGACCTTGCCAAGGTCGGGGTCGCGAGTTCGAGTCTCGTTTCCCGCTCCAAATTCTTCGATTTACCTACGTCATTGCGGGAATAGCTCAGTTGGTAGAGCACGACCTTGCCAAGGTCGGGGTCGCGAGTTCGAGTCTCGTTTCCCGCTCCAAATTTCATGACCACATCATAATTATCCACAGCGGCAACGCCCGCCTGATGCGCCCAATACGCATTAAGTCAAATCTGTTTAAACAGACTTATCCACAGGTCGCGATTCTTGCTGACTGCTCTTGCCGGATATTATTTGCTTACATTCTTTGTGTAATGTATTGAAATATATAACTATGATGATATTTCAATTTGTTATCTTTGTCGCTTGCGCTTCTTGTGTCAGTTGAATGACAACGCTTTTTTATTTTTATGCACAGCGTGTGGAAAAGTTCAGCGGCGGCGGGCAGGCGATTATCTAAGCAGCTCAGGCGTCGCGCGGTAAACCTTTCTCCACAGCGCGCACCAGGCGTTTTTGCTGAGGGCGCTGCACCTCGATGGCATTTTCCGCCCGTCGTCTCTTCTGCTGCGCTATCGCCCATTCGATATGTTCATCCAGCATAGCGTTCTCGCCCAGCCGACGGCTCAGCACGGCAATATGTGCCTCATCCCAGGGGGCGTTGCCCAGTGCGACCGCCACGTTGCGCAGCCAGCGCAAATGGCCGATACGCCGAATAGCCGATCCCTCGGTAATACGCAGAAACTTCGCTTCGTCCCAGAGAAACAGCTCCGTCAGCGGCGGGGCGTGCAGGGCGGCGCGCGGCGAAAAATCGTCTTCGTCCGTCAGCTGGCCGAAACGGTTCCATGGACAGATCAGCTGGCAGTCGTCACAGCCGTAGATGCGGTTGCCGATCAGCGGCCGAAAAGCTTCCGGTATCGCCCCCTCCAGCTCAATGGTCAGATAGGAGATGCAGCGGCGCGCATCCACGACGTAAGGTTCGACGATGGCGCCGGTTGGGCAGGTGGTGATGCAGGCGACGCAACGGCCGCACTGTTCTTCCTGTGGCTTATCGACCGGCAGTGGCAGGTTGATTAACAGCTCACCGAGAAAAAACCAGGAGCCCGCTTCGCGGTTGAGGATAAGTGAGTGCTTACCAGTCCAGCCAAGTCCCGCCCTGGCCGCCAGCGGCCGCTCCAGCAGCGGTGCGGAATCGACAAACGGGCGAAAATTCGCCGTTTCGCAGCGTTCGCGGATCAAATCGCCGAGCTTTTTCAGGCGATTGCGCAATACTTTGTGGTAGTCGCGACCTAAAGCGTAGCGGCTGACGTAACCCAGACGGGGATTTTTTAGCGTGCTGGCAAAGGCGGCTTTCGCCGGCAGGTAGTTCATCCGCACGCTAATTACGCGCAGGGTGCCAGGCAGCAGTTCATGCGGGCGGGCGCGCATCATGCCATGCCGCGCCATCCACTCCATTTCGCCATGATATTGCTTATCCAGCCAGGCCTGCAGACGCGGCTCTTCTGCGCTGAGATCGGTATCGCAGATGCCGACCTGCTGAAAGCCGAGCGACAATCCCCACTGTTTTATATCCTGAGCAAGCTGTTGAAGATCGAGAGGGTGTGACATGAGTGATAGTACCGAGAAGGAAAACGCCCGCAGTTTACCACACTCTGTCTGGCCTGCGCAGGCGCTGCATCGCCTGGAAACCGAAGGCGCGGACAGCTTAGGCATGACCTTGTATGAGCTGATGCTGCGCGCGGGCGGCGCCGCCTTCGACCTGATGCGCAGGCAATGGCCACAGGCGCAGCACTGGCTGATCCTGTGTGGCCACGGCAATAACGGCGGCGACGGCTACGTCGTGGCGCGGCTGGCGCAGGCGGCGGGATTTCAGGTTACGCTGCTGGCGTGCGACAGTGAGCGCCCGCTGCCGGAAGAGGCGCAGGCGGCGCGCGATGCCTGGCTGGCGGCAGGCGGCGAAGTGCATGACGCGCAGGCCAGCTGGCCGGAGCAGGTGGATATTATTGTCGATGCCCTGCTGGGCACCGGCCTGAACCGTGCGCCGGCGGAAAGCTACGCACGGCTGATTGAGAAGGCGAACCGGCATACGGCGCCGGTTTTCGCCATTGATATGCCTTCCGGGCTGGTAGCCGCCAACGGCACCGCGCCCGGCGCAGTTATCGAGGCGGCCGCCACGCTGGCGCTGATTGCCATCAAGCCGGGGCAGGTGACCGGCAAAGCGCGTGACTATGTCGGCCAGCTGCACTATCACGGGCTGGGCCTGGAGCCGTGGCTTAATGGCCAGCAGGCACCGATGGCGCGTTATGACGCTCAGGCGCTGACCCGCTGGCTGCGGCCGCGTCGCGCCACCGCCCATAAGGGCGATCAGGGCCGCCTGCTGGTGGTGGGTGGCGATCGCGGCACCGCCGGCGCGATACGCATGACGGCGGAAGCGGCGCTGCGCGCCGGCGCAGGTCTGGTGCGAGCGCTTACTCACAAAGATAATATTGTGCCGATCCTCGCCGCGCGTCCGGAGATTATGGTGGACGAACTAACCGACGAGGCGCTGCAGCAGGCAATGGAGTGGGCCGATGTTATCGTTATCGGGCCGGGCCTCGGACAGCAGGAATGGGGCAAAAACGCGTTACGGCGGGTAGAAAACTCTCAGAAACCGATGCTGTGGGATGCTGATGCGCTTAACCTGCTGGCATTCAATCCCGATAAACGTCAGAATCGCATCATTACGCCCCATCCCGGCGAAGCGGCACGGCTATTGAACGTGTCGACGACGGAAATTGAGAGTGATCGCTTACTTGCAGCAAAGCGCCTGGTGAAACGCTATGGCGGCGTAGTGGTGCTAAAAGGCGCCGGTACGCTGATCGCCAGCGAAAGCGGCGAAATGGCCTTTGCCGACGTCGGTAATGCGGGTATGGCGTCGGGCGGTATGGGCGACGTGCTGTCAGGCATCATCGGCGCGTTGTGCGGCCAGAAGCTGACGCTGTATGATGCTGCCTGTGCGGGCTGTGTGGTACATGGCGCGGCGGCGGATGCGGTAGCGGCGCGCTTTGGCACGCGCGGGATGCTGGCGACCGATCTGTTCTCCGCGCTGTTTCGATTTGTTAATCCTGAGATGTTAAACAATAAAGCATGAATACCTGTGTTATCGCATTGCCTGACGAGGCGGCAACCCTCGCTCTGGGCGCTCAACTTGCCCGCGCCTGCGACAGCGCGGTGGTCATCTATCTCTACGGCGATTTAGGGGCGGGGAAAACCACCTTCAGCCGCGGCTTCCTGCAGGCGCTGGGGCATCAGGGCAACGTGAAAAGCCCGACCTACACGCTGGTAGAGCCTTATCAGCAGCTGGCGCGGCCCGTTTATCATTTTGACCTCTATCGGCTGGCCGATCCGGAAGAACTGGAGTTTATGGGGATCCGCGACTATTTCGCCGGCGACGCCGTCTGCCTGGTGGAGTGGCCACAGCAGGGAACGGGCGTGCTGCCTGAGCCCGACCTGTCGCTGACCCTGAGCTATATCGGCCAGGCGCGCGAGGCGAAGCTGGAAGCGCATTCGCCGCTGGGCGAACGGCTGGCCGCGCTGGCGCTGAAGAAGAAGGACTCCGCATAATGGCGCGCATCAAGGTGATGCTGTTGATGCTGCTCTGCCTGTTCGCCTCGGCTTCGCCGGCGGCCAGTTTGTCCGATATTCAGGTGTCGAACGGCAACAGCCAGGCGACGGTGACGCTGAGCTTTAACGGTCAGCCCATCTACGCCTTTTTCCCGCTGCGCAACCCCGATCGCGTGGTGCTGGATATCCGTCAGTCCGGCGTTATTCAGGGCCTGCCGCTGAACTTCAGCGGCGATAACCTGGTGAAACGCATTCGTACCAGCCAGCCGAAAGATGCCCAGAGCATCCGGCTGGTATTGGAGCTGACCCAGTCCGGCAAAACGCGCGCGGTAACGCAGCGCAACGGCGATAGCTATAAAGTGGTGTTTACCATTACCGCCAGGCAGGGCGCCGTGTCGCGCACGCCGGTCAACACCGCGAGCAGCCGTCCGCAGCCAACCACGCCGGCGCATAACCCTTTTGACGGCGACAAAGTCACCACGGTAACCAATAGCAACAGCCGTATCGCGCCGGGCCAGAGCAACAGCAGCGCTAACGATACGGTGATTGTCGCCATTGACGCCGGCCACGGCGGCCAGGATCCGGGTGCCATCGGCATGAACGGCCTGAAAGAGAAAAATGTCACCATCGCCATCGCCCGCAAGCTGAAGGCGATGCTTAACGATGATCCGATGTTTAAAGGCGTGCTGACGCGCGACGGTGACTATTTTATTTCGGTGATGGGACGCTCTGACGTGGCGCGTAAGCAGAACGCTAACGTGCTGGTCTCTATCCACGCCGACGCCGCGCCGAACCGCAGCGCGCGCGGTGCGTCAGTCTGGGTGCTGTCCAACCGCCGCGCCAACAGCGAAATGGCAAACTGGCTGGAGCAGCATGAGAAACAGTCGGAACTGCTGGGAGGCGCGGGCGATCTGCTGGCCAACAGCCAGGCGGATCCCTATCTGAGCCAGGCGGTACTGGATTTGCAGTTCGGCCACTCTCAGCGTGTCGGCTATGATGTGGCGGTTAAGGTGATTCAGCAGCTGCAGCAGGTCGGCTCGCTGCACAAGCGGCGGCCGGAGCATGCCAGCCTGGGCGTGTTGCGTTCGCCCGATATTCCTTCGCTGCTGGTGGAAACGGGCTTTATCAGTAATCCTTCGGAGGAGCGGCTGCTGGGCAGCAGCGCGTATCAGGAGAAGATTGCCGGGTCGATTTATCGCGGCCTGCGCAGCTACTTCCTGACGCATCCGTTGCAATCCGTCCCAAAGCAGGAAAACCGACCGTTGCCATCCGCAACGGCGGTTGAAGTCGAAGCCAACCGTTCCAGCGCCCCGGTGGCCTATACCGGGCCGGTGAAGCGTCATGTGGTGAAGCGCGGCGAAACGCTGTCGGGCATCGCCGCGCAGTATGGCGTTTCCATGACCACGCTGACGCAGCTGAACCGGCTGAAAAAGCAGAGCGTTTGGGTGGGACAGCGGCTGAAAGTGCCGGCAGGCGGCGCGGCCACCGCGTCAGCCACCTCCAGCCGCCGCCCGCTGCGTCATAAAGTGGTGCGCGGCGATTCGCTGACCGCCATTGCGGTGCATTACGGCGTCAGCGCGCAGGCTATCATGCAGGCCAATAATATGAAGTCGAGCAATGTAATGCTCGGACAAACGTTAAAAATTCCCGCCTCCTGACAGCGGCGGGCCGGTTAGCGGCCCGCCGCCGCCACGCAGAGTGACCCGTTGTTTCACGCCAGATTGAGGATAGCGCGCCATGCCGATTCAGATCCTGCCGCCACAGTTAGCCAACCAGATCGCCGCCGGTGAAGTGGTCGAGCGGCCGGCGTCGGTCGTCAAGGAGCTGGTGGAAAACAGCCTCGATGCCGGCGCCACGCGCATCGATATCGATATTGAAAAGGGCGGCGCAAAGCTAATCCGCATTCGCGATAACGGCTGCGGTATCAACAAAGCGGAGCTGGCGATGGCGCTGGCGCGCCACGCTACCAGTAAAATCACCTCGCTGGACGATCTGGAAGCGATCGTCAGCCTCGGGTTTCGCGGCGAGGCGCTGGCCAGCATCAGCTCCGTATCGCGCCTGACGCTGACCTCGCGCACCGCTGAGCAGCAGGAGGCCTGGCAGGCTTATGCGGAAGGGCGCGATATGACGGTGACGGTCAAGCCCGCCGCGCATCCGCCCGGCACTACGCTGGAGGTGCTGGATCTCTTTTACAACACGCCCGCGCGTCGCAAGTTCCTGCGAACCGAAAAGACCGAGTTCGCCCATATCGATGAGGTAGTGCGGCGTATCGCGCTGGCGCGTTTCGATATCGCTATCTCTCTGACCCATAACGGTAAGCTGGTGCGTCAGTACCGCGCCGCCGCGCAGGAGAGCCAGCAGCTACGCCGTCTGGGCGCCATCTGCGGCGCGACCTTTATGGAACATGCGCTGAAGATTGAATGGCAGCATGGCGATCTGGCGCTGCGCGGCTGGGTGGCCGATCCCGCCGGCGCACGTCAGGTCAGCGATTTACAGTATTGCTACGTCAACGGCCGTATGATGCGCGATAGGCTGATCAATCACGCTATCCGCCAGGCTTATCAGGAGAAGCTGGGCGGCGATCACCAGCCCGCCTATGTGCTTTACCTGCATATCGATCCGCATCAGGTCGATGTCAATGTGCATCCGGCGAAGCATGAAGTGCGTTTCCATCAGTCGCGGCTGGTGCATGATTTTATCTATCAGGGCGTGATCAGCGTGCTGCAGGAGAGCGGCGCGGAAAGCCTGCCGCTCTCCTCTGAGCAGGCGGCGCCGCGCTGGCAGCCGGAAAATCGTCCGGCGGCGGGCGGCAATCATTTCTCCAGCCCGCCACCGGCGTCCGTCGCGCCATCAGCCGCCGCTGAGCCGCCGATACGCCAGCCGTCAGAGGGCGCGCCGCGCCAGCCGTCAGAGGGCACGCCGCGTCAGCCGTCAGAGGCTGCGCCGCGCGCCAGCGCAGGCAGCCGCGCGACCGCGCCGGCAGGCTGGCCACAGCAGCAGCCCGGCTATCAAAAACGGGAGGGCGCGCTTTATCAGCAGCTGCTGCAAACGCCAACACCGACGCCGAACAAGCAGGCGCCGCCACGCACGCAGGAGGCCGTCGCCGAGACGCCGCTACGCGGCCATAGCCAAAGCCTGGGGCGGGTCCTGACGGTACTGCGCGACAGCTATGCGGTGGTGGAGCGCGGCGGCGGGCTGGCGCTGATCGCCTTAGCCGTGGCGTCGCGCTGGCTGCGTCAGGCGCAGCTGGAGCCGGGCGAGGAGGGGCTAAAGCCTCAGCCGCTGCTGATCCCGGTCAGACTCAAGCTGGCGCAGGCGGAGCGGCAGGCGATGCAGCAACATGCCGGGCTGCTGCGCCTGTTGGGCATTGATTTGCAAAGCGATGGGCAGCATGTGACGCTACGCGCGGTGCCTTTACCATTGCGCCAACAAAATTTACAAAACTTGATTCCAGAACTGTTAGGCTATCTCGCCCGTCAGCAGGAAATTTCGCCGACGTTGCTGGCCCAATGGCTGGCGCGCCAGGCTGAGGTAGAGCATACGCACTGGAATCACTCACAGGCGATAGCGCTGCTGGCGGATGTCGAACGGCTCTGTCCGGCGCTGTTGAAATCGCCACCTCCGGGTTTATTACAACCGATCGACACAGAAAAGGCATTAAACGCCCTGAAGCATGAGTGAAAGCAAAATGGCGGGCCGGCCTAAGGCGATTTTTTTGATGGGGCCTACAGCCTCCGGCAAAACGGCGCTGGCGATTTCGCTGCGTAAAAAGCTGCCGGTAGAGTTGATAAGCGTTGATTCAGCCCTTATTTATCGCGGTATGGATATTGGCACCGCCAAGCCGTCCGCGGAAGAGCTGGCGCAGGCACCCCATCGCCTGCTGGACATTCGCGATCCGTCGGAAGCTTATTCGGCAGCCGACTTCCGTCGCGATGCGCTGGCGGAAATGGCGGAGATTACCTCAAAAGGGCGAATTCCGTTGCTTGTTGGTGGAACCATGCTCTATTTCAAAGCGCTGCTGGAAGGATTGTCGCCGTTGCCCTCGGCCGATCCGGAGGTGCGCGAACGGATAGAGCAAACGGCGCGTGAACAGGGATGGGAAGCTCTGCACCGTCAATTATGTGAAATTGATCCCATTGCTGGCGCTCGTATTCATCCGAATGATCCCCAGAGACTCTCGCGGGCACTGGAAGTTTTTTTTATTTCGGGTAAAACTTTAACAGAACTGACGAAAACCGCGGGTGAGGCATTGCCTTACGATGTCATTCAGTTCGCTATCGCTCCGGCGAGCCGTGAATTGTTGCATCAGCGTATTGCGTTGCGTTTTGAACAGATGCTGGCTTCAGGTTTTGAAGCCGAAGCGCGCGCGCTGTTTGCAAGGGGAGATTTGCATACGGATTTGCCTTCCATTCGTTGTGTGGGATATCGCCAGATGTGGTCTTACCTTGAAGGCGAGATCGATTACAACGAAATGGTTTATCGGGGAATTTGCGCGACCCGGCAACTCGCCAAGCGCCAGATCACCTGGCTACGCGGCTGGCAGAATGTTCACTGGCTTGACAGCGATCATCCGGACCAGGCGCTTAACAAGGTATTACAGGTTCTTGGTGCGAACCTTGGGTGAATGTGTACAATTGATCCGTTATCGTGCGCAAATTTTTTTACGCAGTTTTTAGAGCCGCAGGGTTCTTAGTAATAAACAACAAGCATATAAGGAAAAGATAGAATGGCTAAGGGGCAATCTTTACAAGACCCGTTCCTGAACGCACTGCGTCGCGAGCGTGTTCCGGTTTCGATTTATTTGGTGAATGGTATCAAACTGCAAGGTCAGATTGAGTCTTTCGATCAGTTTGTCATTTTGTTGAAAAATACGGTCAGCCAGATGGTGTATAAGCACGCTATCTCTACCGTCGTCCCGTCCCGTGCAGTCTCCCACCATAGCAATAACGCAGGTGGCGGTAGCAACTATCATCACGGCGGCAATAATCAGGCAGCGCAATCGCAGCCGCAACAGCAAGACGGTGACAGCGCTGAGTAAGCCCTGTTATCGCACTGCCAAAACGGGGAGACCATTAATGACCATCCCCGTTTTGGTCAATCTATTAGAGAGGTTTAAGCTTGTTTGACCGTTATGATGCCGGTGAGCAGGCCATACTGGTACACATCTGGTTCTCGCAAGACAAAGAGACAGAAGACCTGCAGGAATTCGAAACGCTGGTCTCTTCCTCAGGCGTCGAAGCGCTGCGCGTGATAACCGGTAGCCGCAAAGCGCCACATCCCAAATATTTTGTCGGTGAAGGTAAAGCTGTCGAGATCGCTGAAGCGGTGAAAGCCACTGGTGCTTCAGTCGTTATCTTTGACCATGCCTTATCGCCGGCTCAGGAACGTAACCTCGAGCGTCTGTGCGAATGTCGTGTGATCGATCGCACCGGTCTGATCCTGGACATCTTTGCCCAGCGCGCCCGTACTCACGAAGGTAAATTACAGGTAGAGCTGGCTCAGCTACGCCATCTCGCCACGCGCCTGGTGCGCGGCTGGACCCACCTTGAACGTCAGAAAGGGGGCATCGGCCTGCGCGGACCGGGCGAAACCCAGCTGGAAACCGACCGCCGGTTGTTGCGTAATCGCATCAGCCAGATTTTGTCGCGCCTTGAGCGTGTCGAAAAGCAGCGCGATCAGGGACGCCAGGCGCGGGCGAAAGCGGATGTGCCGACGGTCTCGCTGGTGGGCTACACCAACGCCGGTAAATCGACGCTGTTTAATAGCGTGACCTCCGCTAACGTCTATGCTGCCGATCAGCTGTTCGCCACCCTCGATCCTACGCTGCGACGCATCGATGTCGCCGACGTCGGCGAAGTGGTGCTGGCCGATACCGTAGGCTTTATCCGCCACCTGCCGCACGATCTGGTCGCCGCCTTTAAAGCGACCCTGCAGGAGACGCGCCAGGCGGCGCTGCTGCTGCATGTGATCGATGCTGCCGATGTGCGCATGGATGAGAATATCGAGGCGGTGGATACTGTTCTCGAAGAGATCGAAGCCGACGAGATCCCGACGCTGCAGGTGATGAACAAGATCGACATACTTGACGGCTTTACGCCGCGTATCGATCGCAATGATGAAAATCTGCCGGTACGCGTCTGGCTCTCTGCCCAAAGCGGAGCGGGCCTGCCGCTGCTGTTCCAGGCGTTGACCGAACGGCTGTCCGGCGAAATCGCGCAGTACGAGCTGCGTTTGCCGCCGGAAGCGGGGCGTCTGCGCAGCCGCTTTTATCAGCTGCAGGCCATTGAAAAAGAATGGAATGAAGAAGATGGCAGCGTAGGGTTGATGATTCGCCTGCCGATTGTTGACTGGCGTCGCCTGTGCAAACAGGAGCCGACGCTGGTGGATTATATTGTTTGACTGATGTTGCCTGAAACGCGTATCCCGGCCTGGGATAACACCGCACACACAATAAATGGAGTATAAACATGGCGTGGAATCAGCCCGGTAATAACGGACAAGACCGCGACCCGTGGGGAAGCAGCAATAATCAAGGCGGCAACTCTGGGGGAAACAAAGGAGGACGCGATCAGGGACCTCCCGATCTCGATGATATCTTCCGTAAGCTGAGCAAAAAGCTTGGCGGTCTGGGCGGCGGCGGCAAGGGCGGCGATAACTCACGCGGCTCAGGCAACGGCGGCAAGCTGGCAGGGATCGTGGCCGTCGCGGCTGTGGTTATCTGGGCGGCAAGCGGCTTCTACACCATTAAAGAGGCCGAGCGCGGCGTCGTGACGCGTTTTGGGCAGTTCAGCCATCTGGTTGAGCCGGGCCTGAACTGGAAGCCGACCTTTATCGATCAGGTGCAGGCGGTGAACGTCGAGGCGGTGCGCGAACTGGCCGCGTCCGGCGTGATGCTGACTTCCGATGAAAACGTGGTGCGCGTTGAAATGAACGTGCAGTATCGCGTAACCGATCCGGAACGCTATCTGTTTGCGGTCACCAGCGCGGACGACAGCCTGCGCCAGGCGACCGACAGTGCGCTGCGTGGTGTTATCGGCCGTTCCAGCATGGATCGCATCCTGACTGAAGGCCGTACCGTGGTGCGTAGCGAAACGCAGCGCGAGATCGACGAAACCATTCGACCGTACAACATGGGCATTACCGTGCTGGACGTTAACTTCCAGGCGGCGCGTCCGCCGGAAGAGGTGAAAGCGGCGTTTGACGACGCGATTGCCGCGCGTGAAAACCGCGAGCAGTACGTGCGTGAAGCGGAAGCTTACGCCAATGAAGTACAGCCGCGCGCCAACGGCCAGGCGCAGCGTATTCTGGAAGAGGCGCGGGCCTATAAAGCGCGCACCGTGCTGGAGGCGCAGGGTGAAGTGGCGCGCTTCGCGAAAATCCTGCCGGAATATAAAGCCGCGCCGGAAATCACGAAAGAGCGTCTTTATATCGAAACCATGGAGCGCGTGCTGAGCCATACCCGTAAGGTGCTGGTCAGCAACAGCAACAATAATCTGATGGTGCTGCCGCTGGATCAGCTAATGCGCGGTCAGGGTTCATCCAGCTCAACCCGTAGCGGCCAGGAGAGCAGCAGCCTGATGCGTCTGCCGACGACCTCCGGCAGCAACGATCGCGCCAGCAACGGCTCGTCGTTCAGCCCGGACGACATCATGGATCAGCGTCGTGCCAACGCACTGCGCAACGACACCCAGCGCGAAGGGAGAGAGTAAACGATGCGTAAGCCATTAATCGTATTAATTATTGTTGTACTGGTGGTGCTGTACGCGTCATTGTTTGTGGTGCAGGAAGGCCAGCGCGGCATCGTGCTGCGCTTCGGCAAAGTTCTGCGTGATGATGATAACAAGCCGCTGGTGTTCGCGCCGGGCCTGCATTTTAAGATCCCGTTCCTGGAATCGGTTAAATCGCTGGACGCCCGCATTCAGACTATGGATAACCAGGCCGATCGCTTTGTGACCAAAGAGAAAAAGGATCTGATCGTCGATTCTTATATCAAATGGCGCATCAGCGACTTCAGCCGTTACTACCTGGCGACCGGCGGCGGCGATGTCTCTCAGGCGGAAGTGCTGCTGAAACGTAAGTTCAGCGACCGTCTGCGTTCTGAGATGGGCCGTCTTGACGTAAAAGATATCGTGACTGATTCACGCGGCCGTTTGACCACCGACGTGCGCGACGCGCTGAACACCGGCAGCGCCGGACGCGACGACGAAGTGCAAACGCCGGCGGCGGATGACGCCATCGCCCATGCCGCGGCGCGCGTCGAGCGCGAAACCAAAGGCAGCGAGCCGTCAATCAACCCGAACAGTATGGCGGCGCTGGGTATCGAAGTGGTGGATGTGCGCATCAAGCAGATCAACCTGCCGACTGAAGTGTCCGATGCTATCTACAACCGTATGCGCGCCGAGCGTGAAGCGGTCGCGCGTAGCCAGCGTTCACAGGGCCAGGAAGAGGCGGAAAAACTGCGCGCTCAGGCCGATTACCAGGTAACCCGTACGCTGGCGGAAGCGCAGCGTCAGGGGCTGATCACCCGTGGTGAAGGCGATGCCGAAGCCGCTAAGCTGTTTGCTGACGCGTTCAGCCAGGATCCGGGATTCTACTCCTTTATCCGCAGCCTGCGTGCCTACGAGAAGAGCTTCAGCGATAACCAGGATGTGATGGTGCTGAGTCCGGACAGCGATTTCTTCCGCTACATGAAATCGCCTACCGCCGCTCCGGCGCGTTAATCCTGCCAACAGAGCCGACCTTGCGTCGGCTCTTTTTTTATCTGCATCATGTCATCACAGAGCGTCCGCTCTGCCTAAGCACGCTTTGTCCTTACGCTGTAGAAAACCGTTATCCATTGTTTCCTTACACAGAGGCTGGTATGCACATCAACAATCTTCCTTTCGGCACCACTGACTGGCATAAAATCGTAGCGGAAAAGCATCTGGGCGAGCGCGGATACGCGCTGTGGCGTACCCGACGCTTTAACGATATCCGCGTCAGGATCGTAGAGTATTCCGCCGGCTACCTGGCCGATCACTGGTGTGATAAGGGGCATATTCTCTACTGCCTCGACGGAGAGCTGCATACTGAACTGGAGGATGGCCGCACCTTTATTCTGACGCCGGGCATGAGTTATCAGGTGGCGGACAACGCCGAAGCGCATCGCTCCTCTTCGCCGGGCGGCGCTAAGCTGTTTATCGTCGATTAATTTTCCTGCTGAAGGCGTGATATATTCGGTCACGCTTTTTCCCACCGCTTCCTTCAGCCTCATATTTACGGATTATCCGCCAGTGTGCATAATCGCCAGCTTCTTCCTGTTTACTATCGAGAAATAATGAAAACAACCATATGGATGGCGCTGGCGTTGGTATTGGTGCTGGAAGGATTAGGGCCGATGCTGTGGCCGCGTCTCTGGCGCCGGATGATCGTCGCGATGGCCCAGCTGCCGGACCGTCTGCTGCACCGTTTCGGCGGTGGATTAGTGGTGGCCGGCGCGGTGATTTACTATATGTTGAGTGTGCATGGCGGCAGCTAATGCCATATCCAGGCGCGGCGCAAAACGCCATGAAAACGGCGATATGACGCTGACCAAATCGCGATCAAAAAACTGCGCAATCGTATGCTAAAAGTGCTGAAAGTGGAAAATCATGGTGGTAGAATCCATTTTTAAGCAATCGGTGGTTTCAAGAAAATGGGTAAGAACGTTGTCGTACTGGGCACCCAATGGGGTGACGAAGGCAAAGGTAAGATTGTTGACCTTCTGACAGAGCGCGCTAAATACGTTGTGCGCTATCAAGGCGGCCACAATGCGGGTCATACGCTTGTCATCAACGGTGAAAAAACCGTTCTCCACTTAATTCCCTCTGGCATCCTGCGTGAAAACGTCACCAGCATCATCGGTAACGGCGTTGTGCTGTCTCCGGCAGCGCTGATGAAAGAGATGAAAGGGCTGGAAGAGCGTGGCGTCCCGGTACGTGAACGTCTGTTACTCTCTGAAGCTTGTCCGCTGATCCTGCAATATCACGTTGCAATGGATCTGGCGCGTGAAAAAGCGCGTGGCGCGAAGGCGATCGGCACCACTGGTCGCGGCATCGGCCCGGCTTACGAAGATAAAGTCGCGCGTCGCGGCCTGCGCGTCGGCGATCTCTTCAATAAAGAGACCTTCGCCGCCAAGCTGAAAGAGATTGTCGATTTCTATAACTTCCAGCTGGTGCATTACTACAAAGAAGAAGCGGTAGATTACGACACCGTGCTGAAAGATGTTATGGCGATCGCTGATATCCTGACCGGCATGGTAGTTGACGTTTCCGATCTGCTGGATAACGCGCGCAAGCGCGGCGATCTGATCATGTTCGAAGGCGCGCAGGGTACCCTGCTGGATATCGATCACGGCACCTATCCCTACGTCACCTCTTCCAACACCACCGCCGGCGGCGTGGCGACAGGCTCCGGCATCGGTCCGCGCTACGTCGATTACGTGCTGGGCATTATCAAAGCCTACTCCACCCGCGTTGGCGCCGGTCCTTTCCCGACCGAACTGTTTGATGACGTTGGCGAATTCCTGTGTGAGAAGGGCAATGAATTCGGTGCCACTACTGGCCGTCGCCGTCGCACCGGCTGGCTGGACGTGGTCGCGGTGCGCCGCGCGGTGCAGATCAACTCCCTCTCCGGCTTCTGCATGACCAAACTGGACGTGCTGGATGGCCTGAAAGAGGTTAAAATCTGCGTGGGCTACCGTATGCCGGATGGCCGCGAAGTCACCACCACGCCGCTGGCCGCGGAAGGGTGGGAAGGCATCGAACCGATTTATGAAACCCTGCCAGGCTGGAGCGAAAGCACCTTTGGCGCGAAATCGGTTGACGCACTGCCGCAGGCAGCGCGCGATTATATTAAGCGTGTTGAAGAACTGACGGGCGTACCGGTTGATATTATCTCTACCGGTCCGGATCGCAGCGAAACCATGATCCTGCGTCATCCGTTTGACGCCTGATTGCGCGAAAGGCCGGACCCTGTCCGGCCTTTGTCTTCTGTGTGACAGCAGGCGCTCCGCTCTTTATTCCCGCCCACTTTGCTTACCGCTTTCCTGAAATCCGGCTTGCTTAAAAAAATGCCCTCAATTTTATGGGCTGGTTTATCATCATTAGATAATAATTATGCTAAGCGGATGAAATTCACCAGAAATTCACCGAGGTTATTGTGCAGCTGACGAGTTTTACCGATTTCGGCCTACGCGCCCTGATTTACATGGCGTCATTGCCGGCCGGACAGATGACGAACATCACGCAGGTGACCGACACCTACGGCGTGTCGCGCAATCATATGGTCAAAATCATCAACCAGCTGAGTCGTCTGGGCTATGTCGCCGCCGTACGCGGTAAAAACGGCGGCATTCGCCTTGGTAAACCCGCCTCGGAAATTGTTGTCGGACAGGTTGTACGGGAAATGGAACCGCTGCAGCTGGTGAATTGCGATATCTGCGCCATTACGCCCGCCTGCCGCTTGCGACAGGCGCTGAACGAGGCGACGCAACAGTTCCTGCGCGAGCTGGATAACTATACGTTGGCCGATCTGGTAAAGGATAACCATCCGCTTTATAAAATTTTGCTGCCGGAGCCTGAAGCTTCAACGCTGGCCGGCTGCTGACAACGGAGGAACCGCTATGTCAAAAGATCCTTTTCAGGAAAGAGAAGCTGAAAAATACGAAAACCCCATTCCAAGCCGCGAGTTCATCCTCGCGCATTTAGAAAAACGTGAAAAACCGGCCAGCCGTGAAGAGCTGGCGGCTGAAATGCATATTGAAGGCGAAGAGCAGCTGGAAGCGCTGCGTCGCCGTCTGCGCGCCATGGAGCGCGACGGACAGCTGGTGTTTACCCGTCGCCAGTGCTACGTGCTGCCTGAGCGTCTCGACCTGCTGCGCGGCAAGGTGATCGGCCACCGCGACGGTTACGGATTCCTGCGCGTCGAAGGGCAAAAAGATGATTTCTACCTCTCCGCCGAACAGATGAAATTCTGTCTGCACGGCGACATCATCCTGGCTCAGCCGCAGGGCGCCGACCGCAAGGGCCGCCGCGAGGCGCGCGTGGTACGCGTACTGGAGCCGCGTAACAGCCAGATCGTCGGCCGCTACTTCACCGAAGCCGGCGTTGGCTTTGTGGTGCCGGACGACAGCCGCCTGAGCTTCGATATCCTGATCCCGCCGGAAGAGGTGATGAGCGCGCATATGGGCTCCGTGGTGGTGGTGGAGCTGGTGCAGCGTTCAACGCGTCGCTCCAAGGCGATCGGCAAAATCATTGAGGTCCTGGGTGACGATATGGGCACCGGCCTTGCGGTCGATATGGCGCTGCGTACCCATGAAATTCCGCACGTTTGGCCAGCCGAACTCGAAGCGCAGATCGCGACGCTGCGTGAAGAGGTGCCGGAAGAGGCGAAGCAGGGGCGCGTTGATCTGCGTCAACTGCCGCTGGTCACCATCGACGGTGAAGATGCGCGCGACTTCGATGACGCCGTTTACTGCCAGAAAAAACGTGGCGGCGGCTGGCGCCTGTGGGTTGCCATCGCCGACGTCAGCTATTACGTGCGTCCCGGCACGCCGCTGGATAACGAAGCGCATAACCGCGGTACCTCGGTCTACTTCCCGTCGCAGGTGGTGCCGATGCTGCCTGAAGTGCTGTCCAACGGGCTCTGCTCGCTGAATCCGCAGGTTGATCGCCTCTGCATGGTGTGCGAAATGACCGTTTCCGCCAGCGGTAAGTTGACCGGCTACAAGCACTATGAAGCGGTAATGAATTCCCATGCGCGCCTGACCTACAACAAAGTCTGGGCGATTCTGCAGGGTAACCCGGAACTGCGCGAACAATACGCGCCGCTGGTGAAAGATCTGGAAGAGCTGCACAGCATGTATCAGGTGCTGGAGAAGGCGCGCGAACAGCGCGGCGGCATCTCCTTTGAAACCGAAGAGGCGAAGTTTATCTTTAACGCCGAGCGCCGCATTGAGCGCGTAGAGCGCACGGTGCGCAACGACGCCCATAAGCTGATTGAAGAGTGCATGATCCTGGCGAACATCGCCTCGGCGCGCTTTGTTGAGAAGCATCAGGAGCCGGCGCTGTTCCGCGACCACGATCGTCCCAGCGATGACAGCATCAAGAGCTTCCGCTCCGTGCTGGCCGAGCTGGGCCTGTCGCTGCCGGGCGGCAACAAGCCGCAGCCGCTGGATTACGCCGAGCTGCTGGAAACCATCGCCGATCGTCCCGACCACGAAATGCTGCAGACCATGCTGCTGCGTTCGATGAAGCAGGCAGTCTACGATCCGGAAAACCGTGGCCACTTCGGCCTGGCGCTCTCTTCCTATGCGCACTTTACCTCGCCGATCCGCCGCTATCCCGATCTGCTGCTGCACCGGGCGATCAAATATCTGCTGGCGCAGCAGGCGGGCACGCTGGAAGGCAACAGCACGCCGACCGGCGGCTTCCACTATGATATGCAGCAGATGCTGCAGCTGGGCCTGCACTGCTCGATGACCGAGCGCCGCGCTGATGAAGCGACGCGCGACGTCGCGGACTGGCTGAAGTGCGACTTTATGCAGGACCAGGTCGGCAATACCTTTACCGGCGTGATCGCCAGCGTTACCGGCTTCGGCTTCTTTGTACGCCTCAACGATCTGTTTATCGACGGCCTGGTGCATGTCTCGACGCTGGACAATGACTACTACCGCTTTGACGCCGTCGGCCAGCGCCTGATTGGTGAATCGGGTGGCCGCACCTATCGCCTCGGCGATACCGTTGAAGTGCGCGTAGAGGCAGTGCATATGGATGAGCGCAAGATCGATTTCGCGCTGATCTCCAGCCAGCGCCGTCCGCGCGGCGAAGGCAAAACCGAACGCGAAAAGGCGAAGAAAGGCGGCGCCGGCACCCATAACAAACGCCGCCGCGAGATGCGTAAAAACGCCAATTTCGAGCCGAACGAAGCGTTCCGCGGCGAAGGCAAAGGCGCAGCCAAAGGCGAAGGTAAAAAAGCGGACAAGCCGAAAGGCGAGAAAAAAGCGAAAAAACCTTCGGACAAAACCCGTAAAATCGCTGCCGCAACCAAAGCGAAGCGCGCATCGAAGAAAAAAGAGGCATAAGCGGTAACACAGGCGAACCCTGTCGCGCCGCAGGCCAAAGGGCGGCAGGGCCGCCCGTCACCAGCATCGGATAAAACATGAGTGAAGTAATTTTCGGCATTCACGCCGTACAGGCGCTGTTAGAGCGCGACCCGCAACGTTTCCAGCAGGTCTGGATCCTGAAAGGCCGCGACGATCGTCGCTTACAGGCGCTGATCGCCGCGCTGGAAGCGCAGGGCATTGTTATTCAGGTCGCCACCCGTCAGTGGCTGGACAGCAAGGTAGAAGGTGCGGTGCATCAGGGTATCATCGCGCAGGTGAAGCCGGGACGGCACTATCAGGAAGGCGATCTGCCCGATCTGCTGGCCTCGATTGAATCACCGCTGCTGCTGATTCTGGACGGCGTGACCGATCCCCACAACCTTGGCGCCTGTCTGCGCAGCGCCGATGCGGCGGGCGTAGATGCGGTGATCGTGCCGAAAGATCGGTCGGCGCAGCTCAACGCCACGGCGAAAAAAGTCGCCTGCGGCGCGGCGGAAAGCGTACCGCTGATCCGCGTCACCAACCTGGCGCGCACGATGCGTTTGCTGCAGGAGTATCACGTCTGGATCGTCGGCACCGCCGGCGAAGCGACGCATGACCTGTGGGAAAGCAAAATGACCGGTCCGCTGGCGCTGGTGATGGGCGCAGAAGGCGAGGGCATGCGCCGTCTGACGCGCGAACACTGCGACGATCTGATCCGTCTGCCGATGGCGGGCAGCGTGTCGTCGCTGAACGTCTCCGTCGCCACCGGCATCTGTCTGTTTGAAGCGGTGCGCCAGCGCCGCAGCTGACGCTTCGGGGCGTGACCTGCGCCCCGAAACCTGCGTTGTACGCGGGCATCTTGCCGGTCTTTCTGCATAATTAAACCACTGCAGGACAACCCAGGAAGCCCGGTCTGGCCTTAAGCGGGGTTTCCGTACGGAGATCCCCGTTATGTCGACCCACACCGTTTTCAATCAGCCTTTTCCCCTCAGCAACAGCAACCTGTTTCTTTCCGATACGCCCCTGTGTGACGCCGTGGCGCGCTATGGCGCCGGCTGGGATCGGGATCTGCTGGCCTCGGTCGGACAACAGCTCGGCAGCAGCGAATCACTGGAGCTGGGACGGCTGGCGAACGCCTTTCCGCCCGAGCTGCTGCGTTATGACGCGCGCGGCGCGCGGCTGGATGACCTGCGCTTCCATCCCGCCTGGCATCTGCTGATGCAGGGGCTGTGCGCCAATCGTGTCCACAATCTCCCCTGGCAGGCGGACGCGCGTCCCGGGGCGTTCGTCGCCCGGGCTGCGCGTTTTATGCTACACGGCCAGGTGGAGTCGGGCACGCTCTGCCCGATAACCATGACCTTCGGCGCGACGCCGCTGCTGCAGGCCAGCCTGCCTGCGCTGTTTGCCGACTGGCTGCCGCCGCTGCTGTCCGATCGCTACGACGCGCACCTGCAGCCCGCGCCGCAAAAACGCGGCCTGCTGATCGGCATGGGCATGACGGAAAAGCAGGGCGGCACGGATGTTCTCAGCAATACCACGCGCGCCGAGCCTGTCGACAGTCGGGGCAACGGCGAGGCGTATCGCCTTACCGGCCATAAGTGGTTTTTCTCGGTGCCGCAAAGCGACGCGCACCTGGTGCTGGCGCAGGCGCCGGGCGGCATCAGCTGTTTCTTCTTACCGCGCCTGCTGCCGGACGGCACGCGCAACGCCGTGCGTATCGAACGGCTAAAAGAGAAGCTGGGCAACCGTAGCAACGCCAGCAGCGAGGTCGAGTTCGACGGCGCGCTCGGCTGGCTACTGGGGGAAGAGGGGGAAGGGGTGCGCCAGATTTTAAAAATGGGCGGCTATACCCGCTTCGATTGCGCGCTCGGCAGTCACAGCCTGATGCGCCGCGCTTTCTCTGTCGCGCTCTACCACGCGCATCAGCGCCTGGTGATGGGGAAAGCGCTGGTGGATCAGCCACTGATGCGGCAGCTGCTTTGCCAGCAGGCGCTACAGCTGGAGGGGCAAACCGCGCTGTTAATGCGCCTCGCCCACGCCTGGTCACAGCCGGAGAATGAGCAGCAGCGCGCCTGGGCGCGTCTGTTTACCCCGGCGGCGAAGTTCGCCATCTGTCAGGAGGGCGCGCCCTTTGTGGCGCAGTCGATGGAGATTGTCGGCGGCGTCGGCTATTGCGAAGAGAGCGAACTGCCGCGGCTTTACCGTGAAGCGCCGGTCAACAGCATCTGGGAAGGGGCGGGTAACGTGATGTGCCTGGACGTGCTGCGTGTTCTCAGGAAGCATCCCGCCCTGCCGGAGATGCTGGCCGCGCAGTTTGAAGAGGTGAAAGGGTTAAATCGTCATGTCGATCGTCATTGGCGTCAGCTGCAACTGCGCCTGCGTAAGCCGCAGGAGGCGCAGGCACGCGAGCTGACCGGCCAGCTGGTGCGGCTGGCAACCGCCGGTTTACTGTTGACCGGGCTGGAGCCGCCGCTGGCAGACGCCTGGTGCCGTCACTATCTTGATGCGCGCGGGCCTGCGTTGATACATCAAGCGGTCAGCGAGCGTTTACTGCTGCGCGCTACCGGCGGCTGAAGAAGCCGGGCCGTACAGCAACGCCGAGGCATACCACATGCCCGGCATCACGGTTTCGCTGAGCGCGACAATCTGATAGTAGGCTGCGCCCGCAGCGTTGGCTTTTTGGGCGATTTCGCGCTGCGCGTCGTCCGGCGAGCCGCGAGTGGTGCTGGTGATGCTGCCGAGCCGCGGCAGCCCCAGGCTCTGTCCGCGATCGATCTCCTGCGCCTGATGGGTTGGCGGCGGCGGCGCTTCGGGCGTCGGACGCAGCGCGCTGCAGGCGCTAAGCGTCAGGGTTAACAGCAGCAAAGAGAGATAGCGCATTCAGGTTTCCTCGCAGTGGGGATCGCTAAAGTGTATGCGATCCCCACGGGAGCGTTAGCCTTTCAGCGTGAAAATGCTGACCAGCTCGGTGAGATGATGCCCTTTCTTGCTCAGTTCATGGGCGGTATCTTCCGATTGCGCCACCAGTTCGGTGTTCTGATGCGTCGCCTGACCAATCTGCGTCATCGCGATATTCACCTGGCCGATGCCGGCGGACTGCTCCTGCGAGGCGACATTGATCTCGCCCATCAGCGCTTTAACCTGCTCGATGCGGGTAACGATGTTCTCCATGGCGCTGCGCGTCTGTTCGGAGAGCGTATGACCCTGATTAACGCTGCTGATGGAGGTGGCGATCAGCGTGTCGATCTCTTTCGCCGCCTGGGCGCTGCGGCTTGCCAGCGCGCGCACTTCGGCCGCCACCACCGCAAACCCTTTGCCATGCTCGCCGGCGCGCGCCGCCTCTACTGCCGCGTTCAGCGCGAGGATATTGGTCTGGAAGGCGATCGATTCGATCACGTGGGTAATATCGGCGATGCTCTGCGAGGAAACTTTAATCTCCGACATGGTGTTGACCGAGCGGGCCACTTTCTCATCGCCCTGCTGTACCGCGGTGGCCGCTTCCGCCACCAGCTTCAGCGCCTGCGAGACGTTCTCCGCATTCTGATCGACCGTGGCGCCGAGCTGTTCCATGCTGGCGGAGGTCTCCTCCACGCTGCTGGCCTGACGGGTGATCTGCTCGCTGATGTTTTCGCTGCTCAGGGCGATGGCGTCGGTGCCCTGGCTTATCTCCTGCGCGGCGGCGCGCACCTGCGACACGATGCGCGCAAGGCCGTCGCCGATGCCATTGATGGCGGCGATCAGCTGGCCAACTTCGTCGCTGCGGCGCGTTTGCAGCGTTGCCTGCAGGTTGCCGTCCGCGTACTGCTCCGCCAGATGGATGACCTGCTGCAGCGGAGTACTGACCCAGCGACGGGTAATCACCACGAAGCCCAGCGCGAAGAGGATCACCAGCCCCAGACCCAGCAGCAGGAAGGTGTTACGCGCAGAGGTGATCGGCGCCAGCAGGCTGTCTTTATCGACATTGCCGAGGATAATCCAGTTCCAGCCGGGCAGGCGCTGCCAGGCGACGATACGCGATTCGCCATCCAGTACTGTTTCCAGCGTGCCGCTCTGCTGTGAGGTCAGCTGCTGCATCACCTCCGGCGCCCAGCGCGCCATTTTTCCCTCTTCCTGCGGATGGAACAGCCATTTGCCGCGCGTCTGGTCCGGCGCGCCGCTCATCACCATAAAGCGCCCGGTATCGCTGAAGGATTTATCCAGCACCTTATCGCGCATCAGCGCGATCTGCTTGCCGATCTCCACGCCGACGAACAGGATGCCGACCACCGTGCCGCTCTGATCGGTCACCGGCTGATACTGGGTGATATAGCGTTTGCCGAACAGGGCGGCGAGACCGCGATAGGCTTCACCTTTGTTCACCTGCGCGAACGCTGCGCTCTGGCGATCGAGACGGGTGCCCATGGCGCGCGAGCCATCTTCTTTACGCAGCGACGTGGCGACGCGAATATAGTCATCGCCGTCGCGCACGAAAATGGTGGCGATCGCGCCGGTGCGCGCGAGGAAATCATCCACCACCTCTTCATCGAGGTTCAGCGTTTTCAGCCCGGCACACAGGGTCGGCGTGGAAAAATCGCCGACGGCGATACGCGCGCTTTCGTCACGGCTGAAGGTTTTCGGCAGGAAGCTTTGAAACAGGTTGGTGTAATTCGCCACTTCTTCGCTGAGCGTCGCGTTGAACAGCCCGGCCATATCGCCGATGCCCGCGACCTGGTTTTCCATATTCTCCAGCGTGAGCGACTGAAGCTGTTTGGCTGCGTTATTGCTTAAAGCGAGCGTGAGGATGAGAAACAGAACGGCCACGCTCAAGGAGGTCATTACCGATAGCTTGACGCCTAAACTGGCGCGGCTAAGTGAAAGACGCTTCATGAGTTATTACCCTTTAGATTGTATTATGGGATCTCGTTAAACGGCCAAAAGCGGCGAAGTTTTACCCTACAAACCGCAGGGAAAAGGAAACTTTTTTCATGCCACACATAAAGATGGCGGCTAATGGCTTATAATCGAAAGCGATTTTATCTACGGCAACGGCGTGAGGCGGGGCAAGATGCAGCAGGAAAACAGAACAGCAAAATCGATGATTGAGCTTGCCACGGAATCGCTCGACGGAATTGAGTGCCTGCACGCCGCCCCCGCCGGAGCGCGCGATCGCGCGCTGCCGACGGTGATTTTCTGGCACGGCTACCTCTCTTCGAAAGAGGTCTATGCGTGGGCCGCCGTCGCGCTGGCACAGGCCGGCTTTCGCGCCATTATGCCGGACGCCGATGGACATGGTTCCCGTTACGACGGCGACGAGGCGCGACGGCTGAGCCGCTTTTGGGACATCCTGCGCAGCAACATCGACGAGACGGCGCAGATAGAAAAGGCGCTACGCGCGCGCGGCTGGATCGAAGCGGGCCATTTCGGCGTGGCGGGCGCCTCGATGGGCGGCATGACGGCACTGGGAGCGATGGCTCGCTATCCGCAGATTGACCGCGTCGCCTCGCTGATGGGCTCTGGTTACTTTATGTCGCTGAGCCAGACGCTGTTTCCGCCTTTCCCGGCGCAGACGCCGGAGCAGCAGGCAGCGTTAAGCGAGCGCCTTGCGCCGCTGGCGTCCTACGATCCCAGCCGACAGCTCGCCAGGCTGGCGGACCGTCCGTTACTGCTGTGGCATGGCGAAGCGGATGAGGTGGTGCCGGCTGCGGAAACGCGGCGTCTGACGGCGGCACTGCGCAATGCGCGGCTGGATCAGCGTCTGACTTGGCTCACCGAAGCGGGCGTCGGCCATAAAATTACGCCGCTGGCCCTGCATTCGCTGGTGGATTTCTTCCGCGCATCCCTTTGAACAGTAAACATATTCCTGACCATGCGGCTGGTTTGATGCGCGGCCGCGCGGCTAAACGCAGATTTAATGCGAATCCCGCTTGAGTTTCCCCTCGTGGCTCAGTATGATTACGCGTCAATTTTTCAGCCGCATTAGCAGGCTGTGTCTCACAGCTGTTGAATGAGCCGCGCTGCAAAACCATGTTATCTGCGTTGTCATGGAGTCCGTTCTCCGTTCCCTCCGCCTTGCTAACACGCTTTTGTCGCCGCTTACGACAGCTGCGGGACACAGCCTATAACGTTCCTTGCTTCCATGGGCCGCGGCTGACCCTGACAGGAGGCTGAATAATCCGTAAGGAGCAAACTCGATGCGTCATTACGAAATCGTCTTTATGGTTCATCCTGACCAGAGCGAACAGGTTCCGGGCATGATCGAGCGCTACACTGGTGCCATCACTGGTGCAGAAGGCAAGATTCACCGTCTGGAAGACTGGGGCCGCCGTCAGCTGGCTTACCCGATCAACAAACTGCACAAAGCGCACTACGTTCTGCTGAACGTTGAAGCGCCGCAGGAAGTCATCGATGAGCTGGAAACAAACTTCCGCTTCAACGACGCCGTTATCCGCAGCATGGTTATGCGTACCAAAAACGCCGTAACCGAAGCATCTCCGATGGTTAAAGCGAAAGACGAGCGCCGTGAGCGTCGTGAAGATTTCGCTAACGAAACCTCTGACGATGCAGATGCCGGGGATTCTGAAGAGTAATCGACCGTGACGGCGAACCGGCTGCGTTTATCCGGCACTGTGTGCAGGATGCCGTTGCAAAAAGTAAGTCCGTCAGGGATTCCACACTGCCAGCTGGTGCTTGAGCATCGCTCGCAGCAGGAAGAGGCCGGATTCTTCCGGCAGGCCTGGTGTCGTATGCCCGTGATTATCAGCGGACAGGCGAATCAGGCGATTACTCAACATATAACGGTCGGCACGCAGATCACCGTTGAAGGCTTTATTTGCAGCCACCAAGGGCGCAATGGCCTGAGTAAAATAGTGCTGCATGCCGAGCAGATTGAATTGATAGATTCTGGAGACTAGCCAAATGGCACGTTATTTCCGTCGTCGCAAGTTCTGCCGTTTCACCGCGGAAGGCGTTCAAGAGATCGACTACAAAGATATCGCTACGCTGAAAAACTACATCACTGAAAGCGGTAAGATTGTACCGAGCCGTATCACCGGTACTCGCGCTAAATACCAGCGTCAGCTGGCTCGTGCTATCAAGCGCGCGCGCTACCTGTCTTTGCTGCCGTACACTGATCGTCATCAGTAATCGGCCACTGTCCAATTATCGACTTTGAGAGGATAAGGTAATGCAAGTTATTCTGCTTGATAAAGTAGCAAACCTGGGCGGCCTGGGCGATCAGGTCAACGTTAAAGCGGGCTACGCTCGTAACTTCCTGGTTCCGCAGGGCAAAGCTGTGCCGGCAACCAAGAAAAACGTTGAGTTCTTCGAAACTCGCCGTGCCGAACTGGAAGCCAAACTGGCTGACGTTCTGGCTGCAGCCAACGCTCGCGCTGAGAAAATCAACGCACTGGGCACCGTGACCATCGCTTCTAAAGCGGGTGACGAAGGCAAACTGTTCGGTTCCATCGGTACCCGCGACATCGCTGACGCAGTCACTGCGGCTGGCGTTGACGTGGCGAAGAGCGAAGTTCGCCTGCCGAACGGCGTTCTGCGCACCATCGGTGAGCATGAAGTGAGCTTCCAGGTTCACAGTGAAGTATTTGCTAAGCTGAACGTTAACATCGTTGCTGAGTAAGTAATTCAGTAGTACGGAAACGCCGGCCCTGGGCCGGCGTTTTTGTTTGGTCGCGCAACGCGCAACGCGCTGCGGCGTCTGGCTGTCAGCTACTGCGCGCGCAGGAAAGAGCCGTCGGCCTGGCGGGTAAACAGGACCGGCCCGTTATCACTCTCTACCGTTAAGCCTGTCACCACGCCGTTCGCATCCTTCCGAATCTTCACCTGCTGACCGCTATGCAAGTTGCTCAGCGGCTTATCATCGCCCTCGACGCGCGCCATAGCGAAAACATCATTCACCTCTAAATTATTGTCGCGAAACAGCTGCGCCAGTGTCTGGCCGGAAGCGATTTGATAGCTCTGCCAGCGATCCTCATCCTTTTGCGGCGAAGGCTGCTGCTGCGCAGGGGCGGCAGGGTCATAAATATCCGCCTGCAGCGGCATCTCTTTGCTAGCGGCGTCCGTCCCCGGAGGCGGTGCGCTGTCGCGCGGCGAGGGCGCAGGCCAGAGAAATGCCAGCAGCATCACCAGCAGCGCCAGAATAATGCCGCGCCGATGCGCTGGCGGCAGGGGACGCATCCAGCTGATATCATCCGGCAGGTGCCAGAGGCGTGTCAGCCGTGAGCGGATGCCGACACGGGATTCCTTATGCATTACATTTACCTCCAGCACCTCGGGCGCGTCGCAGTTGCTCTCAACGATGCATTATGGGCAAAAAAGACGCAAAGTGCCTGTCTGGATTACAAAAATTGCGATGGCGCTATTGTTTCCTTTTCGCTACGAAAAGTCATCGGGAGAATGCATATTTTACCGCCGCAGCCTGGGCTGATATGCTGCCCGCTCTTTTGATGCAATGATGAAAGGATAAACTATGACGACCCCTTCTTTTGACAGCCTTGAAGCCCAGGCAAGTTACGGTATCGGTTTGCAGGTAGGCCAGCAGCTGCTGGATTCCGGCCTGCAGGGATTACTGCCGGAGGCGATGCTGGCGGGCCTGCGCGATGCGCTGGAAGGGAATGCGCCAGCGGTGCCGGTTGACGTCGTGCATCGTGCGCTGCGTGAAATTCACGAGCGCGCCGACGCGGTGCGTCGCGAGCGCCAGCAGGCGATGGCGGCAGAAGGGCAGACCTATCTGCAGGAAAACAGCCAGCGCGAAGGGGTGAACAGCACGGAGTCCGGCCTGCAGTTCCGCGTGATCAACCAGGGCACCGGCCCGATTCCGTCTCGTCAGGATCACGTACGCGTTCACTATACCGGCAAGCTGATCGACGGCACGGTATTCGATAGCTCCGTCGCGCGCGGCGAGCCGGCGGAATTCCCGGTGAGCGGCGTTATCGCTGGCTGGATCGAAGCCCTGACGCTGATGCCGGTAGGCTCTAAATGGGAGCTGACCATTCCGCACAACCTGGCCTACGGCGAGCGCGGCGCCGGCGCGTCTATCCCGCCGTTCAGCACCCTGGTCTTTGAAGTTGAATTATTAGACATTATTTAATGCTGCGGCGCTAAATAATAAAACCAAAAAAGCAGGCTCATCGACGCCTGCTTTTTTTATTGAATGCCTTATGGGACAACCTGTTATTACACCATCGAGGCTGTTGTCCCGTTTTTATCTTTTTAGCATTAATATATTGACTTATTCTGTCGCCTAACCGGTTGCATTAATGAAAAGTGGCTCACTATAATCAGCCTGCCTGGTATTTAGCAGGCAATAATGAACCTGAGCTAAAAAGAGGGAAGAATATGCGTCAGCTAAACGATAAGGAAATGGAGCAGGTTGCCGGTTGCGGTATTTTGGATGAAATCGGCACCAATATTGGCGCGGCGATCGGCGGCGTCGTTGATAAAGGCGCCGCGCTCGGCGGTATCACGCTTAACGCCTCGGCCGCGGCCGGCCTGCTGGGCAGCGGCATCGGCAAACTACTGAGCCTCAACCTGTTAGGCGCAATTGAGGATATCGGCAACGGCGTGGTGGGTATCGTCGAAAACGGCCTTAGTGCGATTAAGCAGCTGACGGCGCCGAAATAAGGCGTCGCCGTCCCGTTGTTCAACAGCGATATTTAAATATAATGCACGACGTAAAACGCGGCCAACGGCGCAACGGATAATTATCGTGGTCGCCGCCATTATCGCGTGAGAAAAAGCCAGCCTGCGCTGGCTTTTTTATTTATCTTTACCGGGCGTTTTATTGCTTTTCCTGTAGATCGATACGATAAACCGCAAAGCCATTTTCATCCTGCTGCAAATAATGCATGGGATAGATGCCGTAATGCGCAATAAAGTCAGCGGCCTTATGACCCGGCGACGTTTCAAAGCGAATATCGAGCGGCACGTCGCTCTGAACAGGCGCCAGCCGCCAGTTGTTATCCGCCTGTGGATGAATCTCCCCCTGCGCCTGCGTTTGCGCGCCGATCCAGGCCGCGACCACCGCGCGGTTTTCATCCGGGGAGGAGAAGGCGATATATTTCTCGCCGGTGCCGGCGAACTTGCCGCCCCAGGCGCGGTAGTTATTGGTGGCGACCAGGAAGGTCGCTTTCGCATCGATCGGCTTGCCCTGCCAGGTGAGATCTTTAATACGCGACGCCTGCGGATGAATAAGCTGGCACTCTTCATCGTAGCGCGCCGGCTGCGTCACATCGATCTGGTAGTTCACGCCGTCGATAACATCGAAGTTATAGGTGCGGTAGTTCCAGTTGAGCAGCGCCTGCGGCTGCCGCTGCTGCGGATCGATCTGATTAAACTGGCCTGCGGAACATTCCAGCCACTCTTTAACCTGCGCGCCATTCACCTTCATCACTACCAGCGTATTTGGGTAGAGATAGAGATCGGCCGCATTGCGGAAAGTCAGCTCGCCTTTTTCCACTTCGGTATAGCTGGCAGGATCGTTTTTGCGCCCGCCCGCTTTAAAGGGCGCGGCGGCGGACAGCACCGGCAGGCGCGCCAGGTCGGGATCGCCCTGAATAAAATGCTCTACGTAGGCGCGCTGCGCGTTATTCACCACCTGCACCGTCGGATCGTCCTGCACCAGCGCCAGATAGCTGTACATTACATCGGCCGACTTGCCGACCGGCCGGGCGACAAAATCACGCGTGGCGCGATGCGCCTCGGCCAGCGCCGCGACCAGCGTCGCATCCTCCTGCGCCAGCGATTTTTTCGCCGCTTTGTCATAGATGGGCCGCGCCTCGGCGCGCGCCTGCGTCACCTGCCATTTGCCGCTGTCATTACTCAGCGTCAGGTCGACCACGCCAAGATGATCGCCCCACATGCCCGGCATTACCGCCGGTATGCCGTTCAGGGTGCCCTGGCGGATATCCGCGCCCGGAATGGACGCGAATTCCTCGCCAGGGAACACGGCGTGCGCATGGCCGAACATGATGGCATCGATGCCCGGCACCTGGCTGAGATACCAGACGGAATTCTCCGCCAGCGCGTGATAAGGCTCGCTGGAAAGGCCGGAGTGGGCGATGGCGACGACCACATCGGCCCCTTGTTTACGCATCTCCGGCACCCAGCGGCGCGCCGTGGCGGTAATATCCTCGACCGTCACTTTGCCGGCCAGGTTCGCTCTGTCCCAGACCATGATCTGCGGCGGCACAAAGCCGATATAGCCGACCTTCAGCGTATGGGTTTTGCCGTCGCGTCCGGTGACCTGCTCCGGCTTGATAAGCCAGGGCGTGAAGCGCGGCTTGCCGGTCGCGACATCGATGATATTGGCGTTGATATAGGGAAAGTGCGCGCCCGCCAGCGCCTTTTGCAGGTAGTCGAGGCCGTAATTGAACTCATGGTTACCCAGGTTGCCGACGCTGTAGTCCAGCCGGTTCATCGCCAGGTAGACCGGGTGCGTCTCGCCCGATGTCAGCCCCTTCGCCGCCATATAATCGCCCAGCGGGCTACCCTGAATCACGTCGCCGTTATCCACCAGCACGCTGTTCTTTACCTCCGCGCGGGCGGCGGCAATCAGCGTGGCGGTGCGCACCAGGCCGAACTTATCGGTGGGCTTATCTTTGTAGTAATCGAAGTCCATCATATTACTGTGCAGATCGGTGGTCTCCAGAATGCGCAGATCCACCGTCGCGGCGGAAACCGCCATCGAAACCGCCGACAGCGCCAGCAGCGTTATGCTTTTAATCATTTTTCCTCCTGAAAATAGTCCATTAACGTTCTCAAAATAATCGGCAAACGTGACGTTTCTTCGTACAAATGTGTGACGGGGAACAGATAAATAATCCGCTGCGTCGGAGGCGACGGGGAATGAAAAGCCGCGTCGCCGCAAGAGTAATGACAGCGGCGCGTTAAGTATGCTATTGATAAATAAATAATCTACCGACAGGGCCGGCTGGCGCGCGCGTAAAACGGCGATTGGGCGCCAGCTGCTATGCTTAAAGAGCATGATCCTTCGTAGTAAGCCTGGCGCTGGCGTCAGGCTTATCCCGGTCATCAATGAAGAGGTGAAAAATGTTAGAGCAAATTTGCCAACTGGCGCGCGAAGCGGGCGACGCCATTATGAACGTTTACAATGGCGAGGCTCCGCTCGACGTTTCTCACAAATCTGACGATTCGCCAGTGACCGCCGCCGATATGGCCGCGCACAACATCATTATGCGAGGCTTGCAGCAGTTGACGCCGGATACGCCGGTGCTGTCGGAGGAAGATCCGCAGAGCTGGGAAATCCGTCAGCACTGGCAGCGCTACTGGTTGGTGGATCCGCTGGACGGCACCAAAGAGTTTATTAAGCGCAACGGCGAGTTCACCGTCAATATCGCCCTGATTGAACAGGGCAAGCCGGTGCTGGGGGTGGTCTATGCCCCGGTGCTGGGAGTGATGTACTCCGCGGCGGAAGGAAAAGCGTGGAAGGAAGAGGCGGGAGAGAAAGCGCAGATTAAAATCCGCGATGCACGTCCGCCGCTTGTGGTGGTCAGCCGTTCCCACCGCGACGGAGACGAGCTGGAGGAGTACCTGAAGCAGCTGGGCGAGCATCAAACTATCGCCATCGGCTCTTCTCTGAAATTCTGTCTGGTGGCGGAGGGCAAGGCGCAGCTCTATCCGCGCTTCGGGCCAACCAATATCTGGGACACCGGTGCAGGACATGCGGTGGCGATCGCCGCCGGCGCGCACGTCCACGACTGGAAAGGGCGCACGCTGGACTATGCGCCGCGCGAATCATTCCTGAACCCGGGCTTCCGCGTGTCTATCTTCTGAGCTAGTTAAGCAGCTGGTGCAGCAGGGCGATAACCTGCTGTACCTCTTCCTGCGTCAGCGCGCCATCTTTGGCAAAGCGCACCCGCCCCTCCTTATCCAGTACTACCACTGCGGACCCGCCTTTCTCCAGCTGCCAGGCGCGTTTGGCCACGCCGTCGCTGTCGACGATAAACTGCGACCAGGGATACTGCTTTTTATTGTTCTCGATACTGCTGCGCACGAACATGCCGGTGCCGGGAATGGCATCGTCGGTATTGATAAGGGTGGTGGTTTGGTAGCGATCGTGCGGCAGCTTCGCCTGCTTAATCGCTTCGATCAGCGCCGCGTTTTTCTCTTTCGCCGATGAGCGGCCGGCGATGTGCTGCACCACCCGCACTTTGCCGATAAGCTGGGCGCTATTCCAGGCGCGATAGCTGAACCTATCCTGTTGCGGCTGATAGTTAAGCTCTCCTTTATCACTGACGCCTACCGGCGCAACGCGCTGGCCATTAACAAAATCGTGGGCGCCGCCGGCTACAGGCAGCAGCAGGCTACATAAAAGGGTAAGCGAGGCGCGAGTCATTATTTTTTCCTTTTGGCAGGTGATCGGACCACTTGGTCATGATTCTGAAATAATAAGCAGCCATTATGCTGCTGTCTCGACGGCCTGCCAGCTTTGCGGTGGACTGCACAAATTGCTTTCGGCAGAGCGTTTATACTGCGTTAAAAGGCACTGATAACAGAGTGTCCTGTAATGATGTGTCAGTTCAGTAAAAAAGTTTAATTTTAGGAACACAGGAAAGGGATGATGTTCTATAGTTTATCGGCATTTGACGCTTCATGGGCGCGTACCGATTTTGGCAACGGCGAAGCGTATTAATTTTTCAGGAGTTGAAAGTAAGATGAAGATTTTCCAGCGTTATAATCCTTTCCAGATAGCCAAATACGTTAAAACATTGTTTAAAGGAAGGATTTACATCAAGGATGTGGGCGCGTTCGAGTTTGATAAAGGTAAAATTCTCGTACCGCGCGTTAAGGATAAGCAGCACTATAGCGTCATGTCCGAAGTGAACCGTCAGGTGCTTCGACTGCAGGCTGAATATCAGTGATGATAGCGGGGCGCGACAATCGCGCCCTGACGCTGTAAGGCGGCCCGAACCTCCTCTGACCGCCTCCCCGCCACGTTACTCTTCCGTTTCTTTACTGATTGTCAGGGTTGCCGGACGCTCATCAATACGCGTTACCAGCAGCTGATCGATACGGTAGCTATCAATGTCCACCACCTCAAACTTATAGCCGGCGAACTTAACGAAATCGGTGCGTTTCGGGATCTTGCGCAGCATATACATCATAAAGCCGCCGATGGTTTCATAATTGCCGGACTGCGGGAACTCATCGATATCCAGTACGCGCATCACGTCGTCAATCGGCGTGCCGCCTTCCACCAGCCAGGAGTTCTCATCGCGCGCGACAATCTGCTCTTCCAGCCCCTGGCCGACCAGATCGCCCATCAGGGTAGTCATTACGTCGTTAAGGGTAATAATGCCCACCACCAGAGCATATTCGTTCATGATCACCGCGAAATCTTCGCCGGCGGTTTTGAAACTTTCCAGCGCTTCCGATAGCGTCAGGGTATCGGGCACGATCAGCGCGGAGCGGATCTGCACGCCACTGTTCAGCGCCATGCTCTGATTTCCCAGCACGCGCAGCAGCAGCTCTTTTGAATCGACATAGCCGACGATATGGTCGATATCGCCGTTGCAGACCAGAAACTTCGAATGCGGGTGCAGAGCGATTTTCGTCTTCAGACTGGTCTCGTCTTCATGCAGATCGAACCAGATAATGTTCTCGCGCGAGGTCATGGAGGAGGGCACGGTGCGCGACTCCAGCTCAAACACGTTTTCGATCAGCTCATGCTCCTGCTTGCGCAGCACCCCGGCCAGCGCACCCGCCTCCACCACCGCGTAGATATCGTCGGAGGTGATGTCATCTTTGCGCACCATCGGGATTTTAAACAGGCGGAAAATCATATTGGCCATGCCGTTGAAAAACCACACCATCGGGCGGAACAGCAGCAGGCAGAAGCGCATCGGATTGATAATGCGCAGGGCAATGGTTTCCGGCGCGATCATCCCGATGCGCTTAGGCGTCAGGTCGGCAAACAGAATGAACAGGCTGGTCACCAGCGTAAACGAGCAGATAAAGCTCAGCTGATCGGCCAGCTCCGGCGAGACCAGCCCATCGAACAGGTTGCGGAACGACGGGGAGAAGGCGGAATCGCCGACGATACCGCCGAGAATGGCGACGGCGTTCAGGCCGATCTGCACCACGGTAAAGAACATGCCCGGCGTTTCCTGCATTTTCAATACGCGCTGCGCGTTGATATTGCCTTCATCGGCCAGCAGTTTAAGTTTAATTTTACGCGCGGCCGCCAGCGAAATTTCCGACAAAGAAAAGAAGGCGCTGACTGCAATCAACACGAGTATGACAAGCAAGCTATCTAACATATAGAGTCCGTTGGTTTTTGATACTTGTCATTTTTGGCCTGGGCAGCGCGCGCGACGCGATATCGCCGGACCTTACGGCTATGCTGAGCTATCCGTGCCAAAAATGTCTGCGCCGGTTCGACACGCAGGGTCGGGGCAGAAAGGAATGACAAAAGCCGCGTTAACGGCTGCCGACGATTATAGCAGCAGCCCCATATCGCCCGCCAGCGCTGTGACAGCGGCAAGGCGCGCAAAAAACAGGCGGCTCTCCTGCGCCGGTGAAAATAACGCTTTCCACTACCGATGCGCACGGAATAAGCATTCCCGGTTGTAACGCAGCGCGGGTTTGCGGACAATACGTGCGAAATTTGCATTAACAGCATTTTTTGTCCTGACGCCCGCTCAGCCGTTACGTCAGGCATGCAGCTATGCTGTTAAGCAAACCTGACGTCGACATAAGCGCCTGTTGGTTGGCGATGTTATTTGTCCCCCGGGAATGTGTGGGGATTTGGCAACATTAACAGGAGTAAGCGTGCCACGAATTCATGTCTGTTACATGACCTGTTTGCTGATTGCCGCGCCTGCCGCTCAGGCAGCCAATATCCGCTTACAGCTTGAAGGGTTAACCGGGGATCTGCAGAAAAACGTCCGGGCAAGGCTATCCACCATCGATACTGATGAGGTCACTGCGGATGGACGTTTCCGCGCGCGCGTAAAAAAAGCGATAGAAGAAGGCTTGCGCGCGCTGGGCTACTACGAGCCTGATATCGATTTTGAAAGCCGTCCGGCGCCCGCGCAGGGCGGCAGACCGGTGCTGATCGCGCGGGTGTCGGCCGGCGAGCCGGTGAAAATCGCCGGCAGCACCATTATCCTGCGCGGCGACGCGCGCAACGATGCCGACTATCAGCAGTGGGTAAAAGAGGGAAGGCCAAAAAACGGCACCATCCTCAATCATGGCAAGTATGACAGCTTCAAAAGCGGTTTCACCAATCTGGCGCTGCGCAACGGCTACTTTGACGGCGATTTTAAGAAAAGCCAGCTGGGCGTTTCGGTTGAGCGTCGCGAAGCCTACTGGGATCTCGATTACGACAGCGGCAAACGCTACCGCTTCGGCGATGTGAGCTTCGAAGGCTCGCAAATCCGCGAAGAGTACCTGCAAAACCTGGTGCCGTTTAAAAAAGGCGACTACTACAGCTCGCGCGATCTGGCGGAGCTGAATCGCCGCCTGTCGGCCACCGGCTGGTTTAATTCGGTGGTGGTAGCGCCGGAGTTCGATAAAACCACGCCGGATAAAGTGCTGCCGCTCAGCGGCGTGGTCTCGCCGCGTACGGAAAACACCATTGAAACCGGTATCGGCTACTCCACGGATGTCGGCCCGCGCCTGAAAACCACCTGGCGCAAGCCCTGGGTTAACTCACGCGGCCACAGCCTGACCACCAGCGCCAACATCTCCGCCCCGGAGCAGCAGCTCGATTTCAGCTATAAAGTGCCGCTGCTGAAAAATCCGCTGGAACAGTACTATCTGGTGCAGGGCGGGCTGAAGCGCACCGATCTTAACGATACCAAAGCGGATTCCACGACGCTGGCGCTGTCGCGTTACTGGGATAACAGCTCCGGCTGGCAGAAAGCGGTTAACCTGCGCTGGAGCCTGGATCACTTTACCCAGGCTAACGTCACCAATACCACCATGCTGATCTATCCCGGCGTCAGCGTTAACCGCACCCGCTCGCGCGGCGGTCTGATGCCCACCTGGGGCGATTCGCAGCGCTACTCCGTTGACATTTCCGATACCACCTGGGGCTCCGACGTCGATTTCCTGGTGTTGCAGGCGCAAAACGTCTGGATCCGCACGCTGGCGGATCGCCACCGCTTCGTGGCGCGTGGCAACCTCGGCTGGATCGAAACCAACGACTTCGAAAAAGTGCCGCCCGATCTGCGCTTCTTCGCCGGCGGCGACCGCAGCATCCGCGGTTATAAATATAAAGGCATCTCGCCGCGCGACGACGACGGCAAGCTGACCGGTGCCTCCAAACTGGCGACCGGATCGCTGGAGTATCAGTACAACGTGACCGGCAAGTGGTGGGGCGCGGTGTTCGTCGATTCCGGCGAAGCGGTTAACGATATCAAGCAGAGCAACTTCAAAACCGGCGCCGGCATCGGCGTTCGCTGGCAGTCGCCCGTGGGGCCGATCAAGTTCGATCTGGCGCGCCCCATCGGCGATAAAGAGGAACATGGATTGCAGTTTTACATCGGACTGGGGCCTGAACTATGAAGCTGTGGAAAAAGGTCCTGATCGGGATTCTGATCTTTCTGGCGGTGCTGCTGGGCGGCGTGCTGCTGCTGGTGGGCACCACGCCCGGCCTGCACCTGTTGCTGAACGGCGCGGCGCGCTGGGTGCCGGGGCTGTCCATCAAACAGGTGGACGGCGGCTGGCGCAACCTGACGCTGAAGGGCGTGCAGTATGAGATGCCGGGCGTGACGGTTAACGCGGGCGAATTCCATCTGGCGGTGCAGCTCGGCTGTCTGAAAAACTCCGCCTTCTGCGTTAACGACCTTGCGCTGAAGGATGTCAACGTGGCGGTCGACAGCAGTAAAATGCCCCCCGCCGGCGAGCCGCCGCCGGAAGAGGAGAGCGGTTCCGGCGAGATCAGCACCCCTTATCCGATCACGCTGCGCCATCTCAGCCTGCATAATATCAATGTCAAAGTCGACGATACCGCCATTTCGCTGCTGGACTTTACCAGTGGGCTACAGTGGCAGGATCGCGCGCTGACGCTGACCCCAACCCATATTCAGAGCCTGCTGGTGGCGCTGCCGAAAGCGGCGCAGGTCGCCGACGAGCAGGTGGTGCAGCCGAAGGTCCAGCAGCCTGCGCCGCAGGAAAAACCGTTGGGCGAAACGCTGAAGGCGATGTTTGCGCAGCCGTTGTTACCTTCCATGCCCGATTTCCGCCTGCCGCTTGATATCGAGGTGCAGGAGATTGTCGGCGAACAGCTGCGCCTGACCGGCGATACCGATCTGGCGGTGAACCGGCTGCTGCTGAAGGCGAAAACCCAGGATCGCCTGCTGCAGCTGCAAACGCTGGATATCGATTCGCCGCAGGGGCAGGTAAAAGCCAACGGCGAGGCGCGGCTGGCGGATAACTGGCCGGTCGATTTCACCCTCAACGGCGCGCTCAACGTAGAGCCGCTGAAAGGGGAGAAGATCAAAATGACCCTCGGCGGCGCGATGCGTCAGCAGCTTCAGCTGGCGCTCAACCTTTCCGGCCCGCTCAACGCGCAGCTGGATGGTCAGACCGAACTGGCAACCGCCGGGCTGCCGCTACAGCTCAAGCTGACCAGCCCGCAGCTGCGTTGGCCGCTGACCGGCGCGACGCAGTATCAGGCCGATAATCTCGACTTCAGCTTTAGCGGCAAAGCGACCGACTATGTCATGTCGCTACGCGCGGCACTGAAGGGCGAGGCAATCCCTCCCGCCGGGCTGGCGCTGGACGGCAAGGGCAACGTTGAGCAGTTCAGCCTGGATAAGCTGCGTCTTTCGGCGCTGAAGGGCCATGCCGATCTCAGCGGTCTGGTGGACTGGAGCAAAGCGATCAGCTGGCGCAGCGAACTGACGCTCAGCGGCATCAATACCGCCCAGCAGTATCCCGACTGGCCGGCTACGCTGGACGGCAAAATCACTACCCGCGGCAGCCTCTACGGTGGTAGCTGGCAGATGCGCGTGCCGGAACTGCAGCTGCGCGGCAAGGTGAAGCAAAACGCGGTCTCCGCCGACGGCACCCTGTACGGCAACAGTTATAACCAGTGGAATATCCCCGGCATCAAGCTGGTGCTGGGCCGTAACAACCTGAACGTTAAGGGCGAGCTGGGCGAGGCGCTGAATCTGGATGCCACCGTCGACGCGCCGCATCTCGATAATGCGCTGCCCGGCCTTGGCGGCGTGGCGAAAGGCACCATTAAGGCGCGCGGCACGCTGCAGGCGCCGCAGCTGCTGGCGGATCTCACGGCGACCGGCCTGCGCTGGCAGGAATTGAACATTGCCCGCGTCCGGCTGGAGGGCGATGTGCGCTCCAGCGATCGCGTGGCCGGCAAGCTGGCGCTGCGCGTCGATCGGTTGAAGCAGGCGGCGTTGACCATCAACCGCCTGACGCTGGATGCCGATGGCGACGAGAAAAAGCACCAGCTGAAGCTGCAGGTGGATGGCGATCCGGTTTCCGGCCAGCTGGCGTTGAACGGCAGCTTCGATCGCCAGCAGCAGCGCTGGCAGGGTACGCTGAACAACACTGTCTTCAATACCCCGGTCGGCGAATGGCGCCTGACGCGCGCCATGTCGATTGACTATCTGAACGCCCGCCAGACCGCCACCATCGGCGCACACTGCTGGCGCAACCCGAACGCGCAGCTTTGCGTGCCGCAGCCGATTGAGGCGGGGCCGGAAGGGCATGCGCGCGTTGAGTTGAATCGCTTTGACCTGGCGATGCTGCGCCCCTTCCTGCCTGACGAAACGCAGCTGGTGGGCGTGTTCAATGGCGATGCCGACGTCAGCTGGCGCAGCGACGGCTCGCTGCCGACCGGCCGCGTAGCGCTGAAGGGACGCGGCGTGAAGGTGACGCAGGATGTGCAGGGCAACGCGCTGCCGATCGCTTTCGATACCCTGAACCTCAACGCCGGCCTGCGCGACGGCCGCGCTGAACTGGACTGGCTGCTGCGTATCGCCAACAACGGCCAGTTCGACGGTAAAGTGCAGATCAGCGATCCGCAAAACCGCCGCAGCCTGGCGGGCAATATCAACATCAACAATATTTCGCTGGCGCTGCTGAATCCGGCGCTGATGCGCGGCGAAAAGATTGCGGGACTGCTCAACAGTAGCCTGCGCCTGGGTGGCGATCTGCAGCGTCCGCAGGTTTATGGCCAGCTGGGGCTGCGCAACGTCGACGTTGACGGCAGCTTTATGCCGGTCGATCTCACCAGCGCCAGTCTCAATATGGTGTTCAACGGCATGAGTTCGACGCTGGAAGGCCTGATTCAGACAGCGAAAGGGGAGATCAATCTTAACGGCGACGCGGACTGGAGCCAGCTCGATAACTGGCGCGCCCGCATCGCCGCGCGCGGCGATCGCGTACGGGTTACAGTACCGCCGATGGTGCGCATGGATGTCTCGCCGGATCTCACCTTCGAGGCATCGCCCGTCGCGTTCAATCTTGATGGCCGTGTCGATGTTCCCTGGGCGCGTATTATCGTGCAGGAGGTGCCGCAGAGCGCGACCGGCGTCTCTTCCGATGAGGTGCTGCTGGATGAGAACCTTAAGCCGGTGGCGCCGCAAACGGCAGCGATCCCGATCAACAGCAATCTGATTATCCATGTCGGCGACGATGTGCGGCTCAGCGCCTTCGGCCTGAAGGCGAAGCTGAACGGCGACCTGAAGCTGGTGCAGGATAAGCGCGGCCTGGGGCTGAACGGCCAGATCAACATTCCGTCCGGCCGCTTCCACGCCTATGGACAGGATCTGCTGGTGCGCAAGGGCGAGCTGCAGTTCGCCGGGCCGCCGGATCAGCCCTATATCAACCTGGAAGCGATCCGTAATCCGGAGGCGACTGAGGATGGCGTGACCGCCGGTCTGCGCGTCACCGGCCTGGCGGACGAGCCGAAAGCGGAGATTTTCTCCGACCCGGCAATGTCGCAGCAAGAGGCGCTTTCCTACCTGCTGCGCGGCCAGGGGCTGGATACCGACGGCGACAGCAACGCGCTGACTTCCGCTCTGGTCGGTTTAGGGGTTGCACAAAGTGGGCAGGTTGTGGGTAAAATCGGCGAGACCTTTGGCGTCAGTAATCTTGCCCTTGATACTGCCGGCGTTGGCGACAGCCAGCAGGTGCAGGTCAGCGGCTATGTGCTGCCGGGTCTACAAGTAAAATATGGGGTTGGCATTTTTGATTCACTGGCGACATTAACCTTGCGTTATCGCCTGATGCCCAAACTCTATTTGGAAGCAGTGTCCGGCATCGACCAGGCACTCGATTTGCTCTATCAGTTTGAGTTTTAGCAATGCGAATAATTGTCTACGGCAGTTTACGGCGCAAACAGGGAAACAGTCACTGGATGACAAACGCGCAGTGGCTCGGCGATCATCAGATTGAGGGCTACGACCTTTACAACCTTGGCCACTATCCCGGCGTCGTGCCGGGAGAAGGCTCGGTGTATGGGGAAGTTTACCGGATTGACGCCAGTACGTTAGGCGAACTGGACGCGCTTCGAACCAGCGGCGGCGAATACAAGCGCCAGCTGATTCAGACGCCGTACGGCAGCGCCTGGTTGTATGTGTATCAACGTTCGGTCGCCGGGCTGACGCGCATCTCAAGCGGCGACTGGCTGCAAAGGGATGAGGTCTCATCCGGGGAATAAAAAAACACCGCCCTTCTGGGGCGGTGTTTTTGTATCGATGCGGTGAGCGAACTCACCGGGCGGCAATTACTTCTTCGCCGCGCGTTCGAAAGAGGTGCGGATCTCTTCTTTAGCCGCTTCAGCGTTATCCCAGCCGTCGACTTTAACCCACTTGCCTTTTTCCAGATCTTTGTAGTGTTCAAAGAAGTGGGTGATCTGCGCACGCAGCAGTTCCGGCAGGTCGTTCACATCTTTGATGTGATCGTACTCTTTAGACAGCTTGGTATGCGGTACCGCAACCAGCTTGGCGTCTTCGCCAGATTCGTCAGTCATTTTCAGCACGCCGACCGGACGGCAGCGGATCACTGAACCCGGCTGCAGCGGGTAAGGGGTCGGAACCAGCACGTCAACCGGATCGCCATCCAGGGAGAGGGTGTGGTTGATGTAGCCGTAGTTGCACGGATAGAACATAGCGGTCGACATAAAGCGGTCAACGAACAGCGCGCCAGATTCTTTATCTACTTCATATTTGATCGGATCGGCATTGGCCGGGATCTCGATGATGACATAGATATCTTCTGGCAGGTCTTTACCGGCTGGAACCAGGTTCAAACTCATCTCGCTTTCCTTCATTCATCATAAGTTGAGTGACGGCTATTATAGCCAACTGATTATGAAAGTATGCCCCCTTTTTCCGCTTTCGGAATGCTCCAGCCGCGGCTATTTATTGAAAATAAACAGCGAAACCAGACCGGCGGCGATCAGCGGCCCCACCGGCACGCCGCGAAACAGCGACACGCCGATAATGGTGCCGATCAGCAACCCGCCGACAATGGTCGGCTGGCTGCTCATCAGCGTTACGCCGCGGCCGCCAAGCCAGGAAACCAGGATCCCTACCGCAATCGCCAGCAGCGATTTCCAGTCGAGAAACGATTTCAGCAGCGTGCTGGCCGGCAGCGAGCCGCTGGCCAGCGGCGCCATGACGCCCACGGTTAAAATGATGATCCCCAGGGTCAAACCCTGTTTCTCCACGTAGGGGAAAAAGTGGGAAAGCGGCGTTACCTTCAGCAACAGTAAAATGGCGATAGAGATAGTCACCGCCGTGTTATGCACCAGCAGGCTAAGGCCGCCGAGTACAATTAAGATTAAAACAGAGGCATAGGCCGTCATCGCACGCTCCGGATGCAAGCCAAACAGGGAAGCGGCCACTATAACAACGGATGAGGGCAGGCGCGAGCCGCGCAGATGGAAAGGGGAGACACGCGGCGCGCCGGGACGGTCACAGCGGCAAAAAAAAACCGCCTGCGACAGCAGGCGGCTTGGGGATGGTCAGGCCTGATGATTATCCGGATATTCGCGGATAAAGCGCTCGACATCCTCGACCATCGCGTCGTTGCCGACAAAGAACGGGCAGCGCTGATGCAGCGCTTCCGGCTGCAGATCGAGAATACGGTTTTTGCCGTCGCTCGCTTTGCCGCCCGCCTGTTCGGCGAGGAACGCCATCGGGTTGCACTCATAGAGCAGACGCAGCTTGCCGCTGGGGTGGCTGGCGGTGCTGGGGTAGAGATAGATGCCGCCCTTCAGCAGGTTGCGGTGGAAATCCGCCACCAGCGAGCCGATATAGCGTGATGTATAAGGACGGTGGGTCGCCTTATCTTCTTCCTGACAGAACTTAAGGTATTTCTTCACGCCCTGCGGGAAACGAATGTAGTTGCCTTCGTTAATGGAGTAGGTGTAACCCTTCTCCGGGAAAGTCATGCGCTCCTGGCTCAGGCAGAAAACGCCCAGCGACGGATCGTAAGTAAAGGCGTGGACGCCGCAGCCGGTGGTGTAAACCAGCATGGTTGACGAGCCATAGACCACATAGCCGGCGGCGACCTGCTTGTTGCCCGGCTGCATAAAGTCCGCTTCAGTGACCGGGGTGCCTGGCGGCGTCACGCGGCGATAGATAGAAAAAATTGTCCCGACGGAAACGTTTACGTCGATATTGGACGAGCCGTCCAGCGGATCCATCAGTACTACGTACTTACCGTTTTCCACGCCTTCGAAAATGACGATTTCGTCTTCTTCCTCAGAAGCGATGCCGGCCACGATGCCGCGCGCTTTCAGCGCCGCCTTCAGCTTTTCGTTGGCGAACAGATCGAGCTTCATCTGCTGCTCGCCCTGCACGTTTTCCACGCCGCTGGCGCCGAGGATATCAACCAAACCGGCTTTATTAATATCGCGATGAATAATTTTAGCGCCCAGCTTAATAGCGGAAATCAGCGCGGTCAGTTCACCAGTGGCGTGCGGAAAGTCGTGTTGCTTCTCGACGATAAATTCGCCTAATGTTTTCATAACACAATCCCTGAATCTACGATGGATTAGCAGCATAGGGTACAAAGCTGCAACGGATGCCATCGCAGTTTAGCCGAATGAACCGCAAAGACCATAGGCCAAATCCGTTTCTTCCCGCGTCGCTCGGCGCTACACTGTGTCCCGAACTTTTTCGTAAACGGACCTTTTATGCGTATTCATATCCTTGGTATCTGTGGCACCTTTATGGGCGGGCTGGCGATGCTGGCGCGCGCGATGGGCCATGAAGTCACCGGCTCCGACGCCAATGTTTATCCGCCGATGAGCGTGCTGCTTGAGAATCAAGGCATTGATTTGATTCAGGGTTATGACGCCAGCCAGCTCGATCCGGCGCCGGATCTGGTGATTATCGGCAACGCGATGACGCGCGGCAACGCCTGTGTCGAAGCGGTGCTGGAACGCAACATCCCCTATATGTCCGGGCCGCAGTGGCTGCATGATTTCGTGCTGCGCGACCGCTGGGTGATTGCCGTTGCCGGCACCCATGGAAAAACCACCACCGCCGGCATGACAGCGTGGATTCTACAGGCCTGCGGGCTGGAACCGGGCTTTGTGATCGGCGGCGTGCCGGGGAATTTCTCAGTCTCCGCCACTTTAGGAAAAAGCCCATTCTTCGTGATTGAGGCGGATGAGTATGACTGCGCCTTTTTCGATAAGCGCTCTAAATTCGTTCACTACTGCCCGCGCACGCTGATCCTCAATAACCTTGAGTTCGACCACGCCGATATTTTTGACGATCTGCGCGCGATCCAGAAACAGTTCCACCACCTGGTGCGCATCGTGCCGGGGCAGGGCAAAATTCTGCTGCCGGAGCATGATGCCAACCTGAAGCAGGTGATGGCGATGGGCTGCTGGAGCGAGCAGGAGAGCGTCGGCGAACATGGTCGCTGGCAGGCGAAAAAGCTGACGCCGGACGCGTCGCGCTGGGAAGCCTGGCTGGATGGCGAACGCGTCGCGGAAGTGAACTGGTCGCTGGTCGGCGAACATAACATGCATAACGGCCTGATGGCGATCGCGGCGGCGCGCCATGTCGGCGTGAAGCCGGAAGACGCCGGACGCGCGCTGGATGAGTTTATCAACGCCCGTCGTCGCCTGGAGCTGCGCGGCGAAGCGAACGGCATCAAAGTGTACGATGATTTCGCGCATCACCCGACGGCGATTCTGGCGACGCTGGCGGCGCTGCGCAGCAAGGTCGGCGGCACCGCGCGCATCCTCGCCGTGCTGGAGCCGCGCTCCAACACCATGAAGCTTGGCGTCAGCAAAGAGGATTTGGCCCCCGCGCTGGGCCGCGCCGACGAAGTGTTCCTCTATCAGCCGCACCACATTCCGTGGCAGGTGGCGGAAGTGGCGGACGCCTGCATTCAGCCCGCCTTCTGGAGCGCCGATATCGATGCGCTGGTAGAGACCATCGCTAAGCACGCGCATTCGGGCGACTATATTCTGGTGATGAGTAACGGCGGCTTTGGCGGCATTCATCAGAAGCTGCTGGATCGCCTGGGGAAATAGTCGCGGATTAGCCGCCCGCGTCGTGAAAGGCGCGGGCAGAGAGAAGCGGGCCGGTTACGCCCGGTGGCAAGGGCGTAACGCGGCGGCGGTCAGACCGTTTCCGCCAGTTCGCGCAGATACTGGAAGATCTGCCGATAGGCCTTGGGCGGCTTATTGGCTGCTTTCTCTTTCTGCGCGTTGCGGATCATGCTGCGCAGCTGCTGACGATCGGCGTGTGGGTAGAGGTTCAGCACCTCGGCAATCGCGTCGTCGCCCTGTTCCACCAGACGATCGCGCATCGCTTCCAGCTTGTGGAACAGCGCCACCTGCTGGTTATGCCGGTTCTTCAGCTTATCCAGCGCCTGGTAGATCGGATCGGGATCGCGCGCGCGCAGCAGTTTGCCGATCAGCTGCAGCTGACGGCGGCGGCCCTCTTTCTTAATGCGCTGCGCCAGCTCAATGGCGTCACGCAGCTCTTCGTCCAGCGGCAAGCGGTCGAGGGAGTTTTTCCCCAGTTCCACTATCTCCGCGCCGAGGCGTTTCAGCTCTTCGGCGTCACGTTTAATCTCACTCTTACTGACCCAGATGATCTCTTCATCTTCTTCTTCGTGATTATCCGGTACGTCGTCGAGCCACTCTTCGGGGTGTTTCGTCATTATCAGGCTCCTGAAAAAGAGGCTAATGCTATCAGGTTACGCGGCTACTGCGAAATTGTTCTCTGAGTCTGTTAGACTCCAGATAAGGATACAACTCACGCGTTGCCGTGCATTATCTGGTTCAAGGCTAAGCCAGCGCGGCAGACCGTACTCATCATATTATGGTAGGTCAATGAAAATACTTACTCAGGTTGCAGAACAACGTAAAGTGCTGGAGCAGGCTGTCTCCCAGGCGCTGGAACTGGCGAAAGCGGGCACCGACGGCGCGGAAGTGGCGGTCAGTAAAACGACGGGTATCGGCGTCAGTACGCGTTATGGTGAGGTAGAAAACGTCGAGTTCAACAGCGATGGCGCGCTGGGTATCACCGTTTACTGGCAAAACCGCAAGGGCAGCGCCTCCTCCACCGATCTCAGCCCCGATGCGATCAAACGCACCGTGCAGGCGGCGGTGGATATCGCCCGCTATACCTCTCCCGATCCTTTCGCCGGCATGGCCGATCGCGAACTGCTGGCGTTCGATGCGCCGGATCTCGATCTTTTCCATCCGTGGGAGATCGATCCTGATAAAGCGATCGAGCTGGCGGCACGCGCCGAGCAGGCTTCGCTGCAGGCGGATACGCGCATCACCAACACCGAAGGTGGCAGCTTCAACAGCCACGTTGGAATTAAAGTGTTCGGCAACAGCCACGGCATGTTGCAAAGCTACTGCTCCAGCCGCCATTCGCTCTCCAGCTGCGTCATTGCCGAAGCGGAAGGCGATATGGAACGCGATTACGCCTACACCATCGGCCGGGCGATAAGCGATCTGCAGTCGCCGGAATGGGTAGGCCAGGAGTGCGCGCGGCGCACCCTTTCTCGTCTGGCGCCGCGTAAGCTGCCGACGATGAAAGCGCCGGTGCTGTTCGCGCCAGAAGTGGCCACCGGCCTGTTTGGGCATCTGGTCGGCGCGATCAGCGGCAGCAGCGTCTACCGCAAATCTACCTTCCTGCTTGATGCGATGGGCACGCAGATCCTGCCGGAATGGCTCACCATTGAAGAGCGGCCGCACCTGCTGAAGGGGCTGGCCTCCACGCCGTTCGACAGCGAAGGCGTGCGCACGCAGGATCGCGAAATTATTAAAGATGGCGTGCTGCAAACCTGGCTGCTGACCAGCTATGCCGCACGCAAGCTGGGGCTGCAAAGCACCGGCCACGCCGGCGGCATCCATAACTGGCGCATCGCCGGCCAGGGCAGCAGCTTCGACGATCTGTTGAAACAGATGGGCAAAGGCCTGGTGGTAACCGAACTGATGGGCCAGGGCGTAAGTGGCATTACCGGCGATTACTCGCGCGGCGCGGCGGGCTTCTGGGTAGAAAACGGTGAAATCCAGTATCCGGTAAGCGAAATCACCATTGCCGGCAACCTGAAGGATATGTGGCGCAATATCGTCACCGTCGGCAACGATATCGAAACGCGCAGCAATATTCAGTGCGGCTCCGTACTGCTGCCGGAAATGAGTATCGCCGGACAGTAAGCGTTAAATAATGATGCCGGGCGTTTCACACGTCCGGCTTTTTTTTGCGTCAATTTCCGGAAAACCCGCCGTTATAAACAGTTAATCACCGGTTATCTTCAGGTAATAAAATTATCTTTCCTGCGCCATTCATCACAATTACTTATTGTTACTCTGCCTTGCCTTCTTACGCTTACCGCTGTTTATCAATGCCTTAAATTTTTATGCATATTACCCCAGCCTCCTGCACGAAATAATCCTTTCCGGGTTCATTACTGCACGAAATACTTTTTTTGCGACTTCACGCACCTTCTGTGCGCCTATTTCCACTTTCAGGCGGAAAAAGTCGGTCTACAAACCGGCAGAGGATAACGCTACTTTGTTTTTAACACGAAAAAATGGAACGTCAGTTAATCAGGAGTGGGGAAGGTGAATAACGTAGCGGAACTGAAGCCGGCAGATGACGCGGAAATCGCGGCGCTCGCCGGGCGGGTAATGAAACAGATCGAGGCGCTCTTTACCGCTGAGGCTATTTATCCGAATGCGGTGCAGCAGCAGATGCTGGCCTCCCACGTACGCGCCATGGCGCTGCGATCGTTAACCGGCGAACCCTTGCCGGAAGTCGAAGCCGAACTGTTCGAAGATATCTCGCCGGCATCGATGCGGCTGGCGCAGCAGGTGGTCGATCTGTTCGGCAATCTGCCGCGTGAAGAGGCGTGGCTGCTTTCGGTACATATCGAAGTGGCAAAAGCGAATTCATAACCAGGCCGGCGCAGCGCCGCCTGCCGTCAGCAAAGACAACAGAAGGAACGCAGTATGGTAACCGTAGTGATTGGCGATCGTTTAGGTAAAGGGCAAAAAGTGGCGGCCGGTATCGAAAAAGCGGGCGGTCGCGCAGTGGTAGTGCCGGGCGTCGCGGCGGATATGAAGCTGGGCGACGTTATGAAAGCGGAAAACGCCGATTTCGGCATTTCCTTTTGCGGCAGCGGCGGCGCCGGCGCGATTACGGCGCAAAACAAATATGGCTACAAGGCCAGGCATGGCATGCGCTCGGTTGATGAGGGGGTCACGGCGATTAATGAAGGTGCAACGGTGCTGGGTTTCGGCTTTATGGATAAAGAGGAGCTGGGCGAAAAGCTGGTGCAGGCCTGGAATAAAAAGTACGGCAGCTGAGTATGAAAGAACATTTCACGACTTCAGTTCTCGTTAAGGGCAAAGGCGATACGCGAGGCAAAGCCTTTGCCGATGCCCTTAGCCACGTTCAGCACCAGGTGCTGCAATCGACAAACAAAATTTTGCTGCGCATCGAACCACAGGACGTAAAGGTTATCCGGGCGCAGCAGAGCGTCAGAAAGGAGAAATTTCTGTTTTTCTTTCTGCCGCGCGAGCGACGGCATTTCAGCGTGGAGCTGGAGATCACCGTCAACGTTACCGTGATTGATACTGACAAGGTGGAGTTTACGGTAGCGCACTAAAAACGTTGGGCGATAAGACATAAGGAAAGACTGATGTTTTTAATTATTTTGCTTAAGTCGCTGGTCATCGGCGGGCTGGTGGGCGTGGGCGTGGGCGCCGGCGCCGCGCGCATGTTCCATGCGCCAACCTCGCAGGGCATGGGCGCATTTCGAACACTGGGCGAACTCAACTCCTGTGAGGGCGATCCCGCCTCTCACTTCTCTTTTGGTCTCGGCTTCTTCTTCAACGCATGGGCCTCCTCGGTTGCGGCCGGCTCCTTCACCCAAGATGTGGATCACCGCATTATCCCCAACTGGGGCGCAGCGGCGCTGATGGTGAAAAACCGCAACGTGGCGGAAACGCTGCACGATCCGAAAAAAATGGCCATCGCCTGCGGCCTTATCGGCATGTTCGTGGTCGCCTTCCTCAACTCCACCGCGTCAGCGGTGCCGGAGGCGCTGCAGGTGACGGCGGTGAAAGTGCTGGTGCCGGCGGCCAACCTGCTGGTTAACACCGTGATGCCGGTGATCTTCTGGCTGGCGGCGATCGACGCCGGTAAGAAATCGGGCTTCTGGGCAACGATTTTCGGCGGTCTGGCGCAGCTGATCATGGGTAACGCCGTACCGGGCCTGGTGCTGGGCATCCTGATCGGCAAAGGGGTGGAAGAGAGCGGCTGGAACAAGGTCACTAAGGTGATGATGGTCTCTATCGTGCTGCTGTTCGTACTGAGCGGCTTCTTCCGCGGATTCGATATCAAACTGCTGGAATCGTTCCACGCGGGCGTGCCGAACTGGCTTGAGCTGATCCACAACGGACTGAGCGGAAAATAACCGGGAGCATAACGATGAACGAAACAAAAAGCGGATTTTGGTACGCGGACTGGTCCTTCCCGATCTTTGTCGGCCTGCTGTCCGCCGGCGTATTCGCCGGTACCCATATGTACTACCTCTACGGCATCGGCGCGTTTAACGAAGTGGCCTTCGTTTCGATGCTGCGCGCCGGCATGGAGACCGGCGTGTACGGCGCGGTCGCCGCCTTCGGCGCCAGCTTCCTGTTCGCGCGCATCATTGAAGGGTCGCTGGTGGGCATCCTGGATATCGGCGGTGCCATCCAGACCGGCGTCGGGCTGGGGGTGCCGGCGCTGCTGCTGGGCGCCGGTATCGTCTTTCCGGTGGCTAATTTCGCCGCCTCGCTGCTGACCGGTCTCGTTATCGGCCTGGCGATCGGCTACATCATTATTCTGGCGCGCAAATTCACCATCAACCAGAGCGATTCCACCTACGGGGCGGACGTGATGATGGGCGCCGGTAACGCCTCCGGCCGTTTCCTCGGGCCGCTGATCATCCTCTCCGCCATGGGCGCTTCCATTCCTATTGGCCTCGGCTCGCTGATTGGCGCGCTGCTGTTCTATCTCTGGGGTAAGCCGATCACCGGCGGCGCCATCCTCGGCGCGATGGTGCTGGGCGCGATCTTCCCGGTGGCGCTGTAATTCACTGCGGGCCTGCGGTTAATGGCCGGCCCGCCAGAAGGGGTTCTCATGTTTGATCTGATTATTCGGCGCGCCAGGCTGGTGGATGAACGGCTGGTCGATATCGCCATTCAGGATGGAAAAATCGCCGCGGTCGGCGAGGTGGCCGGTGCGGCGAAGCAGGAAAAGGTGCTGGATGGCACGGTATGGGTCAGCGCAGGCTGGATCGATTCTCATGTCCACTGCTACCCGAAATCACCGATTTATCACGACGAAGCGGATCGTATCGGCGTCGCGACGGGCGTTACCACGGTGGTGGACGCCGGCAGCACCGGCGCGGAGGATATCGACGATTTCTGGCAGCTGACGCGCCAGGCGGCGACGCAGGTTTATGCGCTGCTGAACATCGCCCGCACCGGCATCGTGACGCAGAATGAGCTGGCTGACCTGAGCCAGATCGATAACGTCGCCGTACGTGATGCGCTACAGCGCCTGCCGGATTTTATCCTCGGCATTAAAGCACGCATCAGCAGCAGCGTGGTGGGGCAGAACGGCGTGCGTCCGCTGCAAATAGCGAAAGAGATCCAGCGCGAAAACGGCGATCTGCCGCTGATGGTGCATATCGGCAACAACCCGCCCAATCTCGACGAAATTGCCGAACTGCTTACCGCCGGCGACATCATTACCCACTGCTATAACGGCAAGCCCAACCGGATCCTGACGCCCGCCGGCGAACTGCGCCTGTCGGTGAAAAAGGCGATCGCGCGCGGCGTGCGGCTGGATGTGGGCCACGGCAGCGCCAGCTTCAGCTTTGAGGTGGCGCGTCAGGCGATCGCGCAAGGCATCCTGCCCGACACCATTAGCTCCGACATTTACTGTCGCAACCGCATTGACGGCCCGGTAAGAAGTCTCGCACACGTGATGTCGAAATTCTTCAGCGTGGGGATGACGCTGCCGCAGATTATCGACTGCGTCACCTGGAAAGCGGCGGAGGGGCTGCGCCTGAAGCGTAAAGGGCGGCTGGCGCCGGGCTACGACGCCGATCTCACGCTCTTTACCTTTAGCGATGCGCCGCGCCCGCTGGACGATTCAGAAGGGGAAAGCGTGTTGGGCCATCACCATTTTGTGCCGCTGGCGGCGGTCGTCGCCGGGCAGTGGAACGTTACCGACGAAGGGAAAGCAAATCATGTCTTCAATGTATGAAAAGTATGGCCTGAAGCAGGTGATCAACGCCTCCGGGCGCATGACCATTCTGGGCGTCTCCACGCCGTCGGCGGATGTGGTGGAGACGGTAAAGTATGGCCTGAATCACTATTTTGAAATCAAGGATTTAGTCGACAAAACCGGCGCTTATATCGCCGGGCTGCTCGGCGCGGAGAATGCGGTGGTGGTCTCCTGCGCCTCGGCGGGTATTGCGCAGTCGGTGGCGGCGGTGATTGTTAAAGATGATCGCTGGCTGCTGGATAACCTGCACGCCGCCGCGCTGACGGTGCCGCATGAGATTGTGCTGCCGAAAGGGCATAACGTTAACTACGGCGCGCCGGTCGGCACCATGGTGACGCTGGGTGGCGGCCGTCTGGTGGAGGCGGGCTACGCCAACGAATGCTCCGCTGAGCAGTTATCCGCCGCAGTAACGCCGCAAACGGCAGCGATCATGTATATAAAATCGCACCACTGCGTGAAAAAAAGCCATCTTAGCGTTGAACAGGCAGCAGCAGTGGCGCGCCAGCATAACGTGCCGCTGATTGTCGACGCGGCGGCGGAAGAAGATCTGCAGCGTTACTACCAGCAGGGGGCGGATCTGGTGATTTACAGCGGCGCCAAAGCGATCGAAGGGCCAACCAGTGGCCTGGTGGTGGGCAAACAGCAGTATGTAGAGTGGGTAAAACGCCAGTCAGCGGGTATCGGGCGGGCGATGAAGGTCGGCAAAGAGGGCATTCTTGGCCTGACGCAGGCGATCGAAAACTACCTGACGCGCGAAAAAGAGAGCGGGGCGCAGATGGTAGAAAAAATGACGCCCTTTATCGATAGCCTGAACGGCCTGAACGGCGTCACCGCGCGCGTGGTATGGGATGCGGCGGGCCGCGATATTGCCCGGGCGGAGATCCATTTTGACGAGGCGGCGATCGGGCAGACCACCGGCGAGCTGGTGCAGGCGCTGAAAGAGGGCGCAATTGCAATCTATTTCCGTGGCTACAAAGCCAACGAGGGCATTGTGGAGGCGGACGTGCGCAGCGTGACGCCGGAACAGCTTAATACCATTTTCCTTAGCATTAAGGCACTGATTACAGGAGCGAAACAAGCATGAAGCTAACGCCTGATTTTTATCAAAACCGGGTCTGTCTGAACGTTCTGGCAGGCTCAAAAGCCAACGCGCAGGCGATCTGGCAGGCGGCCGAGGGCCACGTGTTGGTCGGCGTGCTGTCGAAAAACTACGCCAGCGTAGAGAGCGCCGTCGAAGATATGCGCGAATACGCCGCGCTTATCGATAACGCCCTTTCCGTCGGCCTCGGCGCCGGCGATCCGCGCCAGTCGGCGATGGTCAGCGAAATCAGCCGCGAAGTGCAGCCGCAGCATGTTAACCAGGTCTTTACCGGCGTCGCCACCAGCCGCGCCCTGCTGGGTCAGCAGCAAACGGTGGTGAACGGTCTGGTGTCGCCCACCGGCACGCCCGGCCGGGTCAAGATCTCCACCGGCCCGCTGAGCGCGCAGGCGCCGGACGCCGTGGTGCCGGTGGAAACCGCCATCGCGATGTTGAAAGATATGGGCGGCAGCTCCATTAAATATTTTCCGATGGGCGGCCTGAAAGCGGTGGATGAGTTTACGGCGGTGGCGCAGGCCTGTGCGAAGCACGACTTCTGGCTGGAGCCGACCGGCGGCATCGATCTGGACAACTATGCGACGATTTTGCAGATTGCGTTGGATGCTGGCGTGAGCAAAATTATTCCGCATATCTACAGCTCGATCATGGATAACGCGACCGGCGACACGCGCCCTGACGATGTCAGAACGCTGCTGGCCATCACCAAAAAGCTGGTAGGTTAACCCGCGTCGCCAGCGGCGAACGCGCCAGAAATGAGGAAAAAAGCGATGCGACTGTTTCCTGTTCTTATGGTATTAATCAGCGTTGCGCCGCTGGCGGAGGCCGCGCCCTGGGCTTTTGTCGGCACCTATCAACCGCACGGCGAGGGCGTGTACCGTTTCCGCATAGCGCCGGACGGCTCGCTGCACGACAAAACCGTGGTCAGCCATCTGGCCAATGCCGCGCAGCTGACGGTGAACGCGCGGGGCGACACGCTCTATGTCGCCAGCGAAAGCGATCCCGGTACCGTTACCGCTCTGCGGCTGGATAAGGCGGGCGGCCTGACAGAAATTAACCAGGTCGGCACAGAGGGCAGCGGCCCGGTCTACCTTTCGCTGACGCCTGACGGCAAATTTTTGCTGGTGGCGAACTATGTCAGCGGCAGCATCGCGGTGCTGCCGGTGCGCGCCGACGGCGGGCTGGAGGCGGCGCGCGACAGCAAACAGCATCAGGGTCCGCCCGGTGCCGCGCAGCCGCAGGCTGCCGTTGAAGGCAGCTTCGCTGTCAGCGATCATAACGGGCCGCACGCGCATATGATCGCCAGCGATCCTTCCGGCCGCTATCTGTTCAGCACTGACCTGGGGCTGGATCGCATTTATCAATACCGGATCGATCAGCAGGGCAAGCTGACGCCGAATACGCCGCCGTGGATCGCCGCCTCTTCAGCAGGCGCCGGGCCGCGGCACTTCGTCTTTACGCCGGATGGCGCATCGCTTTACCTGATTAACGAAGAGGCGTCGACGCTGACCCGCTATCGGCTAAACCGCGAAACCGGCCTGCTGACCGAAGGCGCGACGGTTTCCTCGCTGCCGCCGGGTTATAAAGGCACCAGTTTCGCCTCCGGGCTGGCGATCGATAAAGCCGGAAAACAGCTCTATGTGCTGAACCGGCTGCATAACAGCATCGCCCATTTTCAGGCCGGCGCGGATGGCGCGTTAACGCTGGTTGAACATATCTGGACGCGTGGCGACTATCCGCGCACCTTAACGCTGTCGCCGGATGAACGGACGCTCTACGTGCTGAATCAGCGCAGCGATAACATCACCCGTTTTCAGCGGGACGCAGAGAGCGGAAAACTCCATTTCAGCGACGACTATATTGGCATCGGCGCGCCATCGCAGATGGTGATCGTGCCTTGATGGCGGCCTGACAGGTTAATTCGCAGCGCCGGGGCGCTGCCAGCAGGAGAAAGCGGCCGTGAGATTCCCAAACCAGCGACTGGCGCAACTGTTCGATACGCTGCAAAGCGAAACGCTGCCGCAGGATGAGCTTGCGCGGCGCTTTTCTGTCTCTACACGCACAGTGCGCACCGACATCAATATGCTGAACGAGATGCTGGCCGAACATGGCGCGCTGTTTGTTCTCAGCCGCGGCGAGGGCTATCAGCTGCGCATTCACGATCCGGCGCGTTACCAGCGGCTGCGTCAGCAGACGCCGGCGCGGCTACGCGTGCCGCGCACCTCGAACGAGCGCATCCACTATCTGCTGACGCGCTTTCTCACTTCCGCCTGGGCCATCAAGCTGGAAGATCTGGCGGAAGAGTGGTTCGTCAGCCGCGCCACCCTGCAGAGCGATATGGCCGAAGTGCGGGAGTGGCTTAGCCGTTATCAGCTCACCATTGAAGCGCGCCCGCGCTACGGCATGAAGCTGTTCGGCAGCGAGATGGCGATCCGCACCTGCCTGACCGACCTGCTGTATCAGATTGCGCAGGAGAACAGCGAAAGCCCGCTGTTACAGATGGAAGCGCTGAACAGCGGTATGCTGCTGACGCTACAGCCGCTGCTGCAGCACTGTTTCAGCCGCTTCAATATTCGTATGACCGACGAGGGTGAGCTTTACCTGCGTCTCTATTGCGCGGTAGCGGTACGGCGCATCAGCGAAGGCTATCCACTTTCCGATTTCAGCGCCGAAGAGGTGGATAAGGACGTTTATGAAGCGGCGCGTCACATTATCAACCTGATGCGTCCGATTGCCGGCAAGGCGATTGCGCCGGCGGAAGAGGCCTGGCTACGTCTGAATATTGCCGCGCGTCGCGTCGAGGAGATCGCGCCCAGCGCCATCAGCGCCGATGACGGTGATTCGCTGGTCAACTACATCCTTAGTTACATCAATACCCACTACAACTACAACCTGCAGGATGACCAGCAGCTGCGCGCCGATCTGTTGACGCACATTAAAACCATGATTACCCGCGTGCGCTATCAGATAACCATACCCAATCCGCTGCTCTCCAATATCAAACAGCACTATCCGATGGCCTACGACGTCACGCTGGCGGCGGTCTCCAGCTGGAGCAAATACACCCCCTACGTTATCAGCGAAAATGAGATCGGCTTCCTGGTGCTGCATATTGGGGTGGGGCTGGAGCGTCACTATAACGTGGGTTATCAGCGTCATCCCGAGGTGCTGCTGGTGTGCGACACCGGCAACTCTACCGTGCGCATGATCCAGGCGATGCTGCTGCGTAAATACCCGCAGCTGGTGGTGACGCGCATTATCTCGCTGCGGGAATATGAAGTGCAGGCCGCTATCGAAGAGGATTTCATTATCTCCACCGTACGGCTTGGCGAAAAGGGCAAGCCGGTAGTGGTAATGTCGCCGTTTCCCACCGATTATCAGCTGGAGCAGCTCGGTAAGCTGGTACTGGTGGATCGCACCCGGCCCTACATGCTGGAAAAGTTTTTCGACGCGCGCCATTTCCGCGTTATCGACCGACCAATGGATCAGGCGCAGCTGTTCCGTCTGCTCTGCCAGCAGCTTGAAGAGGAAGGGTTCGTTGATAAGACGTTTTACTCCTCGGTCGAGGAGCGCGAGGCGATCCTTAGCACTATGCTGGGCGAGGGGATAGCGCTGCCGCACTCGCTGGGCCTGCTGGCGAAAAAAAGCGTGGTCTATACCGTGCTGGCGCCGCACGGCATCGTGTGGGGTGAGGAGACGGCATACGTTATTTTCCTGCTGGCCATCAGTAAGGATGATTATGAGGAGGCGATGGCGATCTATGATCTGTTCGTCACCTTTATGCGTGAGCGCGCAATGACGCGCCTGCGCGACAGCGCAGATTTTGACAGCTTTAAAGCGGTGGCGCTGGACTGCCTGAGCCGGTTATAACAGCAAAAAACCCGCCGTCGCGTGAAGCTGACCGGTAAGCCGCGTTCTTTCATAGAAAGCGTCGTGGACACTCATTCATCTTAGCGCCCAGAAAGCAAAAACCCCGCCGAAGCGGGGTTTTCTAAAGAGTGAAGCTGACCGGTAAGCCGGGTTCTGTCTTGGACAGTCATTCATCTAGGCCAGCAATCGCTCACTGGCTCAAGCAGCCTACCCGGGTTCAGTACGGGCCGTACCATGTGAACCCCTATTTGGCCTTGCTCCGGGTGGAGTTTACCGTGCCACGAACTGTTGCCAGCCGCGCGGTGCGCTCTTACCGCACCCTTTCACCCTTACCTGTACTCACGAGTGAGCCATCGGCGGTTTGCTCTCTGTTGCACTGGTCGTAGGCTTGCGCCTCCCAGGCGTTACCTGGCACCCTGCCCTATGGAGCCCGGACTTTCCTCCCCTCTGCCCGTCTCCCCCGAAGGAGGACGACGACAAAGCGGCGACTGTCTGGTCAGCTTCGGCGCGGATGATAGGTCATTCTGACCGCTTTGTCATCCTTCTTGCTGCTCGAGCGCATATTTATACAGCGCGTTTTTCTTCACGCCGTGGATTTCCGCGGTCAGCGCGGCGGCTTTTTTCAGAGGCAGCTCTTTTTGCAGCAGCGCCAGCGTGCGCAGCGCCTCGGCCGGCAGCGCCTCTTCATCGGTGCGATGCCCTTCGACAATCAGCACCATCTCGCCTTTGCGGCGGTTTTCATCCTCTTCAATCCACGCCACCAGTTCCGCCACCGGCGCACCCTGAATCGATTCCCAGGTTTTGGTCAGCTCGCGCGCCAGCACCACGTAGCGATCGGCGCCCAGCTCGCTGACCATATCGCGCAGGCTGTCGAGCAGGCGATGGGTGGACTCATAAAAAATCAGCGTGCGCGGCTCCTGCGCCAGCGCGCGCAGGGTATCGCAGCGCGCCTTGCTTTTCGCCGGCAGAAAGCCTTCATAGCAGAAACGATCGGAAGGCAGGCCGGCGGCGCTCAGCGCGGCGATAGCGGCGCAGGCACCGGGCAGCGGTACCACGCGGATGCCCGCCTCGCGGCAGCGGCGCACCAAATGATAGCCAGGATCGTTAATCAGCGGCGTGCCGGCGTCGGAGACCAGCGCGATGCTTTGCCCCTCCTGCAGCTTGTTCAGCAGCAGCTCCGCCTTTTGCTGTTCATTATGATCGTGTAATGCGAACAGTCGCGCATTGATGGCGAAATGTTGTAGCAACAGTCCGGTATGACGTGTATCTTCCGCAGCCACCAGATCGACGCTCGTAAGCACCGTCAGCGCCCGCTGGGTGATGTCGCCCAGGTTGCCTATCGGAGTAGGAACGATATAGAGCGTGCTGGCAGAAATCTCTGCCCGATCGTGTTGTTTCATTGTTTCATCCGAATTGCCGATTTAATATTGAGCATCCTGAAAAAAACTTACTGGATACAGTATGCTTCCTTCAAAAGTCGTTCGAAAAAAAGCAGGACGCTTCGTGCCTGTTCTGCTGGCTGGCCTGATCCTGGCAGCCTGTACCGGCCAGGGGCCGCAGGCCCCCACGGTAAACGTGCAAGGACCGGCAACGGGCACATCCGACTATTATCTGCAGCAGGTGCAGCAAAGCCCAGATGATAACAAGGCTGACTGGCAATTACTTGCGATACGTGCATTGCTGAATGAAGGGAAGTATCCCCAGGCAAACCAGCAGATGAGCCAGCTTCCTCAGCAGCTGAGCGACGTGCAGCGTCTTGAGCTGCAGCTGCTGACCGCGCAGCTGCGCCTCGGCAGCCAGGATATCGCCAACGCGCAGGGCATTCTGGCGAAGCTTGATCCCGCCGCGATGTCGAAAGATCAGCAGCAACGTTATTACGGCCTGAAGATCGCCGCCAGCCAGGGGCGTCCGTCGCTCGATCTGGTGCGCGCGCTGATCGCCCAGGAGCCGCTGCTGAGCGATAAAGCACATCAGGATAATATCGACGCCACCTGGCAGGCGCTGCAGCAGCTGCCGCCGGAGCAGATGAGCAGCCTGGTGATCAACGCCGATGAAAATACGCTGCAGGGCTGGCTCGACCTGCTCAATATCTACAAAGCCAACCGCACCGATCCCGATATGCTGAAAGCGGGCATCAGCGACTGGCAGACGCGTTATCCGCAAAACCCGGCGGCGAAAACGCTGCCTACCGCGCTCAGCCAGGTACAAAACTTCCAGCCCGCCTCCACCGGTAAGATCGCGCTGCTGCTGCCGTTAAGCGGCCAGGCGCAGGTTTTCGCCAGCGCGATCCAGAAAGGGTTTAACGACGCGAAAAACGGCCTGTTGAATGCGGCGCCCGCGCCTGCGGTCGGCAGCGCGCAGAATCCGGTGTCGCTGGCCAACGATGGCGCGCAGAACGGCGCAGGCGCGGCTGATAACGCCCAGAGCGCCGCTGCGCCGGCAGCCGACGGCGCGCAGAAGAGTGACGCCAATGCCGTGGTCAGCCCGTCCGCCGCGCCGGCTGACAATGCCGATGCTCAGCCTCAACCGCAGGCCCAGCCCCAGCCGCAGGCCGCCACGCCGGTCTCCACCGCGCCGGCCAGCAACGCCGAGGTGAAAGTCTATGACACCAGCTCGCAGCCGATCCAGCAGGTGATTGCCCAGGCGCAGCAGGATGGCGCGACGCTGGTCGTCGGCCCGCTGCTGAAAAACAACGTGCAGCAGGTGGCTGATTCTTCTACGCCGCTGAACGTGCTGGCGCTGAACGAGCCGGAAACGATCCAGAACCATCCGAATCTTTGTTACTTTGCGCTTTCTCCTGAAGACGAAGCGCGAGACGCCGCGCATCATATCTGGCAGCAGGGCAAGCGTATGCCGCTGATGCTGGTGCCGCGCAGCTCGCTGGGCGATCGCGTGAGTAAAGCCTTTGCGCAGGAGTGGCAAACGCTGGGCGGCGGCACGGTGCTGCAGCAGGCGTTCGGCTCGACTGCCGAGCTGAAGCAGGGCATCAACAGCGGCGCGGGCATTAGCCTGAGCGGCACGCCGGTCGCCGCGGCGCCCAGCGAGCCGCAGGGCGTGACCATCGCCGGCCTGGCCATCCCGGCGCCGCAGAGCAGCGCGCCGACAGAAACCGCCGCCAGCAGCGGCGGCAGCGTGGATGCGGTCTATATCGTGGCGGCGCAGGGCGAACTGCAGCTGATCAAACCGATGATCGCCATGCGCGTCAGCAGCCGCAGCAACGTGGCGCTCTACGCCAGCTCCCGCAGTTTTCAGGCGGGCGCGGGCCCCGACTTCCGTCTGGAGATGGAGGGCTTGCAGTTCAGCGACATTCCGCTGCTGTCGGGCGCCAACCCGGGCCTGATGCAGCAGGCGGCGCGTAGCTTTAACAACGATTACTCGCTGGTTCGCCTCTATGCGATGGGCATTGACGCCTGGACGCTGGCTAACCACTTCAGCGAAATGCGCCAGATGCCCGGTTTCCATATCGACGGCAACACCGGCCAGCTGAGCGCCACGCAGGATTGCGTTATCAACAGGAAGTTGACATGGAGCCAGTATCGTCAGGGACAGGTGGTCCCGGCCGGCTAAGCCGCCAGCAAAAGGGCGCGCGCTATGAGTGCATGGCGCGGCGTCATCTGGAGCAGGCAGGGCTGGTTTTCGTCGCCGCCAACGTGCGTTATCGCGTTGGCGAGCTTGATTTGATTATGCGTGACGGGCGACAGTGGGTGTTTGTCGAGGTACGCTACCGTCGCGACGCGCGTTTTGGCGGCGCGGCGATGAGTGTGACCTGGCGCAAGCAGCAGAAGCTGTTGCGCAGCGCGGCCCTGTGGCTGGCGGCGCGCAACGCCAGTTTTGATACGGTTGACTGTCGTTTCGACGTGGTCGCCATTACCGGGCAGCAGCTGTCATGGCTGCCCGATGCGTTTCAAGCCCACAATTAGAACCAGGTGGTAGTGTGCTGGAAAGAATTAAAGCCTGTTTTACGGAAAGTATACAAACGCAGATCGCCGCCGCAGAGGCGCTGCCCGACGCGATTTCCCGCGCGGCGATCACCATGGTGCAATCATTGCTGAACGGCAACAAGATCCTCTGCTGCGGCAACGGCACGTCGGCGGCCAACGCGCAGCATTTCGCCGCCAGCATGATTAACCGTTACGAAGCGGAGCGTCCCAGCCTGCCAGCGCTGGCGCTGAGCGCGGATAACGTATTGCTGACCGCGATCGGCAACGACCGGCTGCACAACGAAGTCTACGCCAAGCAGGTGCGTGCGCTGGGACAGACCGGCGATGTGCTGATGGCGATTTCAACCCGCGGCAACAGCCGGGATATCGTGAAGGCGGTTGAGGCGGCGGTCACACGCGATATGACTATCATCGCCCTGACCGGCTATGACGGTGGCGAACTGGCTGGTCTGCTGGGACCGCAGGATGTGGAGATTCGCATTCCATCACACAGAAGCGCCAGGATTCATGAGATGCATATGCTGACCGTGAATTGCCTGTGTGATTTGATTGATAACACTCTGTTTCCACACCAGGAATAAATAAGGAGATGCAATGAAAGCATTATCGGCACTGGCAGTGATTCTTGCCGCCCTGGTATTACAGGGCTGCGCCGCCGTGGTAGTCGGCAGCGCGGCTGTCGCGACCAAGACGGCGACCGATCCGCGCACCGTCGGCACGCAGGTGGATGACGGCACGCTGGAGCTGCGCGTCAGCAACGCGCTGGCGAAAGATCAGCAGATTAAAAACGACGCGCATATCGTCGCGACCGCTTATCAGGGCAAAGTCCTGCTGACCGGCCAGGCACCGAGCAGCGAAGTGGCGGAGCGCGCGAAGCAGATCGCGGTAGGCGTGGATGGCGCGACGGAGGTCTATAACGAAATTCGTCAGGGGCCGAAAGTGACGCTGGGCACCGCGTCGTCCGATACCTGGATCACCACCAAAGTGCGCTCGCAGTTGCTGGGCAGCGATCAGGTGAAATCCTCCAACGTGAAGGTGACCACCGAGAACGGCGAAGTGTTCCTGCTGGGCCTGGTAACGCCGTCGGAAGCGACCGCGGCGGCGGATATCGCCAGCCGGGTGAGCGGGGTGAAGCATGTCACCACCGCCTTTACCCTTCTGAAATAACGCTTCAGGGGCGGCCTCAGTGCCGCCCCGTTTTTTATTACGCCAGCAGGCTGGCCTCAGCACCGCCCCGCTTTTACTCCCTCAGCAGAATGGCCACCCGCGCCGCCCCGTTTTTTATTACGTCAGCAGACAGGCCTCAGCGCCGCGCCGTTTTTTGCTACGCCAGCAGATCGACTACCAGCGCGCGTAGCGGGGTTTGCGCCTCAATGCTAAGGCTGCTCTCATCGCGGATAAACGCCCCGTCGCCGCAGCCCAGCGTTTCCCGCTCGCCGTTCGCCGTCAGCGTCTGAAAAGCGCCGTGAATTGATTGCAGCCAGGCGCGCGAGCCTTGCAGCGGCTGCTGCCAGCGTTCACCGGGCGCCAGCTGAATGTGATGGATCCAAACCTGCTGGCGCACCTGCAGGCTGCCGTTCTCGCCGTCGGGAGAAACCAGTAACTGATGCTTCGCCTCTTTCTTCAGCGTCAGCTGCTGCACCAGCGGGTTCTCGCGCGTCGGGCAGGCGTCAAGCCAGAGCTGAAGGCGCGTCAGCGGCGTTTCGCGGCTAACGTTCAGCTCACTGTAGGTTGCGCCGGGCTGCGTGGAGATCAACAGCGCGTCGCCGCTGGAGGCGCGGCTGTAGTTGCCTTCGCTGTCGCGGTATTCCGCCTCGCCCTGCAGGATCAGGTTAAGAATATCCACCTGCGGGTAGGTACGCGGCTGAAAGGCGGCGCCGGGCGCCAGCACTTCCTGATTCAGCACGCGCAGCGACGCGTAGCCCAGAAGTTTCGGATCAAAGTAGTGGCCAAAGGAAAATGTATAACGCGCCTGCAGCCAGCCGTAATCCGCCTGGCCGCACTGTTGCGCGGTGCGTGACGTCATCATCGTTAGATTACCTCCCTCAGCGGCTGCCTCTACCGTCAGCGCGCTGCTCAGGTTTCCATGGTAAATATCTGGACGGCGGATTGTTAGCCAGTTAATCTGCCAGGCATATTCAAAATTACTGACAGAGAGCGCTATGGCAAAAGATAGGGCGTTAACCCTGGAAGCATTACGCGTGATGGACGCTATCGATCGGCGTGGCAGCTTTGCGGCCGCAGCAGATGAACTGGGACGTGTGCCGTCGGCGCTCAGCTATACCATGCAGAAGCTGGAAGAAGAACTGGATGTGGTGCTGTTTGATCGTTCCGGCCACCGCACTAAATTCACCAATGTAGGACGTATGCTGCTGGAACGCGGCAGGGTGCTGCTGGAGGCGGCTGATAAGCTGACCACCGATGCGGAAGCGCTGGCGCGCGGCTGGGAAACACATCTCACCATCGTCGCCGAAGCGCTGGTGCCTACCGAATCGCTGTTCCCGCTGGTGGAAAAACTGTCAGAGAAGGCCAATACACAAATTTCGCTGGTTACCGAAGTGCTGGCAGGCGCGTGGGAGCGGCTGGAACAAGGGCGCGCCGATATCGTGGTGGCGCCCGATCTCCACTTCCGTGCTTCAACCGAAATTAACACCCGCAAGCTCTACAGCATCATGAGCGTGATCGTCGCCAGCCCGGATCACCCGATTCATCAGGAGCCGGAACCGCTGTCAGAAGCCACGCGCGTGAAGTACCGCGGCATCGCAGTGGCGGATACCGCGCGTGAAAGGCCGGTGCTGACGGTGCAGCTGTTGGATAAGCAACAGCGCCTGACGCTAAGCAGCATGGACGATAAGCGGCGCGCGCTGCTGGCGGGGCTGGGGGTAGCGAGCATGCCTTATCCGATGGTAGAGCAGGATATCGCCGAAGGGCGACTGCGCGTGGTTAGCCCGGAAACCACCAGCGAGATCGACATTATCATGGCGTGGCGACGCGACAGCATGGGCGAGGCGAAAGCCTGGTGCCTGCGTGAAATTCCGCGTCTGCTGGGGAAAAGAGGGTAACTGCCGTTACCCTGTTTCAGCGCCTTAAACCGATTCCGGAAAGCGTTCGTCGCGTCCGTGCGGCTCATCCCAGTGAGTGGTCGGGCCGAGGGAGATGACGCCGCTGGGATTAAGGGTTTTATGGCTGCGGTAGTAGTGATGGCGGATATGCTCCAGATCAACCGTCCCGGCGATGCCCGGCATCTGCCAGATGTCGCGCAGGAAGCCGTTC